>JBBQNT010000014.1:0-31643 GCA_038330215.1 Gemmatimonadales bacterium
GAGGGGCGAAATCGCCCCCCATGGCGTCCACGCAGATGCGCGCCAACGCTTACGCTTCCTGCGCGGCCACTCGCTGTTCACCCGCATAGTACCCGCACTCGAGGCAGACGCGGTGTGGACGCTTCATCGTGCCGCACTGCGGGCACGTCTGGATCGCGATTGCAGGCGCGATGTTGTGCGTGTTGCGCGCGCGCTTCTTACGCTTGGACGTGCGGCGCTTCGGGACGGCCATGGGAACACCCTGGGAAAAAATGAGCGAAGAACGAAATCGAAGAACAAACGGTCAGGACGTCTTGTCGCGCGCCGCGCGCAAGGCATCCCACCGCGAATCCGTCGAGCTTGCCTGACAGCTGCACGACTCGACGTTCCGGTCGATACCACAGTTTGGACACAACCCCTGACAATCGGGACGACACGTCACGAAGCCGGGCACTGCCAACACCCACGCTTCCCGCACCGCCTGCCGCAGGTCGAGTGCATGCGCATTCTTGTTGAGCGGATACACATCATCTTCCTCGGCCTCGTCGAGCCCGGGCTCGGCAAACAGCGCCGAAACGGTGTCGCTGACGTCGGTGGTGGCGTCAACCAGGCAGCGACGACACCCAACGACCGCCGAACCCGAGAGCTGACCCGTAAAATAAATGCGGCCAGGTCCCGCTGCCGAGAGCCGTCCGAGCACGTGTACCGAGCTTGTCGGCAGCACGTCCCCCTCCTGCCAGATCGTGTCGTCGGCGCTCAGCACACCATCGACCGGCTGTGCGCCCAACTCAATCGTACGAATGTCAAAGTACAGCATAGCCCGGAAAGTTAGAGTGATCGCGCGGGGAACACAAGGGCTCGATTCAGCCGTTACCGACGCGTCAACTCCCTGCCCTGCCACGAGTTACGGCGACACGCGCCGCAACCCGCCCGTGGGCACTCAGACGGTATCGGCACCGGCGAAGAAAAATGCGCCTTCGATCGCCGCGTTCTCGTCGGAATCCGAAGCGTGAATCGCGTTCCGCCCCTTCGATTCGGCGTACAACTTGCGCACCGTGCCCTCGTCGGCCTGCGCCGGATCGGTCGCGCCGATCACCGCGCGCAGCGTGGCCACGGCGTCGTCGCGCTCGAGCAACATGGGCATGCACGGACCGCTCGACATGAACTCCACGAGCTCACCGTAGAACGGACGGCCTTCGTGCACCGCGTAGAACGCGCCAGCCTGCGCCGAACTCAGGTGCAGCACGCGCGCCGCCTTCACCACGAAGCCGTGCTTTTCGAGCAGGGCGAGAATGAGGCCGGCCTTGCCGGCGCCAAAGGCGTCGGGCTTGATGATCGTCAGCGTATGTCGTCCAGCCATGGTATCAGGATCCGATGAGCTTGCGAACGATGTCACCCCGCGTGAGAAATCCCACGAGCATGCCGTCCCGTACTACCGGGACCCGTTCGACGTCCTTGTTGAGCATCAGCGACGCCACTTCGGCGAGCGGCTGATGCGGTGAAACGCACAGCACGCGACGCGACATGACGTCGCGCACGGTACGCCGCGCGGCGGCCGATGGAGGCCCACCGGGCTGTCCTCCGGCACGGGGAAGGTAATGACTGAGCAGGTGTCGCAGCAGTTCCCGTTCGCTGAGGAGTCCGATCACGCGGTTGTCATCGTCGACGACCGGTAGCGCCCCGACTCCGGCCCGTCGCATGTCCATGACCGCCGTTCGCAGCGGCGCGTCTGCACCGATCGATCGCGGCCGCAGCGTCATGATATCGCGAACGGTGAGCTGCGGCTCGACCACAACGTCCTGCCAGCCGGGCGCCGACAGCAACTCGACGGCCGACGTGGCGCTCTCGAACGACGTGACCGCACCGGGACGTGCAAGCAGCTGTCCGAGCGCACCGACCATCTGCAGATGGCGGGCGGCTTCCTTGCGCGGCGCCACCACGAGCGCCACAAATCGCGCGCACTGCTGGTCCTCCCCGTCGCCGAGTTCTCGGCACACTGGACGGGCCGCGATGCCCACGGCCATGGCCAGTGCCGGGACCGCGTCCGTGCGATAGTGCAGCACGAAACCGCGGCCTCGGTACCCGACGACATCCTCCGGACGCGCCTCCTCGAGACGCTCGCGCAACCGATCCGGATCGGCCACTGCGCCATCCGCCAGCAACGCATTCACCAGCGCGAAGCCGGCGTCAGCGAGGGTCGTTGCCGCGAGCGGCACGAGGCAGCGCGCGGGCGACAGGAGATCGGTGAGATACATGGCGCAGTGGCCGGAAACCGCGAGTCAGGAGAAGTACTGCCCGATCACGAAAGTCGCGCGCGGATCAGTTCGACGAAGTCAACCGGACGCTGCGCGACGCCCATGCCGGCCGCTTTGAACGCATCGATCTTTTCCGCGGCCGTGCCTGACGACCCGGAGATGATCGCACCGGCGTGGCCCATGCGACGGCCCGGCGGTGCCGTCTGTCCGGCGATGAAGCCGACCACCGGCTTCTTCATGTGATCCTTGATGAACTGCGCCGCTTCCTGCTCATCGGTGCCACCGATCTCGCCCATCATGGCGATGGCCTTGGTGTGCGGATCGGCTTCGAACGCCGCGAGGCAGTCGATGAAGTTGGTGCCGTTGATCGGATCACCGCCGATGCCGACGCACGAACTCTGCCCGATGCCGGCACTCGTAAGCTGATGCACGATTTCATACGTGAGCGTGCCGGAGCGGCTCACGATGCCAACGTTGCCGGGCGCGCAGATGCGGCCCGGAATGATGCCGACCTTGCTCTCGCCCGGCGTGATGAGCCCGGGACAGTTGGGGCCGAGCAGACGCGCACCATGCTCCTTCACGAACGGATACACGCGCGTCATGTCGAGCACCGGCACACCTTCGGTAATGCACACGATGAGCGTGATGCCAGCGGCGGCAGCTTCCATGATCGCGTCCGCCGCGAATGGCGGCGGCACGTAGATCACGGACGTATTCGCACCCGTCGCAGTGACGGCCGCGTGCATGGTGTCGAAGATGGGCACGCTGTCGTCGAACGTCTGTCCGCCCGTGCCGGGCGTCACGCCACCAACGACCTTGGTGCCGTACTCGATCATCTGCCGGGTGTGGAACGAGCCGTCGCGGCCCGTGATGCCCTGCACGATGAGCGTGGTGTTGTTGTCGATGAAGATGCTCATCAGGCGGCTTCTCCCTTGGCCAACGCCACCGCGCGCTGCACGGCTTCGTCCATATCGGACGAGGCGGAGAATCCGTTCTCTGTCAGGATCTTCATTGCGATTTCCTCGTTCGTGCCCGTCAGCCGAATGACGATCGGCACCGTGAGCGGGTTCTGCTTCGTGGCCGTGACAATGCCGTTCGCCACGTCATCGGTGCGCGTGATACCACCGAAGATGTTGAACAAAATGCACTTCACGTTGGGATCGGCCGTGATGATGCGAAGTGCATTCACGACCTTCTCGGGATTGGACGAACCGCCGATGTCGAGGAAGTTCGCCGGATCGCCGCCGTAGAACTTGACGAGGTCCATGGTGGCCATCGCGAGACCGGCGCCGTTGACAATGCAACCCACATCGCCATCGAGCTTGATGAACGTGAGGTTCGCGTTGCGCGCGTCGACTTCGCTCGGCGCTTCCGACGACTCGTCGCGCAGCGCTGCAATGTCGGGGCGGCGATCGAGTTCGTTGTCATCGATCACCATCTTGCCGTCAACGGCGATGAGCTCATTGTTCGGCGTCACGACGAGCGGATTGATCTCGGCGAGCGAGCAGCCGGCGTTCATGAACGCTGCATAGAGTTGCTGCATGATCTTTGCCGCGGCACGCGCCAGCTTCGCGTCGGAATACAGAAAGAACCCCATGCGCAGCGCCTCGAAGGACATGAGGCCATAGCGCGGGTCGACCGGGAGGTACAGGATCTTTTCGGGTGTCGTGGCCGCGACTTCTTCAATGTCGATACCGCCAGCGGCACTCACCATGAACACGGCCTTCTTGGTGGCGCGGTCCACGATGATGCCCACATACGCCTCCGACGCGATGTCGGCCGCTTCGGTGACGAGCACCTTCTCGACGGTGAGTCCCTTGATGTCCATGCCCAGGATGGCCTGCGCCTTTTCCTTCGCGTCTGCGGGCGTCTTGCAGAACTTGACGCCGCCAGCCTTTCCGCGACCACCGGCATGTACCTGCGCCTTCACCATCACAGGCACGCCGTATTCGTTAGCGATCGCCTCGGCTTCGTCTGCCGTGCGAGCGATCTTGCCGGGCGGAATCGGCACTCCGGCCGTCCGCATCAGCTCCTTCGCCTGATATTCATGTAAGTCCACGCGTTCTCCGATGTCGGGGGTGTCAACCAGCCTTCAATGCTACGCAGCCACGCATGATCGGGGCAACCCGAGCGCGACTGCCACTACGGTCTGCGGTCGAGCACCCGACCGAGACTGTCGAAAGTCGCGCCGAAGCGCAGCCAATCGCTCTCTCGCAATGCCGCTCGCATCGCGTCATACAATCGCCGGGCCTCGGTCTCACGACCGGCCGCTGTGCGAGCGCGGACTCCTTCCGGTCCCGCCCCGGCCGTCGAGCTGCCGAGCAGTTCGTCCAGCGTCGCGCCGGCCCATAGCAGCGAGTCGGTGGCCACTGCGAGCGCCGTGAGATGCATCCCGCTCACGTCCGTGGTGTACGCGGGACGAACCAGTAGTGGGCGACCGGCTCGGACCAGCACACGAAGCGTGCCGAGCACGACGGGCCCATCCGACTCGCGGCGGACCTGTGCGGCCACGGTATCGAGCTCGGTACCCAAGCGCTCCGTGAGGATGCTCCAGCGCGGCAACGGCTCCCGCAGCGGCCGCCACGAGGTCTCGCGAACAGGGCCGCCCACGGCCTCGACCACACCCACCAGCTGGTCGGCGCTGTTCACCAGCGGCACCGTCCAGCCGAGTGTGCCGTCGCCGTTGTCAACGACCGGAACTGGTTCCGCGCCGGGCACACTGTCCGGCACGAAGTTTGAGGCGTTGCCGGTGCGACGAGACCCGACGCGAGTAAACGCCCGAATCTGCGCGAACGCGCCGTCGGCCCGAATGGGGAGCTGCTCGCGTACGGTGGCCGTCAACTCGGATTCCGGAATGATCAGCCCGGCCAGTCGCTTGAGTGCCGTTCGCGCGATCGGATCGGGTGATTCGGCTTCGAGCAGTCGAACGCGTCCTGTTTGCGCGTCTACCAGCGCCGTTGCGGCGTAGCGAAAGTAGCTGCGCGGTTCGCCAGCGAGCTGGAAGCGCATGCTCAGCGGGTAGTACGCGGACGCACTGTAGAGATCGAGCGTCCAGAGCAGCAACCCGTCTTGCACGATGGGGGCGATGACCTGACCCTGGGCGAGCGTCGGCACCAGGCGACGCACCCGGGTGCGCACATCGCGATGCAGGACGACGGCACGTGCGCCGGCCGTGGGATCGTCGCGAAGTAGCGAGGCATCGCGCGTTGCCCAGGCATGTGCAAGCCGCGCACCGAACGTGTTCAGGGGCGCGGCGGCAACGGTTCGATCAGCAAACCCGATCACTCCTGCCGGTCGCTCGCCGATGGTCGCGACGCGCGAAGTCGGGGGTGCGTGTTGCACCACGCGGTGGTCGGTGAAGCCCGGTGCGATCAGTGGCTCTTCGAGCGTAGCCGCGCCCAGTTCGCGATGGCGCGCGACAAGGAGTGCGCCACGCGCGTCGCGCAGCGTTCCGGGCACGACACGCACGTCCCAGATGGGCGTCGCAGATGTCGAGCGTGTGACGAGTGCGGCTTGTGGACCGTTCGCGCCCATCTGCCACACGGGTGCCTGCAGGCTGGTGACCGGCGCGTCAGCAGCGCCTCGCACCTGTTCGAGCGCAGCGGCGTCCCAGAGCACCACGCTGCGCGCGGCGTTCACGAGCGGCTCCGCCGCCACGCTGTCCGCCTCAGGAAACCGCATGCCCTCGACGTGGTACGCGCGACGTGTGAACAATGCACGCGTCGCTTCGTAGTCCTTGTCGCGCGTGCCGGTCGCACCGACGTACGCGCCGTTCTCCACGATCCCTGGCGCCGCCTGTCGCATGACCAGCGCCGCCACAAGCACCAGCGTCACGGTCACGAACGCGGCGCGCACCTGACCAAGCCAGCCGGCGCGAAAGACGATGAGTGCCGCCGCAAAAGTGGCCACGGCGAGCGCAAGATCAACACGCGTGGTGAAACGGTGGTCGACGCGCGTGAACAAACCGTCGAAGCCGCTGCCCCAGAGCAACAGCTCGTAGGCATCGAGCCGATAGCTCCAGGCGAGCAGCAGGAGCACCAGCGCGCCGAGCGCGGTGAGGTGGCGTCTCACGTGCGTGCCGGCGACGAGTTGGCGGTCCTCGAGCCGGAGATGGCGCGTGATGGTGTACAGCACGGTGACCAGTGCCGTGACGACCACGATGGCCACCATCGCCCAGGTGTAGGCCGCCGTCTCGAACGGCAGCCAATACACGTAGAATCCGAGATCACGATTGAAATAGCCTTCGTACTCCGCGAACCGTTCGCCGCGCCACGCCATCGACAGCACGGTCCAGTCGTCGAGCGGTATCGTGAGTACGACGCCGATGATCGCGGCGACGAGCAGCATCGCCGGAAAGAACCGACGGGCCGGAATGACCTCCGCGAACTCGAGGTCTCCGACCCGTGCGGGAACGATGATGGCAAGGATCGCCCGTCGGACGGCCCACAGGTTGGCAAAGACGAACGCGCTGCCGAGCAGCCACGCACCACCCTTGAGCACGGTGATCGCCAGCACCTTTTCACGCCATACGCCGCTGGCGCCGAGTGCGGCGTACCAGCCCCGATCGACGATCAAGGTGCTCAGCGCCCGGCCGAGCAGCAGTGTCATCGCGACGGCGGCGGCCGCGCCGATCAGGCGCAGTCGACCCTGCATCACTCGTGTTGCCCGGGTCGGCGCATCATCCCGGAATCAGTGGGCACTCGGCGTCGGATCGACACCACGTTCACGAAGCCACGTTTCGAAAATCGCGCGGATTTCGGCCAGCCGCGGTTCACTGCGCGCCTCGAAACGCATGACCAGCACGGGTTGTGTGTTCGAGGCGCGTATGAGGCCCCAGCCATCGCCGAACAGGACGCGAATGCCATCCACATCCAGCACGTCGTAGCGCGCGCTGAAGTGCGTCACCGCGTCCCGCACGATCTCGAACTTGATCGCATCGTCCGTGTCGACGCGAATCTCCGGCGTGGAGACGAAGTGCGGCACGTCCGCCAGCAGTTGCTCCACGGTCTGGCCGGAATCCGCGAGGATTCGGAGCAGGCGAGCCGCCGCGTACAGCGCATCGTCGTGCCCGTAGAATCCTTCCTCGAAGAACATATGTCCCGACATCTCGCCGGCGATCGGCGCCCGGGTCTCCTTCATCTTTTCCTTGATGAGCGAGTGTCCAGTCTTCCACATCACCGGCACACCGCCCGCCTGAGCGACGGCATCGGTGAGCGCCTGCGAACACTTCACGTCAAAGATGATGGACTGCCCCGTGCCCGTGCGTGCAAGCACATCTCGCGCGTACAGAATGAGCAGGTGGTCACCCCAGATGATCCGCCCGGCGGCATCCACGATGCCGATGCGGTCACCGTCGCCGTCGAACGCGACGCCAAGTTCGCTGCCGGATTCGCGCACGGCATCGATGCAGTCGGCGAGATTCGCCGGCACCGTCGGATCAGGATGATGATTGGGGAACGTGCCATCGCTCTCGGTGAAGAGGCCGGTGGCCTCCACGCCCAGACGCTCGAAGAGTTGCGGGGCGACGAGCGCGGCTGCGCCGTTGCCGCAGTCGTACACCACACGAATCTGGCGGGCGAGCGGACCGATGCGCTCTACGATGTCGTCCACATATCGATCGATCACCGCCGCGTGTCGCACCGATCCCATCACAGACGCGGCGCCGCGCGGCGATGCGGCAAGCGCATGCAGCCGCTGAATGCCGTCGCCGTGCAACGACGCGGTGCCGACGCAAATCTTGAAGCCGTTGTATTCGGGCGGATTGTGCGAGCCCGTGATCTGGATTCCCGCCACCACCGGCTCGTGATGCAGCAACCAGTACATGAGCGGCGTTGGCACGACGCCAATGTCCACCACGTCTCGTCCGGCGGTGGTGAGTCCGCGCACCAGCGCATCACGCAGTGCATCGCCACTCGGCCGGTTGTCGCGCCCCACCACCACCGCACCCGCGATGCCGCGCTCGTGCAACAGCTGCGCAAGGCCGCCCCCGATCGCTTCGGCCACTTCTTCGGTGAGATCGCGTCCCACGATGCCGCGCACGTCGTACTGCCGAAAGATCGAGGAACTGATGGCCATCAGGTAGGAACTCCGGAGAGCGGAACGAAGGGACGACGAGCACAATGTAGGCGAACGAAGCGGACTAGCGCACCGCCGTTGAAGATGCACCGACAACGGGTGCGACGCCGAGACTTCCGGCGCTGGCGAAGCGAGACGCGGGAGTGGGAAAGACGCCAAGCGCGAGAATGGCGATCACGCTCACGAGCATCACCGCGGCCGAAAGCGCGGGCGTGGGCACCGGCATGAGCGCCCGGGCGTCACGCGGCTGATTGAACATCGAGGCAATCGCGCCAAGATAGTAGCCGGCTGAAACCACGCTCGAAAGCACAAGGATGACCACGAGCACGTTCATTGGCGTGCTCGATGAGAGCGCGGACTGGATCACATACCACTTGGCAAAGAAGCCCGCGCCGCCGGCGAGCGGGAAGCCGAGGAACGCGAGCATGCACACGGCGAACACGACGGCGAGGCCCGGACGAACATGCCACAGTCCGGCCACATCGTCGAACGTCGTGAAGCGATCAGTGCCTTCGGATACGATACCGAGCACCGCGAACGCACCCATCGTGGCCAGCGTGTAGACGAGCAGGTAGAATACCATCGCGGACGTGGCCGCCGTGGAATAGGCGAGCACGGCAACCAGCAGGTAACCGGCGTGCGCGATGCTCGAGTACGCGAGCATGCGTTTGAGGTTCTTCTGGGACAGCGCCACAACGTTGCCCACGACCATCGTAGCGGCGGCGAGCCACCACAGCACGGGGTGCCAATTATCGATGGCGGGCCCGAGCGCCTCGACCATGATGCGCATCAACATCGCAAACGCTGCAGACTTGACACAGGCGGCCATGAACGCCGTAATCGGCGCCGGCGAGCCATCATACACGTCGGGCGTCCACAGGTGAAACGGTACCGCCGACACCTTGAACGCGAGCCCGACCAGCAACAATGCGACGCCCACCAGATACAGCGGCCCGACGGCGGCCGCGCCGATGCTGGCGAGGCGCGTATCACCCGCCGCGCCGTACAGCAACGCGATGCCGTACAGCATGAACCCCGACGAAAACGCACCGAGCAGGAAGTACTTGAGCGAAGCTTCCGCGCTGCGCGCGCTGCTGCGATTCGCGCCCGCAAGTACGTACACGGCAATCGACATCAGTTCGAAGCCGATGAACAGGAACATGAGGTCACGCGCCGCGGTCAACAGCATCATGCCCACCAGCGCCAGCAACATCAGCACCGGAATCTCGGCCTGATACGCCTTGGTGCGTGCCTGTTCCGTGTCCAGCAACGCGAGTGCGCCGGCCGTGCCAAGCAGCAGCACCAGGTCCATCGCGTAGCGGAACCCGTCGCCGGCGAGACGTCCGTCGCTGGTACCGCCGTCCCCGCGCAGCCAGGCCATGATCACCGCTACCGCGGTGACGCCAACGATGCCGAGCGCGAATCGTGTTGTCTGGCGAGTGGGCGAGGACGCTTCCCCACCCCACGCGCTGATGAGCAGCAGGATGAGCGTTCCGATCGAGAGGGTAATCTCGGGAAGCAGCGCGTGCAGAAGCTCGCCGGGCAATGCGAAGTCGGTCATGGCGTCACCGTTCCCGGCATCGCTGCAGCAGCTGCGCCGGCGCTACTGGCGGATCCGCGAGCCACATTGCTTGCCACATCGACCTCGCTGCCGCGCACCCGCTCCACCAGCGCACCCGACGCGAGTTCCATCCGCCGCAGCAGCGGCTGCGGTGCGAGCCCGATCCAGAGCATCGCAATGGCAAAGACGCTCATGACCGCGAGCTGGGTGCCGCGCAGGTCCCGCATCCCGCCATTCGCCTTCACATCAAGTCCGGCGAACAGCACGCGCTGCACGGCGCGCAGCGCATACACGGACGCGAACACCACACCTGATGTCGCGACGATCGCCAGCACCGGTTCCGTGCGATACGTGCCGAGGAGCACGAGGAACTCTCCGATGAATCCGTTGGTGCCCGGCAGGCCGATCGTGCTCAGCATCGAGAGCGTGAGCATGACGGCGAAGAGCGGCACGACGCGTGCCAGTCCGCCAAACGCATCGAGTCGGTCGGTGCCGCTTCGTTCGCGCAGGAAACCCGCGAGCAGAAAGAGCGCGCTGGTGGTGATGCCGTGATTGACCATGATCATGACTGCGCCTTCGACGCTCTGCTGCGTGAGCGCGAAGCAGCCGAGCATGATGAACCCGAGGTGGCTGATGCTGGAGTATGAAAGCACCTTGCGCAGATCCGGTTGCACGATGGCGACCAGCGCACCCCAGACGATCGCGATCACCGAAAGCACGAGGACGCCGCCGCGCACCGTGTCATGCATGACCGCCGCCGGAAACAGCGGCAACGCAAAACGCAGCAGCGCGTAGGTGCCGACCTTGAGCCCGAGCACGACAGCGCCGATGACGGGTGCCTCGAACTGCGCGTCGGGAAGCCATGTGTGAAACGGTACGAGTGCGCTCTTGATCGCGAAGGCGAGGAAGAATGCGGAGAACAGCCAGAGCTGGGTGCTCAGGCCCATCGATACCTGCAGCAGGTCATCGAGGTGAAACGAGTTGCTGCCACCCATCACGTACAGCGCGGCGATTGCGGCAAGCATGAGCAGCGAGCCGAACATGGTGAGGATGACGTACTTGAGTGCCGCGCGCGTGCGACCCGCCCCGCCCCATATTCCAATGATGAAGTACATCGGAATGAGCATGAGCTCCCACGCGAGATAGAAGAGCAGCAGGTCGAGCGAGACAAACACACCGACCAGGCCACTCGTCAGCGCGAGCAACAGCGCGCCGTACGACGCCACACGCGAGGTGACCTGATGCCAGGTCGCCAGGAACGCGAGTGGCATGAGGCAGGTGATCAGCACCAGCATCGGCAGCGAGATGCCGTCCACGCCCAAGCTGAGACGCGCGCCAAGATCCGGCAGCCACGCCCAGTCGGTGCGCAGTTGCCAGCCGGCGACATCCGGATCGAACAGCATCCACGCGGCGATGCCGAGCAGCGCCTCGATCACGAGTACACCGAGCGTCAGAACTCGTGCGTCGGGTCCACCCCGGCCAAGCGCATCGGTCGGCATCGACTCGGCAGGCATCGGCGCAACACGATCCTGGCCGAGCAGCCGTACAATCGCAGCGCCAAGCAGCGGCCAGAACACGAGTGCCGGCAGGATCCACTGGTCCACGCCCATCGACATCAAGGAGTTGCGCATGGTTCAGCGAAGCGTGAACGCGGCGAGCACAGCGAGCACACCGAATGCGATAACCCACGCGTAGCGGCCAACGTCTCCACCGCCGAGCGCATCGTGCGCCTGTCCGGCGACACGGCCGAGCAGCTCACCACCGGACACAAAGGCACGATCGATGCGCTGGTCAATTCCCTGCCAGAGCACTCGCGAGGAGAATGCGTTGAGCGGCTGCACGACGGTGCGCTCGAGTCCGGCGTCAACGCGATACGCGTCTGCGAGCAGTGCGGCGAATCCGGTTTCAGGTTGGGCGTCATGCTTGGTCGGCACTCGCGAGCGGTAACGCGCGAACGCGATCCCGATGCCCAGCAGTGCGACCGCGACCGCGGTGCCCACCAGCACGAGCTCGGTGGAATGATCGAGTTGCGTGCTGCCACCGAGCGCGCGTGTCGACTCACCGGTGACCGGCTCCAACCACGACGAGAGAAGGTGCGTCGGACCGAGCGGCAGCAGCTCGGGCAGGTTGAGCCAGCCGCCGATCAGCGTGAGCACGGCGAGAATGATCATGGGTATCGTCATGGACGAGGGCGCTTCGTGCAGACCGCCAACCGCGCGCTCGCCCGTGCGATTCTCGCCGCTGAACGCGAGCAGCATCATGCGTGTCATGTAGACGGCCGTGAGCAGTGCCGTGATGATGCCCAGCGCGTAGATCAGGTACAGCAGCGTGGTGCCAGGCACGCCGAGCACGCTGGCCGACGCAAGCGTGGAACCCTGTGCGCGCGTGAACACGGACGTCAGAATTTCGTCCTTCGAGAAGAACCCGGCGAGCGGTGGCACACCCGCGATGGCCAGCGTTGCAATCCACATCGTCGCCGATGTCACGGGCAGGTAGCGGCGCAGCCCGCCCATGTTCCGAAGGTCCTGCGCATCCCGATCGTCCTGATGCGCGTGATGATACGCGGCGTGCATCGCGTGAATCACGGCGCCAGCCCCCAGGAACAGCAGCGCCTTGAAGAACGCATGGGTCACCAGATGAAAGACGCCAGCCGCGTAGGCGCCAGTGCCCACACCGATGAACATGTAGCCAAGCTGCGAGACGGTGGAGTACGCGAGCACCTTCTTGATGTCCCACTGCCGGAGTGCAATCGTCGCGGCGAACAGCGCCGTGACGGCACCGATGAGTGCGATGAACAGCGAGACGTCCGGCGCCCCGGAGAAGATCGGTGCCGCGCGCGCCACGAGGTACACACCGGCGGTGACCATGGTGGCCGCGTGAATGAGCGCCGAGACGGGCGTCGGGCCCGCCATGGCGTCGGGCAGCCAGATGTAGAGCGGAAGCTGGGCGCTCTTGCCGGCGCAGCCGAGAAACAGGAACAGCGCGACCGCCGTGAACACCGCCGGTGCGGCCGAACTCATGCCCGCATGCGCACCCACGTAGTCGAGCGCCCCTGTGGTGCTGAAGAGCAGGAACATCGCGACGAGGAAGCCGAAATCTCCGATGCGGTTCACTATGAATGCCTTCTTTCCCGCTTCCGCGTTCGCCTTCTCATTGAACCAGAATCCGATGAGCAGGTACGACGCAAGGCCGACCCCTTCCCAACCCACGAACATGACGGCATAGCTCGAGCCGAGCACGAGCACGAGCATGGCAGCGACGAACAGGTTGAGATACGCGAAGTACCGCGCATAGCCCGCATCCGAGGCCATGTAGCCCACGGAGAACACGTGGATCAGAAAACCGACGCCGGTGATCACGAGCGTCATGAGCATGGACAACTGGTCGAGCTGGAGTCCCCAGTCGATCACCAGCGACCCCACGAGCATCCATGACGCGTACGTGCGTATGAACGGAGCGGACAGCTCACCGGCCCCCCGCATCGCGAAGAACACGGCTCCGGCGAGCCCGAAGGCAAGCAGCATGACGCCCGGACCCACCATCGACGTCACCGACCGCGTGCCGTTCAACCGCGCCGCGATTGCGGCGTCGCGCGCCTCTCGTGAGTCTGCGATACCAGCGGCCGGTGACAGGCGCGGCCAGAGCACCAGCGCGCCATTGATCAGCGCACCGAGCAGCGGCAACAGCGGCAGCAGCCACACCCACTCGGCGATCGTGCCGTCAAGCGGATGCACGGCGACCGATTGCAGGTTCGCCGTCATCGCCGAAGAAGCTTGAGGTTCTGCAGATCGACGGAGCCGAAGTGGCGGAACACCGAGATCACAATGGCCAGCCCAACGGCCGCCTCAGCGGCGGCGATTGTCATCACGATGATGACAAAGACGTGGCCGCCCACGCCATGCAGCTTGGCAAACGCCACGAACGAGAGGTTGACGGCGTTGAGCATGAGCTCCACGCACATGAACAGGATGATGGCGTTCCGGCGCGTGAGCACTCCCATCACGCCGATCGCGAAGAGCACTGCGGACACGATCAGCGCATCGCCGAGCATCATGCGACCGCCTTTCGCTTGGCCAGCACTACGGCGCCCACGATGGCCACCAGCAGCAGGATGGAGGTGAGCTCGAACGCGAGCAGGTAATCGGTGAACAGCGACTCGGCGACGGGCACAACGACATTATCCGATGGCGGCGCGAGATCCACGACCGGCAGCACTTCTCGGCGCACGGCCAGAAGGTTCGCGAGCAGTGCCACACCGACCAGGCCGGCACCTACTCGCGCACCCGCCTCGCGAATGTCGGGCAATTCGTCGGGACGCCCAAGGTTGAGCAGCATCACCACGAACACGAACACCACCATGATGGCGCCGGCGTAGACCAGCACCTGTACCGCGGCCACGAACGGCGCATCAAGCATCACGTACAGTCCGCTCAGCGCGAACATCACGTTTACCAGCCACAAGGCGGCGGACACCGGACTCTTGCGCGTCACGAACAGCAGCGCCGCACCGATGGCCATGAGCGCGAAGAGATAGAACTGAAACTTGTAGAACGGCGTCATTCGCCTGTCGGGTGTGCGGGATCCCACAGCTCGCTCACCGGATGCATTTGCGCCGTGAGTCGCTCGAGATCGTACACGAACGCCTCGCGAGAAAACTCGGCGTTCTCGTAATGGCGTCCAAGGTGAATGGCTTCCTCAGGACAGACTTCCTGACAGTAGCCACAGAAGATGCAGCGAAACTCGTCGATCTCGAAGATGAGCGGATATCGGTTGCCCTCCTCGTCTTCTCCCGGCACAAGCTTGATGCAGTTGGCCGGGCAGACGGTCGGGCACAGCCCGCACGCCACACACTTCGCCTTGCCCGTCTCCGTGGTGAGCATGCGATGCGTGCCCCGCCAGCGCGGAGACAGGTCCCATCGCTCCTCGGGATACTGCATCGTGACCTTGTGCGGATCGACGAGATGCTTGAAGGTCGTCGCGAGGCCGCTCAGCGTCGCGCGGATGTAGCTGACCTCCTCGATCGGGCGTTCGAGCACCTTCACACGAATCGTCATCGGTCGTCGTCCCCGGCGATTGTGGCGACAGGGACGCGGGCGGACATGGCCGCAACTTCAGCGTCGCTCACGACGGCGTCCACGTCCGCGCGATCAGGTTGGCGCGCCGCCGCCACTGCGCGCACTCGCGCACTGGGAACACCCATGGCGAACGAGGTGGGAGCGGCGGAGCGCGCGCGCAGGCGCGCGAGCTCGACCTGATCCAGGCGCGCACTCGCCGGACTGAGCAGCTTGCCCTTGTCGCCCCACCACAGCAGCACGGCGCCCACCATCACATTCAGCACCAGCAATGCGAGGCTGAACGGAACGCCGCGCGAAAGTCCGATGAAGTCCAGCAGCAGGGTGAACGAGGCGATCAGGATGATGTAGCCGAGCGCAAGCGGCAGCATGATGCCCCAGCCGAGTGTCATGAGCTGGTCATAGCGGAACCGCGGCAGTGTCCAACGCACCCACATGAACAGGAACAGGAAGAATCCGGTCTTCATGGCGAAGGTGGCCAACGTGGCCAGCGTTTTGAAGACGGTATAGGGCGCGCTGTTGTCCCACGAGGTGAAGGGAATGTCCCAGCCGCCGAAGAACAGCGCGGCCATGAGCCCGCTCATGGTCGCCATGTTCGCGTACTCGGCAATGAAGAACATCGAGAACTTCATGCCGCTGTACTCGGTGTGATAGCCGGCCACGAGCTCGGCTTCGGCCTCGGGCAAGTCGAACGGCAGGCGATTCGTCTCGGCGAACGCGGCAATCAGGAAAATGAACCACCCGATCGTGAGCGACAGCACGTTCCAGCCCATGCTCGCCTGCTGGTCGATGATTGCATTCAACGACACGTTGCCGGCGAGCAACAGAATCGGGATCGTGCTGAGCCCAAGCGCGATCTCATAGGAGATCATCTGCGCGCTCGATCGCAGTGAGCCGAGCAGCGCGTATTTGTTGTTCGAACTCCAGCCCGCGAGCACCAACCCGTAGACGCCGAGCGACGAGATGGCGAGCATGAACAGGTAACCAACGGGCAGCGACGCCACCGACATGCTGATCAGGCCCCATGGAGTGGGCAGCGGCGCGGCGAGTGGCAGTACGGCCCACGTCAGCATGGCGGGAATGAACGCGAGCATGGGGGCGATGATGAACAGCCACTTGTCTGCCTGCGCGGGACGCACCTCTTCCTTCATGAGGTTCTTGAGGCCGTCGGCCACGGGCTGCAGAATACCGAAGGGACCGGCTCGATTGGGACCGCGACGATCCTGGATCCACGCCGACACTTTGCGCTCGGCGAGCGTCAGCAAGGCCACGCCCAGCATGTAGAGCGTGAACACCACCAGCATTTTTATCACGCTCGCCAGGGCGAACGTATAGACGGAATCCGGCGCGACCTGCGAGTCCTGGCGGGGGAACCACGACGCCAGATCGAGCGCGAGTGGCGGCAACGGGAGCGCTATGGTCATGCGTTGACCGGTTGCATCATCAGGCCGCGCGCGTCGGCGTCGAGCACCGGCAATCCGCGCAGCGCGAGCCGCGCGTGCGACAGTCCGCCGAACGACTCGTGCGTGGCGGCGAGCGCCGAAAACACGTCGGCCACGGTATAAAAACTCTGGGCCGCACCCAGTCGCTGCACCAGATCTCCGAGCACGAACCAGCTCGGCCGCGCGAGTCCGGGCCCGGTGCGCGCCTGCAGGAAGCGTTGCACGCGTCCACGCAGGTTGGTGAATGTGCCTTCTTCTTCCGTGTGATTGGTGATCGGCAGCGCAACGTTCACGCGTGCAGCGATCGCGGCGGGAAGTGTCGTGCCCACATGCACCACGGTGCCTGCGCGATCAATCAAACTACGCATCGCGTCCGGCACCTCGCCCTCGAGTGTGTCGTCGAGGATGAGCAGCGCATCGTTCGCCAGCAGCGTGCTGTGGTCCAACGCATCGTCGCCGAGCTCGTGATAACCGAGCACGCGCGCGCCCGTGCCGTTGGCCGCACGTTCAGTGCGCAGCGACAGGTCCGCCACGCCTTCCAGCGGCGCCTCGCCGCCTCGCGCCATGCGGAACACGCCCGTGCCGCCCTGCTTCGCGATGATGCGCTCGGCCAGGAACAGCGCTTCGTTACTGCTGCTTGCCGACGCAAGCACGGTCACCGTCTTGCCGGCGAGCGTCGCGGCCGCTGCATCGAGCGCGTTTTCCCAGTCCACCTCGCGTAGTGCGCCATTTACGCGCACCTGCGGCTGGTCGAGCCGATCACGCCGGTTCATCCATCGATAGTCGAGGCGCCCCTGCTCACAGATGTAGAAGTGATTGACGTCGGCATTCGAACGCGGCTTGAGCCGCACGACCGTGTTGTCGCGCGTCTCCAGCGTGACGTTGCATCCCTGTGAACAGCCCGTGCAGATGCTCGCACTGCGGTCGAGCTCCCACGCGCGCGCCTTGTTCAGGAAGTCCTTGCTGAGCAGCGCGCCAACCGGGCACAGGTCCACGACGTTGCCGGCCCACACGTGCGTCAGGTCGTGCCCGTCCGCCTTGCCAATGAACGCACGGTCGCCGCGCTCGGAAACATTGAGCACCGGATCGTGCGCGATGTCGTCCATGAATCGCACGCACCGGGTGCAGAGGATGCACCGGTTGGGCACGTACATGACATCGCCGCCAAAGTCTTCCACTGGATTGAAGCGCTTGGGCTCCTCGTAGCGCGACGTCGCGCGCCCTTCCTGGAAGGTATAGTCCTGCAGTTCGCACTCGCCCGACTGGTCGCACACGGGACAATCGAGTGGATGATTGATGAGCAGGAACTCGAGCACACCCTTGCGCGCCTCTCGTGCCTTCTCGCTGTGCACGTGCACGACCTGGCCGTCCATGACCGTGGTCGCGCAGGCGGGCGCGAGTTTGGGAAACTTCTCCACGTCCACGAGGCACATGCGGCACACGCCCGCCACCGGCAATCCCGGATGGTAGCAGTAGTGCGGAATGAGCACACCGACGGTCTTGGCCGCTTCGATGAGGTTGGTGCCTTCGGGCACCACCGTGGTGCGCCCCTCGATGGTGACGCTCAGCATCTTCACTTCGCGCGGCTCGCTCATGCAGCGACCGTGCGATTGGACGTGAGCAGCACCGGCACCACGCCGCGGCTGTGGTCGGGACCCAGCTTGGCCTCGAACTCGTCGCGGAACTTCTTGAGGCCCGACACCACCGGCGTTGCGCACGAGTCGCTCAGCACGCAGATGGTCTTGCCCGTCATGTTGTCCGCGATGGAGAGCAGCGTATCGAAGTCGCGGGCGTTGCCCTGCCCTGCCGCGATGCGTTCGAGAATGCGCGTGGTCCACGCTGTGCCTTCACGGCACTGCGAGCACTGCGCGCAGCTTTCGTGTGCGTAGAACCGCGCGAGACGCGCGATCTGCTTCACCATGTCCTGGCGGTCGTCGAACACGATGACGCCGCCCGAGCCGAGCATTGTGCCGGCGTCCACCATGCCTTCGTAATCCATGAACGCGCCTTCCGCTTCTTCACGCGTGAGAATCGGCACCGACGAGCCGCCGGGAATGACCGCCTTGATCTCGCGCCCTGGTAGCGCACCGCCGCACAACCCATTCAGGAACTCACCGAACGGAAATCCCATGGTGACTTCGTAGTTGCCGGGGCGCGCGATGTTGCCGCACACGGAGAACAGCTTGGTGCCCCGGCTCCTGGGGTTCTCGTGCCGTCCCAGCGTCTGATACCACGAGGCGCCTTCGCGCAGGATGTGCGGCACGACCGCCAGCGTTTCCACGTTGTTGATCGTGGTCGGCTTGCCGAAGAGGCCGGCCACCGCCGGAAACGGCGGCTTGATGCGCGGGTTGCCACGTCGGCCCTCGAGCGAGTTCATCAAGGCGGTTTCTTCGCCGCAGATATACGCGCCCGCGCCACGATGCACATGCACGTCGAGGCGCTTGCCCGTGCCCATCGCGTTGGCGCCGAGAATGCCGGCGGCATATGCCTCTTCCACCGCCGCCTGCACGATGCGCAGCGGCTCGGCGTATTCGCCGCGAATGTAGATGTACGCGGTGTCCGCGTAGATGGCGTGCGTACCGATCGCCACGCCTTCCACCAATGCGTGCGGCGTCCAGCGCATGATCTCGCGATCCTTGAACGTGCCTGGCTCCGACTCGTCGGCATTGCAGCAGAGGTAGTGCTGCTTGCCGTCGGGCTTCATGAACGACCACTTGATGCCCGTGGGGAAGCCGGCGCCACCGCGCCCACGCAGCCCGGAGTCCTTGATGCAGTTCTGGATCTCCACCGGGTCCATGCCCAGTGCCTTCTCGAGCGACGCGTAGCCACCTCGCGCTCGCCAGCCGGGCAGCGAGCGCGCGTCGGGATCGCCGAAGTACCGCGACAGGATCGGTGTTTCGCGATCGTGCGAAGGATGCGGAAAGCCCATCAGTCGTGCTCCGCCACGATCCGCGCCACCCGTTCCGGCGTCACGGACTCGATGAATTCATTGTTGATCATGACCGGCGTGGCGAAACCGCACGCGCCGAGGCATTCGACCTCGATCACGGTGAAGCGGCCGTCGTCGGAGGTGAGTCCGAGTTCGCCGCATCCCGTGTGCTCGAGGAACGCCTTCACCACATCCTCGGCGCCGCACACATTGCACGGCGTCGTGGTACACACCTGCACGAAGTGTTTTCCCACCGGATGCTGGTGGTACATGGTGTAGAACGACTGCACGCCCTTGACATAGGCCGGCGTGAGATCGAGCACGCCCGCCACTTCCTCGACGGCGTCCTCGCTCACCCAGCCATGCGTATCCTGCACAATCCATAGCGCGGGCAGCAGTGCCGCCATCTTTGTGGGATAGCGCGAGAGGATCACGTCGAGTTGTGCACGCCGCTCGCCGGTGAACACCCGCACGTACGGCTCGTGATGAGGATGTTCGGGCGGACGCACCAACTGTCCAGCGCTCGGTCCGTACGTCATCGGTCAATCTCTCCCATCACGATATCGATGCTGGCGTTGATCGCAATGACGTCCGAGAGCAGGTGTCCTTCGACCATGCGCGGGATTGCCGACAGGTTCACGAACGCCGGCGGACGAATGCGCCAACGCACCGGCTTGCTCGTGCCGTCGGACACCAGGTAGTAGCCCTTCTCGCCCTTGGGGCTCTCAACCGGTACGTAGACTTCCCCGACGGGCGGACGCGGTCCTTCCATTACGAGCTTGAAATGATGGATCATGCTTTCCATCTGGCTCGTGGCGCGCGTTTTGGGCGGCAGGATCACCCGCGGATCATCGACGTTGAGCGGACCATCGGGCAGGCGTTGCACCGCCTGCTCGAGGATGCGAATGCTCTGCCGCATCTCCTCAACGCGCACCAGATAGCGGTCGTACACATCGCCAGCCGTTCCCACCGCCACATCGAAGTCATACGTCTCGTAATCCAGATAGGGGAAGTCCTTGCGCACATCATACGCCACGCCGGACGCGCGCAACATCGCGCCGGACATGCCGCAGTTGATGGCCTCTTCCGCCGTGAGCGCTCCGATGCCCACGGTGCGTCCCATCCAGATGCCGTTCTTCGACAGCATGCCGTCTGATTCTTCGAGCGTTTTCGGGAAGTTGCGAATGAACGCGTTCAGCCCGTCCAGCCACCCGTCCGGAATCTCGGCCGCCATGCCACCCACGCGAGTGGCAGTCGTGGTGAGGCGCGCCCCAACCCAGGCTTCGAGCAGGTTGTACAGATTCTCGCGTTCTTGATACAACCACAGGAACGGCGTGAACGCGCCGATATCAATGCACGTCGTGCCCATCCACACCAGATGCGACATGATGCGCGAAAGCTCCATCGCGATCACGCGCAGCACCGTGCAGCGCGGCGTGATCTCGATGCCGAACAGGCGCTCACACCCCAGCACGAACGCCACGTTATTGCCGAGGGAGTTCAGGTAGTCTTCCCGGTCGGTCCACGGGATGATCTGGTTGTACTGGCGGTACTCGCCGATCTTCTCGAAGCCACAGTGCAAGTACCCGATATGCGGCACGCAGCGCACCACCGTCTCGCCGTCAAGCTCCAGCACCAGGCGCAGCACACCGTGTGTGGCCGGATGCTGCGGGCCGATATTGATCAGCATGTGATCGCCCACGATCTCGGGCTCGTACGGCGCCTCCACCGCCACTCCGCCACGCTCACGCACCGTGAGCGGCGCGCGGATGGGTTGACCGAACGCATCCAGTCCCGCGGTACCGACGGCCATTTCGATGGTGCGCCTGCTCATCGCGAGTCACCCTCGAGGTCCGCATCCACTGCGCTCGTCGGCGCAGGCCCACCCAGCGCACCGCGCAACCGCTGCTTCATGTCTTCCGGCAGGTCGTTGAACGCTTCGGCCACCGACAGCTCGTTCATCGTGTAGTTGCCGGACGAATCGATCGCGAGCGCCTGTGACAACTGTTCGGAGCGACTGAAGCGGCCGCGCAGCGGAAAATCCTTGCGCAACGGATGACCTTCGCGGTAGGTGTCCCACATGAGAATACGCCGCAGGTCCGGATGGCCCGCAAAGGTGATGCCGAACATGTCATAGCACTCGCGCTCGAGCCAATCCGCCCCCGCGTACAGGTCCGTCACGCTTGGCACTTCGAGCGCGGCGCCCGGCTGCAGCTCCACCTTGATGCGCAGGAACCGCTGCCACGGCAGCGAACGCAGATGCCAGACCACTTCAATCGGCTGATCGCCGTCGCGGTATTCCACCGCCGTAACGTCCACGAGGTAGTTGTAGGCGTGCGCGGTGTCGTCGCGCAGAAACCGAATGAGCTGGTGCACCGACTCAACGGTGACGAACACAGTCGTCTCACCCCACATCACGTGCGAGCGGATCACACCCTGCGCGAACCGTGCACGCAGCGCAGCCACGCTCACATTCTCGGCCCCCCCCCGATGCGAAATCGCATGCGGAGTGGACGGTGCCGGCAGTCCGGCCGCCTCACGGGCGCTGCCCGGCATCGGGCTCTGGTACGGCGGCAGCGAAGCGCTCACGGGGCGCTGCGTGTCTGGTGGACCGAGTTGCCGAACGGCTCCGACAACTCATCGATGCGCGACGGCGGAATGTACAGATGGCTCGACGGATCCGGCTCGATTTCCCTGCGGATGCTTTTGTCGCTCAGGCGTTCCGTCTGCACCTTTTTGTGCAGCATCAGGATGCCATATATCAGTGCTTCGGGCCTGGGCGGACAGCCCGGCACATACACATCCACCGGTATGATCGTGTCGATACCCTGCACCACGGCGTAGTTGTCGAACATGCCGCCCGTGCTCGCGCATGCGCCCATGGAGATCACCCACTTGGGCTGCGGCATTTGCTGATAGATGCGGCGCAGCACCGGCGCGAGCTTGAAGGGCACGCGACCGGCGCAGATGAGGACGTCGGCCTGACGCGGTGAGAAGCTGAGACGCTCCATGCCGAAGCGGGCGAGGTCATAGCGGCTGGCCGCCGAGGCCATGAACTCGATCGCGCAGCACGCCGTGCCGAACGGCATCGGCCACATGGACGAGCTGCGCGCCCAGTTCACCAGGAAGTCGAGTCGCGTGGCGACCCAGCTGTCCTGCGACGAACCGTCGGGCGATGACGGCAGCGGCGATCGCACCGGCGTGCCACCGGCGTCGTCCACCCGTGTGATCAGTCCCATGTGAGACCTCCCTTCTTCCACACATACACATAGCCGACGAGCAGGATCGCGGCAAACACGAGCATCTCACCCAGCCCGAAGAAGGAAAGTTGGCCGCTGGGACAGACGCGATCGATCAGTGGCACGGCGCACGAGAGTTGCTGGTAGTGCACGCCCCACGGGATCATGAACACGGTCTCGATGTCGAACACGATGAACAGTATCGCGACGAGGTAGAACTTGACCGAAAAGCGGTCGCGCGCGTCGCCAAGGGGCGCCATGCCCGATTCGTAGGGCTGCTTCTTGATGGCGGTGGGCGTCGAGCGCGTGACAAGCTCCCCGAGGCCAATAATGATGACCGCGTTGACGGCCGCGAAGCCGAGCAAAAGCAGAACCGGGAGATATTCGCGCAGCATGCCGAGGGCAAAGGAACACTTTGTGAATCAATTCACAAGACAGAATATCGGAAGCTAGCAAGCGGACCATCAGCACTCAATGCAAGTCGCCTGGTGGCAAACGGGCCGGACTTGGCAGGGGTGATGCCGAAGGGGTAACTTGGCCGCCGACGACTGCGCCGCCCTCGGGTGAGCGCGCTGCCTTCCCGCCTTTTCGCCACACACTCCCGATGGGGCTCAAGAACGACCGCTGGATCACCCAGATGGCCCGCGAGCACGGCATGATCGAGCCGTTTGCCGAACGCCAGGTCCGCCACGTGGAGGGCGCCGCCTCGGTGATTTCGTACGGCGTCAGCTCGTACGGCTACGACATGCGCGTGAGCCACGAGTTCCGCATTTTCACCAACGTGCTCAGCAGTATCGTCGATCCCAAGGCGTTCGATCCGAAGTCGTTCGTGGAGTATGAGGGTGAGGTCTGCATCGTGCCACCAAATTCGTTCGCGCTCTCGCGCAGCGTCGAGTATTTCCGGATACCGCGCAACGTGCTGACGCTCACGGTGGGCAAGAGCACCTATGCGCGCTGCGGCATCATCACGAACGTGACGCCCTTCGAGCCGGAGTGGGAGGGCTACGTGACTCTCGAAATCTCGAACACCACGCCGTTGCCGGCCAGGATCTACGCCAACGAGGGCATCGCGCAGGTGTGCTTCTTCGAGGGCGACGAGCCACCCGACGTGAGCTACCGCGACAAGAAGGGCAAGTATCAGGGGCAGACGGGCGTCACGCTGCCGCGGTTGTAGCCAGCACCGCTACCACAGCACCGTCCCGCCCAGCGCGCGCGATCTCTAGCGTCGTGCGTGATCAGGGGCAGCCCGAAGTGTGGTGCGGTGGCGGCGATGAGGCGGTCGCCGCGCTCCTGATCCGTCGCGCGACTCGCTCGACTTCGCTCAGGAATCAGGGGATTGCTGCCGAGACTCGTGGCTACCCATTTTGCCGCCCCATTTCGCTTTCCTGTGCGCATCTCTCCGCTTCCCGTGCTATCCGTGCCCGACCGGTCGATGTCCGAGCAATCGGACGTTGCCGAACGCGCTCCCGCCCCTTCTGCCTCGCGTGTCTGCAGTCGGTGCGAGCTGGTGCCAGTCGATGCGCTGTCGGGCGACTTGTACTGCTGGTTTCCCGCGATTCACGTTGCCGGCAAGGCACGGGCGATCCTGCGCGGCCTGGGCGTTCCGTGTCGAACGGTGGTGGCCGACGGGCTGATGTTCAGCTTTGGCGAAGCGCAGCGCGAGCAGGTGGCCGAGGCGTTGGAGACGGGATTATCGGCGGTTGAACGCGAGGACACACGTGCGTTGCTCTGCCCGGCGGACGTGGCGCCCATGCCCGAGGATCTGGCGCGCGTGGAGCCTTTGTCGCGTCTTGTCGTGCGTGTGCGAAGCGGTTGGCTGTTGGCCGTGATGCAGGAGCGTCGACTCACCTCACACTTTCAGCCGATTGCGCATGCGGACGAGCCGACGCGCATCTACGGCCACGAGGCATTGCTGCGTGGTGTGACGGCGGAAGGCGAGTTCATTCCGCCGGCGCACCTGTTTGACACCGCTCGCGCGGCGGGTCTCATGTTCCAGCTCGATCTTGCGGCACGGCGCTCCGCGATTGCCAACGCCGCATCGCATCAACTCGAGGGCGCACTCTTCGTGAACTTCGCGCCCACCGCCATCTACGACCCCGCCTCGTGCCTCAAGAGTACCGTTGCCGCGATCGACAGTGCTGGCATCGCGCGCAGCGACGTGGTGTTTGAGATCGTCGAAACCGATCGTGCGCATGATCCGGCGCATCTGCGGCGCATCCTCGACTACTATCGCGGCGCCGGATTCAGGGTGGCGCTTGACGATGTGGGCAGCGGTTATTCGTCGCTCAACCTGATCCACCTGCTCCGCCCGGACGTGCTCAAACTCGATATGGAGCTCGTGCGCGGCGTGGACGCCGATCCCTACAAGGCCCGCATTGCGGCGAACCTGCTCAACGTGGCGACCTCACTCGGCATCGATGCGCTCGCGGAAGGTATCGAGACGCAGGGCGAACTCGAGTGGGTGCGCGATCACGGCGCGAAGTATGTGCAGGGCTTTCTGATTGCGCGGCCGGATGCCCTGCCGCGTACGTGCCGCATGGGTTGAGCACGTCAACGCTCCCGTTGCGGTGCGAAGGGACCGGCGACTGGAATCCACAAGTGCGTTCCATCGGCGCGCACACGCGTCACCCCGCCCCGACCGTCTCCTTCGGCTCCACATACCGTGCCGACGCCACTGCGTAGTCGCGGTTCATGCGCTTGATGACGTCGATGGAGATGTCCTTCGGACACGCTTCCTGACATTCCCCGGTGAGGGTGCAGTGACCAAAGCCTTCGAGATCCATCTGATCCACCATCGCCAGCGCGCGACGATCTCGTTCGGGTTGACCCTGCGGCAGCAAGCCGAGATGCGTGATCTTGGCACCTGTAAAGAGCGAAGCAGACGCGTTGGGACACGCGGCGACGCACGCACCGCAGCCGATGCACGCAGCCGCGTCCATCGATTCCTCGACGACCTCCTTACCGATGAGAATCTCGTTGGCATCGCGCGCGCCACCGGTGCTTATGGAGACGTAACCGCCGGCCTGGATGATGCGATCGAATGAGCTGCGATCGACCACCAGGTCCTTGATCATGGGGAACGCCTTCGCGCGCCATGGCTCCACCCAGATGGCGTCGCCGTCCTTGAATGCGCGCATGTGCAACTGACACGTGGCTGCGCCCTTCCACGGACCGTGCGCGACGCCGTTGATCATGAGCGCACACGATCCGCAGATGCCTTCGCGGCAATCGTGCGAGAAGGCGATCGGCTCCTTACCCTCGTTCGTGAGCTTCTCGTTGAGCACATCGAACATCTCGAGGAACGACATGTCGGCCTCGATGCCATCGAGCGCATGCGTCTCGAGCTTTCCCGCGGCTGCGGGGCCGTCCTGTCGCCATACGTGCAGAGTCAGTCGCATTACTTGTAGCTCCGGGTGGCCATTTTCACGTTCTCGTACTCCAGCGGTTCCTTATGGAGACGTTGCGGCTGGCCGTCACCAGTCCACTCCCACGCGGCGACATACGCGAACTCGTCGTCGTTGCGCTTCGCCTCGCCGTCTTCCTGGTACTCCACGCGGAAATGCCCGCCGCACGACTCCTCACGATGCAGCGCGTCACGACACATAAGTTCACCTAGTTCGATGAAGTCGGCCACGCGGCCCGCCTTCTCGAGCGACTGGTTGAGTGAGGCGCCGCTGCCGGGCACGTTCACATTCTGCCAGAACTCCTCGCGCAGCTTCGGAATCTGCTCAAGCGCGAGCGTCAGGCCTTCACGCGAACGCTCCATGCCGCAGTGATCCCACATGATCTTGCCCAGTTCCTTGTGGAACGAGTCGACGGTGCGCTTGCCCTTGATGTTGAGCAGGCGGTTCGTCTGCGCCCTGACCGCGTTGACGGCATCGGTGAACGCGGGATGTTTGTCGACGTCCACCTTCTCGGGCTTCACACCGGCCAGATAGTTGCCGATGGTGTACGGCAGCACAAAGTATCCGTCGGCGAGTCCCTGCATCAGCGCAGACGCGCCGAGTCGGTTCGCGCCGTGATCGGAGAAGTTGGCCTCGCCGATCACGTGCAGTCCGGGCACCGTGCTCATGAGATTGTAGTCCACCCAGGTGCCGCCCATCGTGTAGTGCACGGCCGGGTAGATGCGCATGGGCACCTCATACGGATTCTCGTCCGTGATGCGCTGGTACATGTCGAACAGATTGCCGTAACGCTCGGAGATGGTCTGCTGTCCGAGACGCTTGATGGCGTCGGCGAAATCGAGGTACACGCCCAGACCGCCGGGTCCGACACCGCGCCCGTCATCACACGCTTCCTTGGCCGCGCGCGAGGCAATGTCACGCGGCGCGAGGTTGCCGAAGCTCGGATACTTGCGCTCCAGGTAATAATCGCGCTCGACTTCCGGAATCTGCGCCGCCGGACGGTTGTCCCCCTGCTTCCTGGGCACCCACACGCGGCCGTCGTTGCGCAGCGACTCCGACATGAGCGTGAGCTTGGACTGATGCTCACCGCTCACCGGAATGCAGGTGGGGTGAATCTGCGTGTAGCACGGATTGGCGAACGCGGCGCCCTTCTTGTGCGCGCGCCACGACGCCGTGACGTTGCAGTACATCGCGTTCGTGCTCAGGAAGAACACGTTGCCATAACCGCCCGTGGCAAGCACCACTGCGTCGGCGGCGTGCGCGGTGATATCGCCGTTCACGAGATTGCGCACCACGATGCCGCGTGCGCGACCTTCATGCACGACCACGTCGAGCATTTCGGACTGCGTGTACATCTTGACCTTGCCAAGCGCGATCTGGCGCTCCAGCGCCTGGTAGGCGCCGATCAGCAGCTGCTGTCCGGTCTGCCCGCGCGCGTAAAAAGTGCGCGACACCTGCGCACCGCCAAAGGAACGATTCGCCAGCAGTCCGCCGTATTCGCGCGCAAACGGCACGCCCTGCGCCACACACTGATCGATGATGTTCACCGACACCTGCGCGAGGCGATACACATTGGCCTCGCGCGAGCGGAAGTCGCCGCCTTTGACGGTATCATAGAACAGGCGCTGGATGGAGTCGCCGTCGTTCTGGTAGTTCTTGGCCGCGTTGATGCCACCCTGCGCCGCGATGGAGTGGGCGCGACGCGGTGAATCGTGGAAGACAAAGCACGACACGTTGTAGCCGAGTTCGGCCAACGTCGCCGCGGCGCTGGCACCGGCGAGGCCGGCGCCAACCACGATCACGTCGTATTTCCGTTTGTTGGCCGGATTGACGAGCTTCATATCGAAGCGGTACTTGTCCCACTTCTCGTCGATGGGCCCCGCGGGAATGTGGCTGTTGAGTTCGATCATCTCAGTGGCCCCCTGCCGTCACGGGCGAGGGCTCGTAGGGGAAAGCGCCCGCGAGCACGGCGATCGGAATCGTGGCAAATCCCACGGCGACCACGATCGCAATGACGAGCGCCACACGCCGCTTGAGCGGATGCTGCGTGGGTCGTGCGACGCCGAGCGTGCGCACCACCGCCCAGGAGCCGTGATACAGATGCAGTCCGAGCGCCGCCATCGCGACAATGTAGAACGCGGCGATGAGCGGGTTGCGCAGTCCGTTGCGCAGATTGTTGTAGGGATCGAGATGCACGAAGTCGGGCACGCCAACCCAGCCCAGCGTGATCTGCGCAATGTGAAAAACGATGAACACCAACAACAGCACGCCGCCCCAGCGAATGGTGCGCGCTGCGAACGTGGTGACCTGCGGTTCAAGCTTCGCGTAGCCCTGCGGGCGCGCCGCGCGTGAGCGCATGGTGAGTTGATACGCAGCGAGTGCGTGCAGCACCACCGCAGCCACCAGCACGGCACGCACCAGGTACAGCCCGGGCATGCTGGTGCGCAACAGCAGCGCGTAATCGTGCATGGCGCCTGCGCCCTTGAACATCAGGAAGTTGCCGGACATGTGTCCGAGCACGAACAGGATACCGATGATGCCTGTCACGGCCATCACGATCTTCTTGCCGATCGTGCTGTCCCAAAACCGAGCGAGATATGCCATGTATCGGGTGGTGGGCCCGGGTGGACCCGCTCGCGCGAGGCCCGGGCCGGTGAGCACTACATCAGATCAGAACTTGAGCGTGGACATCGGTTCCCGAACGGCGTCGGCGCTCTTTTGCAGCGCGGCGCGCTCACTCTCGGTGAGCTCGACTTCGAGGATCTGCTCGAGGCCCTTGCGCCCGAGTTTGCAGGGAACGCCAAGGTACAGCCCCGACATGCCGTACTCGCCATCGAGCCACGCGGCACACGGCAGGATGCGCTTGCGGTCACGCACGATCGCATCGACCATCTCCACCGCGCCGGCGGACGGCGCATAGTAGGCGGAGCCCGTCTTGAGATACTTCACGATCTCCGCGCCGCCATCACGCGCGCGCTGCACGATGGCCGCGAGCTGCTCCTCACCCATGAGTTGGCGAATCGGGATGCCGGCCACGGTCGTATACGAAACGAGCGGCACCATGGTGTCGCCGTGTCCGCCGAGCACCATCGCCTGAATGTCCTGCACGGACACGTCGAGCGCTTCAGCGAGGAACGAGCGATAGCGCGCCGTATCCAGCACTCCCGCCATACCGATCACGCGTTCACGCGGGAATCCGGTGACGTGTTTCGCGACATGGCACATCACGTCGAGCGGATTGGACACCATGATCACGATCGCGTCGGGCGACGTGTTCTTGACGTGCTCACACACCGACTTGACGATGCTCGCGTTCGTATTCAGCAGGTCATCGCGCGTCATGCCGGGCTTGCGCGCGATGCCGGCGGTGATGACCACGATATCGGAGCCGGCCGTCTCGTCGTATCCGTTAGTGCCGATCACACGCGTATCGAACAGCTCGACCGGTGCGGATTCCCACTGATCGAGCGCCTTGCCCTGTGGGATGCCTTCCGCGACGTCCACCATCACGACGGTGCGGCTGAGCGACTTCTCGGCGATGCGCTGGGCCGTGGTCGCGCCGACATTGCCCGCGCCGACGACGGTGATCTTGTTGACCATGAGGAGTAAGTCCGTGTTGGGTACAGAGGTGATATTGGGGTGGTTAACAAGCTCAACTTAACGGTCGTGCACCGGGCGCAGCAATTGTACCGTGCGGGAATCAGGGCTGATCGCGGCGAAACACGCGCAATGGGGAATTATCCGCCAACCTGACTCAGCGCGCGCAGGCCGCCTACCTGCATCTGCGACAGCTGGTGTTCTTTCGGCTTCTCGGCGAGCGCTTTTCGGAAGAGCGGCTCCAGTGACGCGCCACTGCGCACCGCATCACGCAGCAGGACCTCATGGTCACCAAAGAGACAGGTGCGCAGTCGGCCGTCTGCCGTGAGACGCACACGATTGCACGATTCACAGTACGTGTGCGTCATGGGCGTGATCACGCCGATCGTGCCTGCACCGCCGTCGAGCCGATAGTATCGCGCCGGACCGTTGCCGCGCGTCGGACCCTCGTCATCGGAAAGTGCACCGATGGCGGCGATGCGATCGAGCACCTCGGCGGTTGGCACCACATGATCCCATGTCAGCTCACGCAAGTCACCAACCGGCATGAGCTCGATAAACCGGATGTGCCACGGGTTGTCGAGCGTGAGGGCGGCAAAGTCCACGATTTCGTCGTCATTCAGCCCGCGCATCACCACGACATTGATCTTGACCGGCGCCAGTCCGGCGTCTGTGGCGGCTCGCGCCGCGGCGACGAGATCGAATCCTAGATCTCGGCGCGCGATTTCGCGCACCCGTTCGGCGTGCAGCGAGTCGGCGCTGATGTTCACGCGATCAAGTCCCGCCTGCGCGAGCGACTCGGCCATCTGCGGCAGCTTCACGCCGTTGGTGGAGAGCGCGATATCCTCGACGCCGGGCACGGCGCGCAGCATGCGCACGAGCGTTTCGAGCTGTGGCCTGATGGTGGGTTCGCCGCCCGTGAGGCGAAGGCGCCGCAAGCCGAGCGGCGCGAGCTGGCGCACGATCTCGGTGATCTCTTCGTAGCGCAGGATCTCCGCCTTGGGCAACCACGGCAATCCTTCGATCGGCATGCAGTACACGCACCGGAAGTTGCAGCGATCGGTAACGGAGATGCGCAGGTATTCGATGCCGCGGCCGAACTGATCGCGCAGCGTGACGGGCGCGTCGCTCATGGTCGACGCTTCATCGGTGCTGCGGCGTTCGTAGGATCTACCCATGTCCATTCCCCGTCCACGTAGTGCTCACGTTTCCAGATGGGCACGCGTACCTTGAGCGATTCAATGGCCCGTCGCATCGCGTCCGCTGATGGCGCGCGGCGTGCGTGCGCGCAGGCGATTGCCACGCTGACGTCGCCCACCTGCAGCGTGCCCAATCGGTGTACGATCGCGATGCGCAGGCCGGGCCACTCTGTTACCAGCTCGTCCGCGATGCCCTGCATTTCGCGCGCCGCCATGGGTTCATACCCTTCGTAGTCGATTCCGGTAACGGGCCGGTCGTCATTCACCTCGCGTACGGTGCCCAGAAACGTGGAAATGGCACCCACGCTGGCATGCGAGACGGCGGCCAGCAGCGCGGCTATCTCAATCGGGTCGTGCGTGATGGCCACGAGCGGCTGCGCGCCCGTTTGGCTCGTCATCCGCCGGCCACGGGCGGGATGAGGGCGACTTCATCGCCTGCGTGAACGGGCGCGTCCGGCTTGGCGTACGCCTGATTCACTGCGACCAGCGGCTTGGCGGGAAGCTTCTCGCCACCCGGAATCGATCGCATCGCGAGCACCACGTCTGCCACGGTACAGGGCATGGTCACGGGCACGGCCACTGTGCGCGCGCCGAACGCATCGGCGTAGGAGGCGAAGAGCAACACGGGAAGCGTCATCCGCTCACCGCTGGTCGAACTCTCCCCGCGGACCGCTCAGGCGTTGCTGGGCCGCTTCGACCGCCGCCTTCTCGGCGGCTTCGAGCGCTTCATCGGCGTCGGCGACCAGTGTGCGCAACTCCTTGGACGGCTTGAACACCGGCACCGGACGGGCGGACACTTCGACGGGCGAACCGGTGCGCGGGTTGCGGGCCATACGCGTCTTGCGCTGGCGGATTTTGAAGGTGCCGAAGCCGCGCACCTCGATGTTCTTC
>JBBQNT010000015.1:0-30179 GCA_038330215.1 Gemmatimonadales bacterium
ATCGTCGTGTGCGTGGCTGTCGTTGCCCGCATGCACCTCGATGGGCGTGATCGTGCAGCCGAGCTGCGATTCGAATAGCACCACTGAGGCGAACTGTGTGCGGAGTGCCGCGATGCGCTGGGCACGTCGCTGACGTTCGGCTGGAGTGCGCGGTTCACGCTCGAAACCGTACACATCCTGCGCGGTCGCGGTGAACTCGAGCAGGCCGGTGCGACCGTCGATGGCGATGTTGAGCTCCGCCACTCCGTGCGCATGCAGAGGAGTCTGTGCGCCGACGTGCGACGTGTTGGTCGCCATTACCAGCAAGGCGACCAACAGCATAACGCGCCGCATATCCGTGCTGATCATCAGTGAGGGATGCCTAGTGTTCGATTCGCGGTTCGAGCGACTTGGCGTGCTCGATCCACTTCGCCACCACCGCCTCGGAAGGCACGCTCCGAACCACATTGCGGGCCGCGTTCGCTTCGGCAAGCTTGGTCGAACGGGCCTCGCCAATACCTTCGATTTCGCTGATCGTGTAGCTCATGAATGTTCCTGGATCAGGTGATCGGGGACCTCGAACCCGAGTGCCGGCGCCGGTTCAATCACCGGCGACGAGCTGCGGGCTCGAGGTGCGACCGGACTCCGGCGAGCCCAGCACGACACCGCGCAGCTTCGCGGTCAGGGCGTGCGGCAGGTCATACACCGCCAGGACCACCACGGCCCCTGCCACCCTGCGCGGTCGGCGTCTCCAAGGATGAGTTTCCGCACGCGGCGAGGTCGGCGAGCGCGACTGTGAGGGAAACGGTGCGTATGGCGTTTGCGTCTTCGCGCCTGCTGCCTCCGTCGCCTCCCCAAAACCCTCGCGTCCGGCCCTACTCCGGATTCAGCGCATATATCGCGCGGATGTCTTCGAGAAGCGCCGCGCTGTCAATATGGAGGTCCTTGAGCAGTCCGTCGTGCAGGTCGTAGACCCAACCGTGCACAGTGGGCGTTCCGTTCTTGATCACGCGCTTCTGCACGACCGCCATCTTGAGCACGTTCCGGCACTGCTCGATGACATTGAGCTCGACGAGGCGGTTGGTTCGCGCCGTCATTTCCGCGATCGCATTCAATTCTGACGCATGCAGGCGGTAGACATCACGAATGTTGCGCAGCCACGGATTGAGCAGCCCGAGGTCCTGCGCCTGCATCGCGGCCTTGATGCCGCCGCATCCGTAGTGGCCGCACACCACCACATGCTCCACGCCGAGCGTTCCCACAGCGTACTCAATGACCGACTGGGAGTTGAGGTCCACATTGGGCACGAGGTTGGCGATGTTCCGGTGCACGAACAGGTCTCCGGGCTCGAGTCCGGTGATCTCGTTCGCCGGGACGCGGCTGTCGGCGCAGCCGATCCAGAGCCAGCGAGGCGCCTGATCCCGGGCGAGTTCCTCGAAGAAGTTGGCGTCTGCGGCAGTGCGGGATGCGACCCACTTGCGATTGTTTTCGAAGATCTGCTGGTAGCTGGCGGGCAAGAACGGCCTCCTTGGTGGACGGTAATCTGCTAACTTGACGGCATGCTCACGATCCCTGAACTGGGCGACGCCGAGCGAACAATGCACGGAATATCGCGCCCGCGGCACGTCTCCACCACGCGCATGCTGCTGCGCGCACTGATGCTGCGCTGCCCGCACTGCGGCGGACAGGGTGTGTTTGCGTCGTTCTTCACGCTCAAGCGCGAATGTCCGACGTGCGGACTGCGCATCGAGCGCGGCGAGAGCGACTACTTCGTGGGCGCGTATCTCTTCAATCTGATTGCGGTCGAGTTGATATTGTTCCTGTGCGTGTGCGGCTTCGTATTCGTCACGTGGCCCACAGTGCCCTGGGACCTGCTGACCTACGTGACTGCGGCCCTGATGCTATCGGGATGCTTGCTGTGCTATCCGTTCGCGAAGACGACCTGGCTCGCCGTGGATCTGGCCATCCGGCCGCTCTCGGACGAGGAGATGCGATGGCATCACGAGGGCGGCGAACTGGGAGATCGCGAGTTGCCGCACGTCTGAGCGACCATCGCGCGACGCCATGGTGCCTGTGACGCGCGTGCGCGCGCCCACAGCGACAACGGTGTCGGCGCGCCGGTGGTGGCGCAGCATTCCGGCCGTGGCGCGATTCGAGCTGGCCATCCAGCGACGCGAACCGGCCACCGTGCTCTACGCACTTGTGTTCCTGTTGCTCACATTCGCGTTCATCAGCAGCGGCACGGTGGAACTCGTGCGGAGTCGAGGCACTCTCGACAAACTTGCGCCGCTCTCCATCACCCTGGCCTTGGGCGGGCTCACCGCGTTCGGACAAGTGATCACCACGATGATCACGGCCAGCGCGATGCTGCGCGATCACGCGTGGCGCACCGACCAGTTGCTGTTTACGACACCGCTCGACCTGCGCGCATTCGTGATCGGCCGGTGGACAGCCGCTGTGGTCGTGATGCTCATGGTCTACAGCGCGCAGATTGCGGGTGTGTGGCTCGGTGCACTCGCGCCGTGGGTCGAGCGGGACGTGCCGTGGAGCGCGGTCTTCGTTCGCACGCTGTGGCCCTGGCTCACACTTACCCTGCCGACCACGATCGCCGTCGCGACGATACTCGTTGCCGTCGCTGCGAGAGCGCGGCGCCTGCTGGCGGTGCTTGCCGCGGCGCTTGCGCTGCTGTTGCTCTGGCAGGGCTGCGAAGCGGTGTGGCGCGCTTTTGCGATGGGTCCACTGGCCGCGGGTGCGACGACGCCGAGTGCGCTCGTTCGCGCCGCCGCGCTGCTCGATCCGTTTGGCACCACGGCGGTTCAGGTGGTGACGGCGACGTGGAGCGAGCACGCGCGCAACTCGCAGCTCGTGCCGATCGTCGGACTGACCGGGGCGAGCCGCGCGCTCTGGTTGCTGATCGCCGCGGCGGTAGGTGTGGCGGCGTTGCGCTCGGTTGCTCGCTCGGTTGCTCGCTCGAATGCGCGCTCGAATGCTCGCTCGAATGCTCGCTCGAATGCGCGCTCGAATGTTCGCTCGAATGTTCGCTCGAATGTTCGCTCGGCGGAGCGCGCGCCAGGAGCGCGCCGGGTGGGAGACGCGATTCAGAAATGGCTTCCGCGATCGTGGTTTCCCTTGGCGGCGTTCGCCACGCGCTGGACGTGGTCGGATCGCGGCTGGCTCGTCATCGCCGCGCTCGGCGTGCTGAACGTGATGGCGCACGCACTTTCGGCAACTGATGCAGTCGTCGGCGATGTGGCAGGCGTGGTCGCGCTGGTGCGGGAGCATGCGCGGCTCTTTCTGATCTTGCTCGCCACGATCTATGCCGGTGAGCTACTCTGGCGAGATGCGGACGAACGCATCGCGGAGCTGGTGCTGAGCACACCGATGACAACCTCGCGGCTCGTCGGCGCGCGACTGTTGGGTCTTGCGGCGGCGCAGAGCGCGTTGGTCGCGGCGCTGCTGCTGGGGGCATGGCTGTCGATCGGTGCGGTGCACGGGTTTGTGCAGTTGCACACGCTGCTGGCAGTCGGCACCCTGTGGCTGTTGGTGCCCTTCGTGCAATGGACGGTGCTGTCGCTCGCGGTGCACGCCCTGGTGCGCCACAAGCTCGTGGCTCACCTGCTGCTGATTGCCGGCTGGGTGTTGGCGGTGGTGCTCGACGCCAACGGTGTTGAGTCTCCATGGCTGCGGTTCGCCGATCCGCCCGCGCTGGTCGCGGGCGATGTCATCCCGGTTTCCGAGGCGCTGTGGCGCGCTCTCCGGTGGACGACCGTGAGCGCGATGCTGTTCGCGCTCACGGTACGCCGTTGGCGCAGCGCTACTTTTCCACGATGATCAGGAACGGCGACGCGGCCCAGAACGCCGAAGGATTCGTGATGCGTACACTGGTGCCCCGGAACGAACCGTCGTCGTCCTTTCGCTCAGCCTCGACGAGCGAGGCGTCGTGCCGCGAGACGATGCGATAGTTTTTGTCCTGACGCGGAAGCGGGATCGTGATCATTTCGCGCTTGTCGGCCAGCGTGAACAACGCCTCGTCGAGGTTGCGTGCGGGCACTAGCGTCTCGCCAAGCCGCACCACGAGCAGAGCGCGTGAGCCGCCTTCCTCGGTCACGATCTTGCGATCGAGCAACTCGCGCTTGGTGCCCACCCTGTAGAAGACGCGATTGGCACGCGTCTCCACCTGCCTCACGGTGTCGGTGAGCGCGGCCTTCTCGTACACGAGCTGCACATTCGCCTCGCGAAGGTTCCGCACTTCCGCTGCGAAAGCGACAATCTCGCGGTCGCGTTCAGCAAGGCGTGCCTGCACGTCCTCGAGCAGCCTGGATGCGGCCGACGACTGTCCGCGCAGCGCCACCACCGAATCGCGGGCGCGTGTGAGTTCGGACTGCCGCGCGTTCAGGCGCTGCCGCAGCTGCTTGAGCCGCTCGAGGATGTCTTCGCGGGCTGCGGTCGCACGTGCGCGTCCACTTTCGTCGGTGGACTGCGGCTGCACGCGCGACGTCAGGCCACGCACCTGCCGCAGCTCCGCGTCGATCTGGTCGGCAAACTGACTCGCCTCTGACAGTTCGGCGACTGCACGTTCCTTGTCGGCGTCCGCGCTGGTGACGAGCATTGCGAGCGAATCTCGCTGCGCAGTTGCCAGCGCCAGTTCGGTTGCGAGACGGTCCGCCTCAGCGACCGCCTTTGAGTCCTGGCACGCGCCAAGCAGCACGGCGGTGGTGAGTCCGAGCGCCATCCGGAGCAGGCGACGGTGGCGGGTCTGGCGGAAACGCGATTTCGGGTGAAACATGGGAGCAGTGGAGTCGAAAGAATCGAAGCAGGGACGATCGGGACCCGCGCGAGTTCCGCGCGAAAGGATCGGGAAGCAACAGCAACGGAACCCCGCGAACGTATCTCGCACCCGTGCCCGACGGAAGTGTCGCCGGTCACCATCGAGGACACCGAACATGCAGCGAGTATGCAGACGGTAACCACGGCGCGTCGGGCGCTCTCCCTCTCGGCGGCAATACTGCTGGTGACGGCGTGCCGGCATCAGGTGCCTGTCGAGACGACGCCAGAGTCGCGCGACACGCCCGCGCGCGAGTCCATAGTGCTGCTCATGCCGTTGGGTGAAAGGGACGCGGTGCGCCTCTTGCGGCGCACCTTTGTGCAGGCAGGACTGCTCACCGCCGCGCAACACACCACCGAACGGTGGGTACGCGTGGACCTCGGAGCCGAATGGCTGGACGCGGCCGAACTGCGAGAGTGGCAGATGTTCGTGCGCTACGACGCCTCGCCCTGGGGGGGGACGGTGCTGTCCCTGCGCGCGGTCGAACAGCGCACATCGTACTATCTGGAGGACGAGCAGTTGTACCCCGTCAACGGCAGGACGCGGGAATCGTCAGTGTCGAGCCACTCACGGGGGCAGGCACTCGCAGCCTGGCGCAACCTGGAGCAAATCGCGAAGGCGCTGCTTGGCGCCGGCGGCGCACCCCTCGAAAAGAACTCGCGAACGACGGCGGCGTCGAGGTAGGGGGGCGGGATTCGTTGCCGGTTGGAGACAGTCTCGCAAAAACGCGAATGCGCGAATGCGCAAAGCAATGTGGAGAATTGTTTCGAGAGTGGACCGCACTTCGCACCCATCATCGCCGTGCCTTCGCGGGTTCCCGCACTCGCGCATTCGCGCTCCCTGCCTCCGTCGCCAATAGCGCACCCGCCACTAAATCACCCGCCACTAAATCACCCGCCACTAGCGCACCCGCCGGTAGCGCACCCGCCGCTAGCGCACCCGCCAAGAACCGCTTTCGCGCCTTGCCGTCAGCAGCGGCCCCGCTTGTGATCGACGGGCGTGCACGTGAAGCGGCCGCCGCTCCACACTCCGCGGCGTTCGCGTCTTGCCTCCGCCACTGCTTCGCGAATTGCTTCCACGTAGCGGACGTTGGGAGGGAAGACGACAGCGAGGGCCCAACCATCGCGCGCCTGCTGCAGGTTCACGTGCGCGCCACCGCGGGCGGCGGTCCAGCCGTGAGCCAGCGTTCGGCCGTATTGGTCCGTGCGCTGCACGTCGTATTCGAGCCACAGCGTGTCGCCGCGCCGAAGTCGGGCGCGCAGCGCATCGCGTGACTGAGCGCCGAAAGGCGCCTGCGACATCTCGGGTGCGTCAAGCAGCAGCAGCCGCACACGGCGCTGATCGGTGCAGCGCAGCGAATCGCCGTCCGAGACGGTGGCGACCACGCACGGTTCGCGCGACGCCTCCAGCCGATCGCTTGTGTTGATTGCTGCGTCGCTCGCGTCGCGCGCGTCGGAAGCTTGATCGCGCGCGTCGGTGGCCGGCTCACGCGCGTCTGGTGCGGGTTCGCGCGTTGCCTCCCCGCAGGACGCGAATCCGACAACCGTTGCCAGTAGCAGCAGCGGCGACGCCGTGCCACGCATTGCGCGCCCTGCCTTCACAGCCAGCCACGCCAGCGGTAGACGACGAGGCCGACTGCCTCGTGCAGCGCCGCACGCAGGGCGATGAGGCGAGCACCTGACGAGTTGAGGTTCGTGATCGCGACGTCGCGGGATGTGGCAGGTGCACACGTGACTTGCATTCCCGTCGCCTCGAGCGTCTCGCACGCGCGTCGTGCATGCAGCGGTGACGTGACGGCGCGCAGATTCGCCCAGCCTCGGGTGCGCGCATAGGCAGCGAACGCGAGGCTCTCATCGTGTGTACTGGCCACCCCCATGACGACATGCACGGTCACCGGGCCGCCGAGCAGCGCCGCAATGCGCCGCTGATCGCTCACCGTGGAGATCGTGCGTCCACGCACGGTGCGAATCTGCTCGGAGACCACGACTTGCGTCACGCCGAGTGTCTGCGCGTCGTCGAGCGCGCTGACGAGACGCGTCAGCGCGATATCGTTGATGTGCCCCGCGTCGGTGAATCCGGCCGAGTAGACAACGATCGCATCGGGCGGCGCACCGTCCGCGTCGGCCCGGAGCAGGGACATCGCAGGGCGCTCGACGAGTGGCGTGAACATGACAAGCAGCAGCAGCACGCCCACGGCAATGGCGCCGATCCACAAGAGACGGGCCGCGCGGGTGGTTGCCAGCAGCGCTCCAGCCACGAGCGCGATCAGACGCAGCGTGACGTGATCGAAGCCGGAACTGTCCGAGAGGCCGAGTGTGAGGGCGATTTCCATCGCGCCCAGCGCCAGTGCGGCGCCGCCCAGCCTGACGGTCCAGGGGCGAGCGCGGGCAGCTGCGTCAGGGAAGACTTCGCGCGGCGACACGGGCGGTGCGCGGGAGCGCGTTCAGTCGCCGCGATACGTGACGCGGAAGCCGCCTGTCTCGGAGACTTCGACGGCGGCGAGCGCGGGCAACGTGTCGCGAAGCGCCCGCCAGATCCACAGCGCAAGGTTCTCGCTGGTCGGGTTGTCGAGGTCTGTGATTTCGTTCAGCACGCGGTGATCGAGCGCTGCGTGAATGGGCGACCACGCGGCGTGGATATCAGCGAAATCCATCACCCATCCAGCCACGGGATGCACGGGCCCGCGCACCACGAGGCGAACTGCGAAGGTATGGCCGTGCATGCGGCCGCACGGATGCCCGTCGGGCACGTGCGGAAGGAATCGCGCGCTGGCGAGCGAGAAGTCGGCGGAGAGCTCCGCCTCGGGCGTCGCGATGTGCGTCAGCGTCAGTGGAGTAGATCGGGGACGGAGTCGCGAAGCGAATCGCGAACGGCACCGAGCATCGCAAACACGCTGTCATGACGCGAGGCCACCAGGTCACCGTCGATCACGCGACGCACGCCCTTCCACTGCTTGATGAGGGACGACGAAGTCTGATCGAGCGTGCTCTCGATGACTTGCTTGCGGGAGGTGCTGGCGTGAATGAACCGACCCTCGCCGACGTACATGCCGATGTGCGTGATGCGAGAACCCTTGCCGAAGGTGAGCAGGTCACCCGGCTTCATCTGCGTGCGATCCTTGGGGATCGCTCGACCCATGCGCGCCTGTTCTTGCGCGGTGCGCGGGAGCGAGATGTCGATGGCGGCGAGCACGTGCTTGATGAGCGCGCTGCAGTCCAGACCGCGCAGCGGATCGTTGCCGCCGAAGACGTACTTGATACCGATGCTTTCCCGCGCGCGCGACACGAGCGAGTCGCGCAAGGCACCGACGGAAGCGGCCAGGCCGGCAAACGCGCGCGGACGCTCGGCGTCGACGGCGAGCCGCGGCGCGGCGGAGGCGTTGGTTTCGGAGAGGGAAGGGCGCGAATCGCCCGCGGACGAAGCTCCGGATTGTGCCGCGAGCGGCGTCGCGGCCGCGAGGGCGGCGAGCGCGAACGCGAGGCTGGCAATCGAGGAGCGCTGGCGTGCAGGAGAACTGGGCACGTCGGGCGGGTGAGAGGTTGAGGCCACGGGCCCCCGGCGAAACGCGCGGGCCATACTTCGGCGAAGACAGAACCTACCACCAGAGAGCACGTCGCGTCACCCCCGGAAGGGGGCCAATTCTATTCCTTTGTGACACAGCTAACCCGCGAAGGGTGACGGGGGTGAGGAGGCCGGCGAGTCGGTCAGGGAAGTTTCGCGGGATTCGGGGCGAAGTGTCAGGTCGCGACCGGCGCCGGGAGCGCGAAGGCGCGAACGCGCAAAGCCGCGAAGGGGAGGGGTGGGCGGGAGTGGGGTAGAGTGGATGGCGAGGTGAGGAATGGGGCGAACTGACCAGGAGAGGTGGTGGGATGATCAGGACCATGAGACGTGGGATCACATTTGTGGTTGTGCTTTGCGGGCTCGGCGCGTCTGGCGTGGCGGGTGCGCAGAGTCTGGAGTCGTTCGGGCATGTGATAGGGTCGCCCACGGCGCCACTCGAAATCGTGGAGTTTTTGGACTTCGGCTGTGATCAGTGCGCGCGCTTCAACGAGCTGGCGTTTGCGAGCATTCACGACGAGTTCATCGCGACGGGTCGGGTTCGGTGGCGATCGATTCCGTTCGTGCTGGGGGCGTTCCGGAACTCGGCGTTCGCGGCGGAGGCCGCGGCGTGTGCGGCGGAGCAGGATCGGTACCACGTCATGCACGACTCGCTGCTGGCACGACGGTCGGACTGGAGCCGGTTCGGTTCGGCGACCGAGGCGCTGGCGACCATCGCGCGTGATGCGGGGCTCGACGGACCGCGGTTCGACGCCTGTGTGAAGAGCGAGCGCATGCGTCCGCGCGTGCGCGCCCACAAGACGGTCGCGCTCTCGAAAAAAATCTATGGCACGCCCACATTCTTGTTTCCGGGTGACCGACGCGTGCTCGGCGCTGTCCCGCTCGCGCAGTTTCGCGATATCGTTCGTGCGGAGCTGGCGAATGTGAAGCCGTGATCCACCCTGCAACCGAGCCGATTCATGAACGAACAGTATGCACAAGCCATCGCGACCATTGCGGCGCTCGCCGCCCTCGCGGACGGTGACAGCGATCAACAGGAACAGGCGCGCGTGACGGAGACGGCGGCGCGACTGGGCATTGGCACCGATGAGATCGTGCTCGCCGACGGTTCCAGCGCGGCGGCGGCAGCGGCGCAGGTGGCTCGCCGGCTTTCCTCGAGTGCGGCGCGGGAGGCGGCGTATCAGGTTGCGCTCGACGTGGTGCATGCCGATGGCTATGCCAACACGAAGGAGACGATGTTCCTGCGCAGCCTCGCGCATTCGCTCGATGTGGACCCCACGCGCTTCGATGCGGCGTCGGCGTCGGCCGTTGGCGCGGTCGACCAGTGGATCAACGGGGCGTCGGGAGACGCGATGAACGCACAGTCCTTCACGGCTGGCGCTCCGGCGGGCGGCTCGCAGGCGGCTGGTGCGCATCCGAGCGACGCGACAGCGCAGTCCATGGACGCGTTCATCCTCGATCAGGCGATGCTCACTGCCGCGCTGGAACTGTTGCCCGATCGGCTTGCCAACCTGGGAATTCTGCCACTGCAGTTGCGGCTCGTGCACACGATCGGCCAGCGCAGCGGCCAGTCGGCGGACGGTCCGCACGTCAAGGAACTGGTTGCCACGCTTGGCATCGGAGTGGCCGCACAAGTGATGGAATCGGTGGTGCGAAAGACATTCGGGGGCCTCGCCGGTACGCTGTTCGGTGGCGCGCTCGGCGGTGCGGCGGGCCTGGCGGCCGGCGGTGCGGTGACGTTTGCGACGACCTACGCGCTCGGTCACGCGGCGCTGCAGTACTACGCGCAGGGGCGCACGATGTCCACTGCAGAGCTCAAGACGTTGTTCAGTACGCTCAAGAACGATGGTGCCGCGATGTATCCGCGGGTGCAGTCACGCGTCGCCGAGCTGACGCGGGGCAATACCCTGCAATCCATCATGCAGAGCGTGCGCGGGGTGTAAACCGACGAGTCCCCGCACAAGGCACGAGACGCGAATTAGCGCACCCCGATATCCTTGTGTGTCTGCACCGATAGTCTCCAGCGCGGATTCTCCAGACAATACGCAATCGCCGCCGCCGTGTTCTCCGCGCGATGCGGTCCGTCCATGGGCTGCAGCAGAAAGTGCGCGAAGTCCATCGCGGTGTAGTGTGCCGGATCACCGGTGACACCGCCCTGCGGATATACGAGCTTGAGCTCACTGCCACGCGTCTGCACGAGCGTGGCGTTGGCCTTGGGGCTCACGCACAGCCAGTCGATGCCTTCGGGTGCGGCGATGGTACCGTTGCTCTCGACGGCAATCTCGAAGCCCTGCGCATGCAGCGCGTCGATTGCGGCGCGGTCGAGCTGCAGCAGGGGCTCGCCGCCGGTGCATACCACGAAGGGTGTGACGTCGCGTGGCGCGGTGTCCGGCCATCGCGACCTGACGGCTGACGCGAACGCATCGGCGGTTGTGAATTTTCCACCGTCGGGTCCGACACCAACGAAATCCGTATCGCAGAACTGGCACACGGCATGTGCGCGGTCGGCCTCTCGTCCAGTCCACAGGTTGCAGCCGGCGAACCGGCAAAACACCGCGGGGCGACCGGCATTCACGCCTTCGCCCTGCAACGTGTAGAACATCTCCTTGACGGTGTACGTCACGGGGACACGGTGCCGGCATAGGCGATCGGATCGCGCACTCCGACCTCGCTGAATCCCTTGAGGCGAAGCAAACACGCGTCACAGTGCCCGCATGCGCTGCCGTCGTCTGCCGGGTCGTAGCAACTTGTGGTGAGCGAATAGTCCACGCCCAGCGACTGACCAAGCGTCACGATGCCGGCCTTGGTAAGCTGCAGCAACGGCGCATGAATGGTGAGCCGCTGCGTGCCCTCCACGCCGGCCCGGGTGGCCAGGTTTGCCATCTGCTCAAAGGCGCGCAGGTACTCCGGTCGGCAATCGGGGTATCCCGAATAGTCCAGGGCGTTGACGCCCACGAAGATGTCGGTTGCACCCAGCGTTTCGGCCCACGCGAGGGCAAAGGAGAGAAAGATCGTATTGCGCGCGGGCACGTAGGTCACGGGGATGTCGTGCGCCGCCGAGACGTCACGGTCCTTGGGCACGGCGACATCGCTCGTGAGCGCTGAGCCGCCCCACTGGCGCAGGTCGATGTCGACAACGATGTGCTTCGCCACGCCGTTCGCGGCTGCCACGCGCTTGGCCGCGTCGATTTCGTGCGAGTGGCGTTGTCCGTAGCGAAAGGTCATCGCGTGCGGTACGAACCCGTCCCGCCGAGCGACGGCCAGCACGGTGGACGAGTCGAGCCCACCGCTGAGCAGCACGACCGCGGGTCGGGACGACGCGGTGCCTTGGGAAGCGGCGGAGTTCGCCGCCGGAGAGTCAGAAATCATGAGGGTAAGGTACCTCTGTTCAGGGGGCGCGTGGTATCGTTCATGCCGTCTCCTTTCACCTTTTTACAGCTGTCACGTGACTACTTCGCTCAACGTTTTTCAGTCGGCCGGTAGGAGTGCACGCCGGAGCGCCATGCTGCTCGCCGCGTTGTCCGCGACATCGCTGACCGCGTGTGCACAGTCCACCGGCGCGCGTACATCGAACCAGGCGAGCGCCACCTACTCGGCAGCCATCACCGAGGCCGACCTGCGCAAGCGGCTGTTCATATTCGCCGATGACTCGATGCAAGGGCGCGCGGCCGGCACGCCGGGGCACGACAAGGGGCTCGCCTACATCGTGGGTGAACTCACGCGACTGGGCATCACGCCCAAGGGAGAAAACGGCTACTTCCAGCGCGTGCCGATACCGCGCCGTGGGGACACCGTGTGGTCTCGTAACGTGATCGCCGTCATCGAAGGCAGTGATCCGACGCTGCGAGGCGAATATGTCGCCATTGGCGCGCACAGCGACCACGTGGGCATTGCCCGCCGCGCGCTCGACCATGATTCGTTGCGCGCGTTCAACCAGGCGGCATGGGCGGCGTCAGGCCGCGACCCGAACTCGCAGATCACCCCGGCCATGCGCGCGGGTGTGAAGGTGAACGTGGACTCACTGCGCCGCATCCGCCCGGCACGTCGTGATTCTATCAACAACGGCGCCGACGATGACGGCTCTGGCTCCATGGCCCTGCTCGAAATCGCCGAGGCGTTCGCCACGGCTGGTGTGAAGCCGAAGCGTTCGATCTTGTTGGTGTGGCACACGGCCGAGGAACTCGGGCTCAACGGTTCGGAGTGGTTCATGGACCATCCGACGGTGGATCGCAGCAAGATCGTGTCGCAGATCAATATCGATATGGTCGGCCGCGGTGGTGCAAACGACGTGAAGGGCGGCGGTCCGGATTTCCTGACCGTGCTCGGTCCGCGGCGCCTGTCGTCGCAGTACGACCAGTGGGTGCGCGATGTGAACGCGAAGCAGGAGCGGCCGTTCGTGCTCGACTACGAGTTCGACGCCGACGGACACCCGCAGCAGTTCTACTGCCGCAGCGATCACTATCACTACGCGCGCTACGGTGTGCCGATCGCGTTCTTCTTCACGAGCATTCACGAAGACTACCACCAGGTCACCGACGAACCGCAGTACATCGAGTATCCGAAGTACACGCGGGTGACGCGGTACCTGCACGACCTCGCGAGCTTCGTGGCGAACCAGCCGCAGCGTCCCGTGGTCGACCAGCCAAAGCAGGATCCGAACGCGCGCTGCCGTCAGTAATGCATTCGCGCGCGACGCGAATCGGTCGCGCGTAACCTCTTCGGAGTCTTTACATGGAATGGCTGGCGGATCCGAACGCATGGATCGGATTGCTCACGTTGACGTTGCTCGAGATCGTGCTGGGCATCGACAACATCATCTTCATCTCGATCCTGGCGTCGCGACTGCCGGCGGAGCAGCAGCCACGCGCGCGAAAGCTCGGCTTGATGGGCGCATTCGTCTCGCGGCTGGCGCTGCTCTTCTCGATCGCATGGATTGCGCGGCTCACCGAACCGCTCTTCGAGCTGTTCGGTCGCGGCTGGGCGGGACGCGACTTGATCCTTCTCTTCGGCGGTCTCTTCCTCATCGGCAAGGCGGTGCTTGAGCTGCATCACAAGCTCGAACCGCAAACGGCCACCACGGACGAAGTGAAGAAGGTGGCCGCGTCGATGAATGCGGTCGTGGCGCAGATCATGGTCATCGACATCGTATTCTCGCTCGACAGCGTGATCACAGCCGTCGGCATGGTAGAGCAGATCGAGATCATGGTCGCGGCCAACGTGATTGCGCTTGGCATCATGCTGCTCGCGGTGACGCCGGTGAGCGACTTCGTGGATCGGCATCCCACCGTGAAGGTGCTGGCGCTGTCATTCCTGGTGCTGATTGGCACCAACCTCGTCGCCGAAGGCATGGGACAGCACATCCCGAAGGGCTACACCTACTTCGCGATGGCGTTTTCCGTGCTGGTGGAGATGCTCAATCTCAAGATGCGCAAAACGATCGTGCCTGTTGAGCTGCGGCAGGCTGACACGTCTCCACCGGTTGCGTAGTCCGTCGAGTGTCACCGGAGGCGAGGCCTCGACGGTAAACGTGAGAAGTGCCACCGCGAGCTCGGCTGCGACTGTCCCCGCCAGATGACAGTCGCGAGGTTCCACGTATTCCTGGTTGGCACCAAGTAGTTGCTGGGTAAAGGTTTACGCGCGAGGTAGAAGCCGACGGCGCGTTGGCGCGGGACATGCCCTCCATTCAGGTATCTACTACGCCTGGAGGGCGACATGACCCGTCTCTCGTTCGACTCCGAAGTCCGTTCCAACCTCGTGCTCACCGACCGCTCGCCCAGCGCGCGCGCGTCGCACCATACGGCCCACCGCTCCGTCGCTCTCGCGGCAACTCTCCCAGCGTCCGTCATGCTTCGAGTAGTGGCGGGCGCGGTGGCCACTTCGTTGCTACTGCTGTCGGCGACCAATCTGTCAGCGCAGAGCACGCTCGGACAGGGCGGCTCCATCACGCCGTACGCCGGCTATCTCGTGACCGGACAGTGGTATGACGGTCCCGTCGGCACGTCACTTTCCACCACCAACGCGCCGATCGTCGGTGCGCAACTGGCCATTCCGCTCGTCTCCGGCCTCTCGCTGGTGGGCAACGTCGGCTACGCCTCGGGTGACGTGCGCGTGGGGGTGCCCATCATCGGCGGCGTGAACATCGGCACGAACAACCTGTGGGTGTACGACGCCGGTCTGGAACTCGGCGGGATGTCCAAGTCACGGTCTGGCATTGCGCCGTTCGTGCAGGGTGGCGTGGGCGGACTGACCAACAACATGCGCAACAGCCTGTTCTCGGTGAACAGTACGAACCTCACGTACTCCGCCGGGGTAGGGGTGGATGTCGGTTTCGCCCGGAATCTCGCGCTGCGTGTGCAGGCCAAGGATTATATCGGACGCTTCGACTCCCAGGAAGCGGTGGGCGTGTCCTCACGCGGGAACCTGTCGCACAACTGGGCCCTTAGTGCGGGCCTGAAGCTTAGCTTCTAGTGTCCGGTCGCCGCCGGCGGCCGATGTGTCCGTGACCTTCATCGGGATGCTGCCTGTGCGTTTTTCTCATTGGTCCGCCCTGACTGCGGCGTTGTGCATTGCGGTGGCGCTTCCGCCCACCGCAATCGCGCAGGGTGCGTCCGGCGACACCTCGCCGCCGCCAGCCCGCGCTGATTCGCTCGCGCAGTCCGGCGTACGCGCTGCTGCCGGGGCGGCTGCGACGGTGTCGGCCGAGGGATCGCAGGCTCGTGCCGCACAAGACGCCTTCGAACGGAATCGCCGGGCGGGCCTGCGCTTCTATAACGGCGGCGCCAACGCGTCGTGTGAAGTGCAGATCGGCACGCTGTGCTATTGGAACAACAATGGCGACGTTCCCCCACCCGCGGAACGCACCGACCTGATCATCGAACGTGACCGTCTGCTCGACCTGCTCGCGCAGGCCGCGCGGAGTGACCCGACCGACGACTGGGTCTCGGGCATGCGTGTGCGCTACGCGATCGAGCAGCAGAAGATCCCGCTGGCGATCGATGCGGCACGTGAGTGCGGTGGCACCGTCTGGTGGTGCGCGGGGCTGCGCGGACTTGCATTGCACGTGGCGAACCGGCACGTCGAGTCGGCCACGGCGTTCGATCGGGCGCTGGCTGCAATGCCGGATTCCATGAGATGCGCCTTTACCGACCTGCGTCCGTGGCTGCCGGAGTCCATGCACGGTGCGTACGGTGCGAAAAGCTGCACGGAGCGTCGAGCCCAGAACGACGTGATCCTGAGCCTCGCACAGCCACTCTGGATGCTGCCGGCCAACGATGCGCGCAACGAATTCTTCTCGCGCCACATGATCTCGATCGTGCATGGTCAGGGTCGCATCCCGTACGACATGGCGTTCGATGGGTCCATTCCGGCCATTCAGGTGCGCTACGGCTGGCCGACCGCGTGGTCCATGCAGACTGGCGGCGCGCTTGATCCACGCGTGCCGAGCATCATCGGGCACGAGCCCACGCCAAGTTACGACTTCATGCCGTCGCCATCGGCGATCAGGAATCCGCTGTCGACAACCGCGAACGACTTCGAGCCCGATCGCAAGGATGCGCGCATGCGTTACGCGACGCGCTACGCCACGGGGTTCGGCGAGTTGCCGCATCAGATTGCACGGTTCAAGCGCGGCACGAATACGATTGTGGCCGGCGCGTGGCGCCTGATGCGCGAACTGCGCATGGGACCGGGGCCGTACCGCGCGGGACTCTTTCTCGCAGACGATTCCGCCACGGTGACCTCTCGCGAAGTGATCGACAGCGCGGGGGCCAACGGCGCGGTCATCGCCACGCTCGGCACGCAGCCGGGGCTGCTCTCACTCGAAGTGCTGGGACAGCGCTCCGATCGTGCGGCACGCGTGCGCACTTCGGTGCAGCCGCTGGACAACGGGGTGCGCGTGAGTGACATGCTGCTGTTGGCCGGCGGCGATGCGGGCCCCACACCAACGCTCGAAAGCGTCGCTGGCCGAGCTTGGGGAAGCAACGACATTCTGCCCGGGCGTTCCTTCGGCTTGTACTGGGAAACGTACGTGCCCGTCTCGCCCGAAGCGCCGCTGCAGGTAACAGTACGCGCCACGCGAACCAGCTCGAGCTTTCTGCAGCGCATCGGCAACGCGCTCAAGCTGTCGGAGGCGATGACGCCGGTGGCGATCAGTTTCCGTGACGCCGGCAGACCGGATGGCCTTCCCGGCCGCGCCGTGCAGTTCACGTGGCCGGAAGTGCCGCCGGGTGAATACCGCCTCACCGTAACGCTCACGGGCGCGACGTCGGTGGACAGCACGTCGCAGCTGGTGACGGTCAGCGGCGCCCGATAGCGCCGCAGTCGTCGGGGGCAATCGATCGCTTTCGTTGTCGCCAACGACGGTCGTTCCTTCTGGGGACGACCGTCAGTGCATCACGGGGTCGCGAGTACCGCCATCGAGCCGGCGAGGCCGAGCACGACGAAGAGCGCGAGCATTGTGAACGTGAGCCCGCGACTCGTGCCGCCCACGCGTCGAAGCAGATCCTGCGCATCGCTCGCCGACATGGGCTGCATGCCCACCACTCGAATGGCGGTGCGGGCGCGGCGAAAGAGCATCCAGTTCCCCGCGCCGCCGGCCGCGAGGCTCGCCGAGAGCTGGATCGCGAGTCGCATGAGCAGCAGCTGACGATTCTGCGGCTCGAGGATGTTCTCGGGTGTGAGCTGCACCTCGGTTGGCACGAGCCACTGCAGCACCACGCCCGGCACAAACACGAACACCGCGAACCACAGGTACATCTTGCGGTACAGAAACCAGAACGGCGTGGCGAGTGCCGCCGCCCAGTTCCAGGTGGGCGTGAACGCGGGGTCTTCAAGAAACGGCCGCAGCTTCCGGCGATACGTCGACTCCCAGCGCGGCCCGATGAAGATGGCCAGTCGTGTCTCGAACTCACTGGGCGGTGGCTCGGACGCAACGGCGGGCGTCGGATTCTGGTCTTGCTGGTCGTCTGGCATGTTGGTCACGGCGTTCGTGCGGACGGCTGCTGCTGCGTGAGGCAGTGCAACGTGCCGAGTCCCCAGACGAGGTCCACGGCGTGAATGCCGACTACCTGACGCGTGGGAAAGAGCTCCGCGAGAGTGTTGAGCGCAATGCGATCGTTTGCATCGTTGAATGTGGGCACGAGCACCACACGGTTGCCGATATAGAAGTTTGCATAACTCGCGGGCAATCGCTGCCCGTCCATGATCACGGCGCGCGGATAGGGCAGCGTCACCACGCGGATCGGCGTACCGCGTGCGTCCTGCGCGCCTTGAAGCCGGTGCAGGTTGTCGAGCGAGCGGCGATGATTGTCGTCGGCCGGATCCTCTTCATGCGCCAGCACCACCACGCCCGGTGCCACGAAGCGCGCGATGTCGTCGACATGACCATGAGTGTCGTCACCGACGCAGCCTTCACCAAGCCAGATGGTGTGTGAAATGCCGAGCGTGTCGGCAAACACTTTTTCGTAGTCGGCACGTCCGAGTCCGGGATTGCGCACCTGCACGTCGCTGAGCAACCACTCCTCGGTCACGAGCATCGTGCCGAGTCCGTCCGTCTCGATGCCGCCGCCTTCGAGCACCAGGGGGGCGCCGGTGTCGGGACGCACCGCGTCGACGATCGGCAATCCGGTCACGACATGCACGAGTTCCGGAACGCGACGGTCGTTCTCGTAGTTGTCGTACTTGGCCCAGGCGTTGAAGTCCCAGCGCATGAGTGATACGAGCCCGATGGAATCGTGCACGCCGGTGGGGCCGCTGTCACGCAGCCACACACGATCGGTTGGTGCCTGATGCAGGCGATATGCGTCTGGCGCCACGCCATGCATGCTCAGGCACGCTTTGGCATCTTCGCGCACGGCGTCGTCATGACAGACGATCTCAACGCGCTCCGACGGTGCGAGCGCGCGCACGATTTCCGCGTAGACCCACGGCATCGGCTCGAACTTGCCGGGCCAGTCGGGCGCATGATGCGGCCAGGCGATCCATGTTGCATCGTGCGGCTCCCACTCGGCCGGCATGCGAAAGGGACCGCGAGGTGACGAGCCGTCGATGTGCACGCTCTCACCGCTCACGTGATGCACATTCCCACCGCTCACGTGCCGAGCCACCGCTGCAGGATGGGTCCATAGGCGTCAATGCGACGATCCCGCAGGAAGGGCCAGTTGCGACGTGTTTCCTCGATGAGGCCCAGGTCGCACTTCGCCACGAGCACTTCCGGATCGGTGCCCGCCTCGGCGAGGTAGCGGCCGAACGGATCCGCGATGAACGACTGTCCGAAGAACTCGATGCCATCCGTCCCGGCTTCCGGTTCGAAGCCCGCGCGGTTTGGCGACGCGACGAACACACCATTCGCAATCGCATGCGAACGCTGCATCGTGCGCCACGCCTCCACCTGCGCGGTGCCGAACTCCGACTTCTCAGCCGGATGCCAACCGATCGCGGTGGGATAGAACAGGATCTCCGCGCCGAGCAATGCGGTAATGCGCGCGCCCTCGGGATACCACTGGTCCCAGCAGATCAGCACACCGATGTCGGCGTACTTCGTGCGCCACATGCGAAACCCGTTGATGCCGGGATGCGTGTGCGTGCGCTCGTCGGCCGTCACGTCACCCGGCGCGAAGTAATACTTCTCCTCGAACAGCGGGTCGTGCGGAATGTGCATCTTGCGATACGTGCCGAGCAGCGCACCGTCGGCGTCGATCACGCAGGCGGAGTTGCGGTAGAGGCCGGCTGCTTGTCGCTCGTAGATGGGCACCACGAGCACGACCGCGAGCTCTGACGCGAGCGCCTGCAATGTGGTGATCGTGTCGCCAGAGACGGGCTCCGCGAGGTCGAAGCGATCGAGCCTGAGCGACTTGCAGAAGTACGGCGCGTTGAAGAGTTCCTGCAGCGCGATGATCTGCGCGCCGCGAGATGCGGCTTCACGGATCCTGGCGATCGTGCGGTCGAGGTTGGCGGCGCGATCGTCGCTGGCGGTCTCCTGAACAAGACCGACGGACACGGAGCGGGACATGGCACTGGGGGCGCGAGTCGGAGCATGCGCGCATCGAGAGGCGCGGAACAGTGAAAGATCGCCAAAAGGCACGGCTGTGGGTAGGCCGTATTCAGGTTCCGGGCGCTGGTTTGGTCCGCGAACTCGCACTTCGACTCTCGCTTCGACTCGCCGCCGACCGTGCGCGCGAAGCCGAACGCTCTCGCGGATCTGCGGCGGACGCGACCGGTGCATCGAGCAATGGCGTGAGGTAGGCGTGCAGTACACGTCGCAGGTCGTCGAGCAGCGGCTTCTTCTCCGCGAGTTGCGCGCGATCACGCCTCGCCAGCAGCGACTGTCCGATGCTCGCGCACACCACCGCGGCGCGCCGGCGGTCTCGCGACGGCAGCCGCGGATTTCGCGTCGCGAACAGCAGGTCGAGCCGGTCCACGATCGACTCGAAGATCTGTGCGCGAATGCGGTTCGGTGCAGCCCCGGTGGAATCGACCGGCGCGTCGGCTGTCATGAAGACTCGGCGAAACGCTGGATTGCGGTCGTGAAATGCCGCCAACGGACGCACGATGCGGTCGATCAACCGTTCCAGCGCGAGCCCGCGAGGATCGGTCGCAAACGCCCGCTCGTGAATGCTGCGAAGTTCGTCGGCGAATCGCAGCGCGAGCGCGGCGACAACGGCCTCCCGGTTGGGAAAGAACTGATACAGCGAGCCCTTCGCCGTATGCGCGCGCTGTGCGATCGCTTCGGCGGTCGCTGCATCGAGGCCCTGCTCGGCGATCACCTCGGCGGCAGCGTCGAGCAGCAGGTCCACCCGCCTCTGGCCTCGAGACTGTCGTGGTTTGCGCCGGTAGGCCGCGTCGGACGCAACGTCCGTCTCGTCCGACGTCGACGCAGCGGGAACAGTCCGCGTGATTGCGCGGCGGGGAGGGCGGGGAGGCATGTCTGCGTGGTGACGGGATGGATTCGCGAATATGTGCGATCGGCGTTCGAAAGACTACGAGTCGCCGACGCTGATGTGTGCGATCACGATGTCCATCACGTTCGTGCCCGACGGTCCGGTGCGGACGAGAGCGCCGGCGCTGTCGAGCGCGTGATAGCTGCGCAGCCGTCGCAAATCGCGTGCGGGATCGCGGCCGGCGCGTCGGATGAGCGTCGGACTAAAGGCGTCGACAATGGCACCCGCAGCATCGGTGGGGCCGTCTCGGCCGTCGGTGCCGGCGGCGAGGATCGTGATGCGTCGGGCAACGGGCTGAGAGAAGACGGCGTTGTCGAGCGCCAGCGCTGCGGAAAGTGCGAGCGCTTGCATGCGCCCGCCGAGCGGTGCGTCGCTGTCGACTTCACGCCCCCGGGGGCGTAAAAACTTCAGTTCGTCGTCAGGATCGTCATCGGGTTGATCCTCGTCATCGCCCATGTCGCGGCCGAGCGTATGCATGGTGGGCTCTCCGCCCCAGATGAGGATTGCGCCTTCCGACGATCCGATGCCGTGGTGTTCGTCGCCGGTTTCATCACGCGCTGCAGCGTTCAATCGTTCGCCGAACCGCAGCGCCACCTGTGCAATCGCTGCGCCCAGTTCCTCGGCATCACCCTGCAACATTTCGTCGGCGATGGCCACGTGCGGGATTCCTCTCCGCACGCTTTCAGCCGATGCGGCGCGGCACGCATCGGCGTTGGAGGCGATCACCTCGTAGCGCACGCGCCCGAATGCCGGATGTGAGGGAGGAGCGGTCGCGATGGCCACGTGTGCGCTGCCGGCGAGGCCGAGTGCACGCGCAATCGTTGGATGAAACGCCGAGCGCAGTCCGTGCACGTCACACAGCGCAAGGACATCTTCGGGTTGCAGCGGATCGGCGGTGCAGGGCGCTGAACCAATGACGGCAGGATCGTCGCCGATGACATCGGAGATCGCCATGACGTGAATCGCTCCGGCGCCACGCGCGTGCAGCGCCGTGGACAAGCGACCCGCGCCCCAGCGCAGCAACCGGCGCCGAATCGCGTTCATCTCGTGGATTGCCAGGCCGTGCGCCATCATCTGGTCCATCGCGTCCGCGATGTGCTGCTGCGCGTCGGCGGGGTGCCCGGTGAGAGCGACCAGTTCCGCGCACGGCGCCGCACAGAGCGACGTCGTGCCGCCGGAGAGCAACACCAGAATGTCATCGCCTGCGTTCAGTTCGGAGATTGCGCCAGCAATGGCGTCTGCGGCCGCGAGTGAACCGACGTCGGGCAACGGGTGATCGCCAACGCGCAGTGGCAGCGGGAGCGGCTCACCGGCCGAATGGTGCGCCGCGATCACGATACCGCCGGCGCATCTCCCGCCGTGTTCGCTCATCGCATCGAGCGCACCACGGGCCATCTCAGGCGCCGCTTTCCCCAGCGCGAAGATGCGCACCGGTTGCCGGCCGCTTCGTTCAGCAACCCACCGACGGACGCGATCGTTCGCGCGTGGAAACGCAGACACGCCCTCGATCGCCGCGTGATGCAGTGCGGCGAGCAGGGCGTGCGGTGCGACCTGCGGTGACGCGAGACGACTCAGCGGGCGACCTGCTTGATGGCCGCCTCGAGATCGTCGTAAGCATCCTGCGCCATGGCGCGGAAGTTCGAGGCGTACGCGATTCTGCCGTCCGGCCCGATCACGTAGAGAAAGCGCTTGTGATAGCCCGTCTCTGTGGCAGCGTTGAAGAGGGCGCCCACCTTCTTGTCCGTGTCAGCGCCCATGGCGAACTGGAAGCCGTCATCCTTGGCCCAGGCGGTGAGGTCGGCGCCGTTGTCGGTGCTGATGCCGATGAGGCGTACCTTGGTGCCGTTCAGGAACATCGAGTCGTACTTGTCGCGGTACGTGTGCATCTGCGCCGTGCAGCCGCTGGTGCGCGCCTTCGGGAAGAACGCCAATACAACCGTCTCGCCGCGGTGCTCGGAGAGTGTGAACGGCTCGGCGGTCGGACCGTCCCTGGTGACGGTGGTGAGCGTGAAGTCCGGCGCCATGTCCCCCACGGCGAGCAGGTTTGGCGGTGCGGCTTGAGCGCCGACGGACGGTGCGAACGAGGCTGCGAACACGAGCGCAGCGGCGGCGAACGAAGAACGAGCACGCAACATGTAGCGACTCCGACTTGGGCAGGATGAAGGGCGAGGATAGCTCCAACGCGGAAAATACCCCGAACAAGGGCGAAGCGTTCGACACCGTTGCGGGCGTCTGGCTCCCGCTCGAGAGCCGGGTGTGTCCGCGCCTGAGGACGCGGCTTGGCGCCGCGAGAGGACAACGCCCGGTGACCCGTCGCACGTTTCATGCTGTTTCGGCGCCGAATACAGGGAAAACGTCGTGGCACGGGCTGTGCACCTGTCGTATGCATCGGCGACCGGTCAGGCTGCCGAGCGGAATCTCTCGGGAGGTGCGTGATGCGTGTTCCTTCATTCGAATCGACCAGGCAGTGGTCCTCGGTGCAGCGGCAGTTGCTGGTGGTCGCCGTGCTCGCCGCCGCCATTGCACTCAGCGCGTGCGGTGGCAAGGACTCGGGCGGCCTGGATGCGGCCCTGCAGTCAGACCTGGCGATGGCGTCGACGGCACCGGGCATGCGTCCCGGCTACGTGAGTCCGATGGAGATGGGCTACGCGCAGCAGTATCCGCAGGGTTACTCGGCGGGCTACGGTCAACAGCCGTATGGTTACCCGGCACCGTATCCGCCGCAGGGCTATCCGGCGCCGTATCCGGCTCAGTACCCGCCGCAATATCCGCCGCAGCCGTACGGCTATCCGCAGCCGGTGGTGCAGCAGATGCCGGCACCCGCGCCGCAGCGGGTGATCTATCGTGCGCCTGCGCCGTCCTCGGGACCGGTGTATCGCGGCTCGGGCACAGGCACGAGCTCCGGCACGAGTAGTGGCGCGGCCACGGAATCGAACACCAAGCGTGGCGCGATCATCGGTGCGGCGACGGGAACAGCGGTCGGTATCGCGACCAGTCGCGACAAGGTGAAGGGCGGCGCGGTCGGTGCGATTACGGGCGCGGTGCTCGGCGGTGTGGTGGGATCACAGATCTACACCAAGCCGCGTCCATAAGGACTCGTTGCACACATGCGGGTGCAGCGCGCACACAATGCCGCGGCTCACGCGCTAGTCCTTCGGGAACAGCTGCTGCCTGAGGAAGCTGTAGGCGAGTGCCTGCATGTACGCGGCCTGTGCGTTGTTCGCAGCGCCGCCGTGTCCGCCTTCGATGTTTTCGTAGTACGTCACGCGGTGCCCCTGTTCCTTCATGCGAGCCATCAGCTTGCGCGCGTGGCCGGGATGCACCCGGTCATCGCGTGTCGAGGTGGTGAACAGCACGGGTGGGTACGTCGCGTCCGCGCGCACGTTGTGGTACGGTGAGTAGCGCTGCAGAAAGTCCCAGTCGCTCGTTTCCGGGTTGCCGTACTCGGCCATCCACGAGGCGCCGGCGAGCAGCAGGTGATAGCGCTTCATGTCGAGTAGCGGCACCTGACAAACCACCGCCCCGAACAGTTCGGGGTAGCGCACGGTCATGTTGCCTACGAGCAGGCCGCCATTGCTGCCACCTTGGATGCCGAGGTGAGGTGACGAAGTGACGCCGCGCGCGATCAGGTCGCGCGCAACGGCCGCGAAGTCCTCGTACGCCTTGTGTCGGTTGGCCTTGAGCGCGGCCTGATGCCAGCGCGGTCCGTATTCACCGCCTCCGCGAACGTTCGCCACGACGTACACGCCGCCCTGTGTGAGCCAGGCGCGGCCCACGCCGGGACTGTAGGCCGGCGTGAGTGAAATCTCGAACCCACCGTAACCGTAGAGCAGCGTCGGGTTGCGACCGTCGAACGGCAACTGCTCTTTCGAGACCATGAAGTACGGCACGCGCGTTCCATCTTCGGACGCGGCGAAGTGCTGCTCGATGTGCAGCCCTGCCGCATCGAAGAATGCAGGCGTCTGCTTGAGCCGCTCCGGTGCCCGATCGATTTCGCCCAGTTCCAGCGTGGTGGGCGTGAGGTAGTCGGTCACGGTAATGAAGTAGGCGTTCGACTCGTCGGGATCGACACCGCTGGCGTTGACCGTGCCAAAATCCGGAGCGCCCAGGAGCGCGCGCCGCGTCCATTCGCCATCGGCGGGCGTGAGCACATGCAACCGATTCTTGACGTCGTCGAGTGTGTTGACGATCAGGTGATCGCGTGTCCAGCTGTAGCCGGCGAGCGACGTGGTCTGCGTCGGGGCAAACAGCACGGTGAAACCGCGCTCGCCGCGCATGAACGCATCAAAGCGTGTGGCGAGCAGCGAGCCGGCCTCGAAGGTGCGGCCACTGGCCGTCCACGCACTGCGCAGCGCCAACAGCAGCCACTCGCGGTGCACGGACTTCTCGGCGTCGTTGGGTACATCGAGCTTCGCGAGCGCACCATCCGCTGCGCGCAGGTAGAGCTCATCGTTGTAGAACGCGATCGTGCGGCTGACGAAATCGCGTTCGAAACCAGGCGCATGGTCGTGAAAGGCGGCGATGTACATGTCGTCATCTCGCCCCTCGTACACGAGCGGTGCGCTCGCGAGCGGCGTGCCGCGCTTCCACTCTCGCACTGCGCGCGGATAGCCGGACTGCGTCAGGCTGCCGGCTCCAAAGTCGGTGTATGCGTAGACGGTGTGCTCGTCCTTCCAACCAAGTGCTCCCTTCGATTCGGGGCGCACGAATCCATTTGTGACGAAGCGCTTGTCCACCAGGTCGAACTCGCGGGTGACCGTCGCGTCCGCGCCGCCGCGCGACAGCGCGAGGAGACAGCGGCGGTAGTCGGGCGGCAGGCAACTCGCGCCGCCCCACACCCAGTTCACATCCTCGGCCTTGCCCAGCGCGTCGAGATCGAGCACGGTTTCCCATGTCGGTTCGCGCTTCCGATATTCCTCGAGCGTGGTTCGGCGCCAGAGGCCGCGCTCGTTGGCCGCATCACGCCAGAGGTTGTAGTAGTGCGCGCCGATCTTCTGCACATACGGAATGCGCGCTTCCGAGTCGAGAATGGCGCGCAGGTCATCACGCAGTGCGGCGAATCCCGATACGCTCTCGAGTTGCTTCTGCGATTCGGCATTCTGCTCACGTACCCACGAGAGCGCGCGCTCTCCTTCGACGTCTTCCAGCCACAGGTAACGATCGTCCTGCACGTGCGAGTGTCCTTGTGTTGCGCCCACGGCCAGCGCCAGCACAGCACTGGCCAGTCGACCAAGTTCGATGTGGAACATGGAGCCTCCCCAGAACAGTGCGCTACCCTGGAGTGGTGGCTCAGCGTTGTCTGGTTTGTTCGATCAGGCAGCGTTGCGTCGTCGGCGAACCGCGAAACCCAGCATACCGACACTGAAGAGCAGGAGCGAGCCGGGCTCCGGCACCATCATGGGCAAGGCCGAAAAGGTGACCTCGTCGACGCCGATAAAAAACGCGTTCTGATTGAGGGTTACATCGGTGACGAAGTGCCGCAACGCAAAGCGCCCCGTGACCGGCTGCGTCAGGTTGGAGAGTGTGGCGTTGAACTGCGTCCAGTCCGTGGGATAACGGTCGCCGAGTGCTGGATTGACGGAGAGCAGCAGAGTGGCAAAATCACCGACCGACATCGCATCGTCGCCGACATCGGTGCTGCTTCCGTTGGTGCTGAGCCGCAATTCGAGACGGTCGGGAAAGTCGACTTGATCGACCGTCGTAGCGCGCGTGTAGAACGAGAACGTGGCGCCGTTGACCAGCGAGAGTTCCGGGGTGAGCAGCCAGTTGCTCAGCGTACCTGCGAGGTCGACGGCCTCAAAGGTGGAGGCGATGTACGAATCGGCGTCGCCGGAGAAGGCCGTGAAGAAATTGATCGGATCCCCAAAACCCTGAATCCATCCCAGCGGCCCAAGCGGCTGGCTGTTGTTTTGCAACACCCAACCCGGAAGCGCACTCACATCGTCAAAACCTTCGGTCAACTGCGCGCTTGCCGGCAGCGGCATGAGCAATGCAGCGGCGCACGTCAGGTGGAGCAGGGATGCACGCATCGCGTGTGTTCTCCTTTGGAAGAGCTGTGGAGGAGTTGCTCGAGTGGAAGAGCTGTGGATGAGTTGCTCGCGTGCTGCCAGCAATGCGAATCTCACAGCGGGCCCGTGAGATTCGCCGGCGAGCTCTTCAGTCGGCGAGCACGAAGGTGACTTTCATCAGCACGCGATATTCGGTGATCTTGCCCTCCTTGATCACAAGCTTCTGGTCCTTGATCCAGGCGCCGCTGACATTGCGCAGCGTTTTGTCGGCGCGGGCGATGCCCTGATCAATCGCTTCCGCGAAGCTGTTGGGCGACGAGGATTGTATTTCGGTGACTTTTGCAACGGACATGTGTGACTCCGGTTAGGGGATGGCGCGCGCGCGACGTGCGACGCCCGCTGTCCTACCCGACTTGTCCTCATGCGCTCCGTATTGCAAGCTGAACAGTACAGAGGTTATTGCGAACAACGAGGGCTGGCGCTTGACGCGCCGCACACGCGGGCTAGTATCACGCGAACCACGGTCGGAGAACCCTTTTCATTCATGCATGAACGCGTGAGGCTGCCTGCGGCGACCTCGCGCGCTTCCGGAGAGCAGTCGATCGATGAGCTATTCCGTCAAGCCCGCTGCACAGCGTCATCTGACCGCCCTGCCGAATATCGAACGCGCCGCAACGTCGATCTACGCCCCCGAAGACCTGCCTCATGAAGCGCTCATCGAGATGGTGTCGTCGGACCAGTTTGAGGAGGCGCAACGCAATGATCGGCTTTGGGTGGCCACCGATGAGCAGGACCGGCCGGTCGGATTTCTCATTGCCGACCTCGTGGACGCTACGCTGCATATTCGTGAGATGGACGTGCATCCTGATCACGCGCGGCGAGGCCTGGGCGCGACACTGCTGCGGCACGTGCTGCTGGAGGCCGAGCATGCGGGGCACACGTCGGTGACACTCACGACCTTCTCGCACGTGCCTTGGAACGGGCCGTTCTATCGAAGCAACGGCTTCACCGAGATCGACGCGGCTCAACTCGGCCCGGGGCTGGCCGACCGGCTGTCGCAGGAGCGTGGGCGAGGATTGCGCAATCGCGTGGCCATGCGGCGCCTGGTGCGGCGGGCCGAGCGAGCGAAGCATTGGGGCGACGCCTGAGCGCAGGCTGTGCAATCACGGTGGCGTAGACATGTGCACCCGTCGTCCGCGCGTTGGTGTGGGGGTGCTGGTGCTACGGGATGGACTCGTGCTGCTCGGCAAACGACTCGGCGCGCATGGCGCCGGCAGCTGGGCGCCGCCGGGCGGACATCTGGAGTTCGGTGAGACGATCGCGCAGTGCGCCATGCGCGAGGTGCTCGAAGAGACCGGACTTGTGGCGCACGACGTTCGAGAAGGGCCGTACGTCAACACGGTGTTCGCCAACGAAGGGCTGCACTATCTCACCGTGTTCGCACTCGCCGGACGGGCAGATGGTTTGCCGACCGTGCTCGAGCCCGGGAAGTGCAGCCGCTGGGAGTGGTTTGCATGGGATGCACTGCCGTCGCCACTGTTCGAACCGCTACGCGCGCTGCATGCCACCGGCTTCTCGCCGAGGGCGGCATCGCCGAGGGCGGCATCGCCGGGCGCGGCATCGCCGAGTGACTGAGCGCAAGCGCCCCGTTGGGCTTCACCCTGTCCGGCCTGCGCGGTTCGGTTGGGCGGTTTGGCTTCTGCCGGTTGGGCCTGTGGCGCTCGGGGCGGGCCCAAGGTGCAGGAGCCGAACTGCCGAAGGGTTCAGACCGGGGTGCGAGATCGAACTATTGGGCCGGACGGGCTGAAGCCCAACGGGAGACTGACTCGGGGGTTATGCGATTACGCGCAGCGATTGTGGGATTATGCGGATGTTCAACGATGGCTGAGTCGCGCGGTAGAGTTCGCCATCGGCTTGAAAGAGCGTGGGCGTGTCGAAGTGAATCGACATGTTCACGCGCTGTGCGGTGTGCACTTCCGGTGCACGTGTGTGCCGGCCCCAGGGCGCGGAGCCGAACAGTCGCAGGCGGCGATAGGGTGACGCATCGGTGATGGCGACGAGGTCCAGCATCCCGTCGTCAAGCGATGCCGACGGTGCGATGCGAAAGGCTCCGCCGAACCACTGGCCGTTGGCGATCACGATCGTGAGCCAGTGATTGCTGGAGACGAGTTTCGAGTTCTCAGGTTCTTCCAAACCCGGATCGATCCTTGCGCTGAACCCACGGAACTTGAAGAGCGCGCCGAGCGCGGTCACTGCGTATAGCGCGTTCCCCCGCAACCACCGCGCATGAGTGGCGCGTTCGAGCACGGCGACATCAAAACCGACACCCACGGCGTTCACGAACGTCCGTCCGTCCACGTCACCGGCATCGATGCATCGCGACACGTTCAGGTGAATGCGCTCGGCCATGGCGCCGAAATCGAAGACGGGAGCACCGAGTGACTTGGCGAGATCGTTGCCCGTGCCAGCACCCATGATGGCAAGCGACGTGCTCGTGTGCAGCAGTGCGCTGGCAACGCGTGACACGGTGCCATCGCCGCCAAGCACGACGAGTGTGCGCACGCCGTCGCGCACTGCTTCACCAGCGATTCGTGCTTCGTCGCCGCTCGCTCGCGTGTGCACCACGTCAAACGGCCCGACACGCTCGAGAGCATGTCGGGCCGCGTCCAGCCGGCGAAGCGCGCGACCGCGCCCCGCCACCGGATTCACCAGCAATCGTACGGGTGCGTGTTCGCTCACACCCGCGACGATGCCAACTGGCGCAGGACGTAGTGCAGGATGCCGCCGTGCCGGAAGTACTGCAGCTCTTCCGGCGTGTCGATGCGGCAGCGCACCGCGAAACTCGCCACCGACCCGTCCACGCGCGTCGCGTGTGCGGTGAGCGTCGCACGATGGCTGAGCGTTTCGTCCATGCCGTCGATCGTGAACGACTCGAAACCGGTGAGACCGAGCGTGTGGCGTGTCTGTCCGTCGGTGAACTCGAGCGGAAGCACACCCATGCCCACCAGGTTCGAGCGATGGATGCGCTCGAACGACTCGGCGATGACCGCGCGCACGCCGAGCAGCGCAACACCCTTGGCCGCCCAGTCGCGCGAGGAACCCGTACCGTATTCCTTGCCGGCAATGATGATGAGCGGCGTGCCCTGTCGCTGCCACTCCTGCGCTGCATCATAGAGCGCCACGGCCTCGCCGCCGGCCGTCGTCGCCGTCCACCAGCCTTCCTTGCCGGGTGCGAGTTCATTCTTGAGGCGAATGTTCGCCAGCGTGCCGCGCATCATTACCTCGTGGTTGCCGCGGCGCGAGCCGTACGAGTTGAAATCCGGGCGCTCCACACCCTGCGACTGCAGCCAGCGACCGGCCGGTGACGCACCCGCGATCGCGCCTGCAGGCGAGATGTGGTCCGTGGTGATTGAGTCGCCGTACATTCCGAGCACGCGCGCGTTGGCGATTGGCGTGACGCCGGGCGGCGTCATCGTCATGCCCTCGAAGTACGGCGGGTGCTGCACGTATGTGGACGTCTCGCTCCACGTGTAGCGGTCCGAAGTCGGCGCGTTGATCGCCTGCCAGTGTTCGTCGCCTGCAAACGCATTCGCGTATTGCTCGGTGAACTGCTCTCGCTTGACGCTCGACAGGATGGTGTCCTGCACTTCCTGGGCACTCGGCCAGATGTCGCGCAGGAACACCGGGCCGGCTGTCCCGACGCCAAGCGGCTCGGTGGCGAAATCGATGTCCATGCGGCCCACGATCGCGTAGGCGACCACGAGCGGCGGCGATGCGAGGTAGTTGAAGCGCGTGAGTGGATTCACGCGGCCCTCGAAGTTGCGATTGCCCGACAACACGGCCGCCACATTGAGCTTGCCGTGTTCGATGGCC
>JBBQNT010000016.1:0-29577 GCA_038330215.1 Gemmatimonadales bacterium
GCATCCTGACGTGTTCAACGTGCTGCTGCAGGTGCTCGATGACGGGCGACTCACTGATGCGCAGGGACGCACGGTGGACTTCAAGAATGCCGTCGTCATCATGACGTCGAACGTTGGGTCGACCTACATCCTCGAAGCGGCTGACGCGCCCATCGAAGAAGTCGAGGAACGTGTGCTCGGCGCGCTGCGCGGTAGCTTCAAGCCGGAGTTTCTGAATCGTGTGGACGACATCGTGGTCTTCCGTCCGCTCGGTCGTGAACAGATCGACCAAATCGCCGAGTTGCAGTTGGGGCGCTTGCGCGCGTTGTTGGCGGACAAGAAGCTCACCATCGAGTTCACGCCCTCCGCACGTGCAAAACTCGCTGAGGCGGGCTACGATCCGGTCTTCGGTGCCCGTCCCCTCAAGCGCGCCGTGCAGCGCATGGTACAGAATCCGCTTGCGCTCGCGGTGCTCGAGGGTCGGTTTGTGGAAGGCGACCATATCGTTGCCGATGTGGACAGCAACGGCGCGCTTCAGTTCTCCGCGGCGGCGAAGTCCGAGGTCGAGGAGACGGTCACGTGACCGCTTCCGGCAGCAGATAGTCGATCACCTCGTCGGCGGAGTATTGCTGCCGTTCGCCGAGAAACGCGCCGATGTTCGTCAGGTCATCACCACTGGTGACGAGCGCGGGCTCCAGCACGGGGTCCGCGCCCGGCGCCGATCGCACCTGTGGCATGCTCACAGTGGAAACGAGGCCGTTGCACACGCACTGTCGGCCCACGGTGTCCGCGACGTCGCCGCCTTTGCGCACATAATCGTCAACGGGCTCGGCGGGACAGCGATAGCCTACGCGTCCGTCGTCCCGGCGGTACGCACTGCGCAGGTAGCCGAGGTCGCAGACGCGGTTGCGCGTGGGCGTGCCGAACTCTCGCGCTTCGCCCCACGTCACGACCTTGAACGGATACCCAGTGGGTGAGGCGCGAGGATCCGTCACTACGCTGAGCTCACCGCGCTGCGCGCTTGTGAGCACGGCGCGCTTGAGTGACTCGGCGAACCCCGACTCTTCGCAGTACGCGAAGAGCGTGCCCACCTGCACACCGCAGGCTCCCTGCTCGCGCGCCGTGCGCACCTGTTGCGGCGTACCCGCGCCGCCGGCCAGCCAGAACGGAAGGCCGAGCGCACGCATCTGCGCGAGATCGACGACATCGCGTTCACCGTACACGGGTTCGCCCTGATCGCTGAGCGTGAGCGGGCCACGCGGAGGGGCGTTGTGACCGCCCGCCGTTGGCGCCTCCACCACGAAGCCGTCCACGCTGCCGCTCGCCTTTCGCGCGAGGTTCGTCGCCAGCACGTCCGACGAAATGATCGCAAGAAACCGCGGACGCTTGAGAAGTACGGACGTGTCGCCGCCGTGCAGCACGGGATCGAAGGTGAGGTGTGTCGGCAAGTCGCTGCGTTGCGCGCCGCGTGCGCCCTCGATCTCGAAGCTCAGCCGCGCCGGGTGATGCCGACTGAGGGCGTCGAGTGCTGCGGGAATCTCGCGCGGGATGCCGGCGCCCATGAGCACATGGTCCACACCGGCGAGCATTGCGCCGTACAGCGACGCGAGATTCGGCAACTGCAGCTTGGTGAGCAGATTGATGCCCACAACGCCATCGTGTCCCTCCTTGGCAAGAAACACTTCCACGAAGTTGGCGAGCATCGCAAGCTGTTGCCGCTCGATGCTCACCGCGTGGCGATACATGGGCACGACGGCGTAGCGAGCGCCGGACACGCGACCGCCTTCGATGAAGTAGCGTTGCATTGCGGCGTCGGCGACGCCTTCGAGCGGAAACGCCCGCATCGCTCGACGCACGTGTCCTTCAGCGTCGCCATCCTGCAGGCGCCGCACCAGGATCGTATCGAGCGCCGTGCCTGACACGACACCAAGGTGACCGCGCGCCGAAACTGCGCGCGCCAGCCTCCAGTTGGACACACCAACACCCATGCCGCCCTGAATGAGGACAGGCCACTCGTGAACGTTGCTCATGATGGCGTAGGAGGAAGCACCGGCATCGGCCCTGGCACGCCGAGTTGCGTACGCTTGGCTTGAAGCCGTGCAGCACGAACAATGTGCGCACTGCCTCGACGATGCCGGAAACGCCGAACAATGTCGGCGTCGATGCGCTGGATCAGTCAGGCGTCCCTGCGTGTGACGTCAGGAGAACCCCGACGCTGTCACCGTTCACTGCGCCACAACAATGCCGCCGGATCCCGTATGGAATCCGGCGGCATGACCGGCAGATGCCGGAGGCGACGTGCGTCGTGGGTCTACGGCCGACGTGCTGAAGCCGACGCGATGATTGCGATCTCGATGCGACGGTTGGCCTGCTGTCCGGCCTTGGTCTCATTTGTCGCGATTGGCTCGAGTTCTCCGCGACCCGACGTGCGCAGTCGGCTCGATGTCACGCCCTCGCTCGCAAGGAAACGCGACGCCGCGTCCGCCCGCTGCTGCGAGAGTCGGCTGTTGTACTCATCCGATCCCGTTGCGTCGGTATGTCCCACAATGAGGATGTCCGTGTCGCGATACTTGCCGAGGCTCGATGCCAGGTTGCGCAGGTTCGTCGCGGCGGCCGGAAGGATGCGATCTGAATCGAAGTCATACAGCAGGCCACTATCGAACGTCACCTGGATGCCTTCCCCCACCCGCTCAACCGTCGCGCCCGGAATCGCCTGTTCCAGTTCCTTGGCCTGCTGATCCATCTGGTGTCCGATTACGGCGCCCGCCGCGCCACCGACAACTGCCCCGATGATCGCGCCGCGCGCCGTTGACCCGGTCTGGTTCCCGATCACGCCGCCGACGGCAGCACCTACGCCCGCACCGATCGCCGCGCCTTGCTCCTTCTTGTTCATCGACGCGCAACCGACGGATGACAACGTCAATGCGAGTAACGCGGCACCGGTCATGCTATTGGTTTTCATCGTTTGCCTCCGGGAATGACCAGCAGAACGCCGCCGACGACGATGGCAGCGATACCGGCCCACATGGGAATGTTGACGCGCTCCTTGTCCTTCACTTCAATCGAGATCGGACCAAGTTCGGCCTCACTGGTACTCTTGGTGTACGAAAAACCGCCGTAGGCGAGTGCCAGCGCACCCGCCACGAGCAGTGCAATGGCGAGACCGCGAGTGCCATTCATAACGGTCGTCGTCCCTGAATCACACGAACCAGCACCACAATGATTGCGATCACGAGCAGGATGTGAATGAGTCCGCCAGCCGTGAACGAGGTCACGAGGCCAAGCGCCCACAGGACGAGAAGGATGATGACGATGGTCATGAGCATGATCGAAGGCTCCGGGAGTGAGTGGGATGGATACGCGAAAGTCGCGGAGTGCATGCGCTGCACTCCACGCCGTGATACACAGCAGATTGTGATTCGGATCGGGCGCGACGAGCCGTGGTTGTCGTTTCTCAGATCTCGCCGCGTTTCGCAAATTGCCCGATGTGATCTGCGGCACGAAATGCGAGCGCCTGAATGGTCAGCGTTGGCTGACCGCGCCCACTCGTGACAAATGAACTCCCGTCGACGATGAACAGATTCGGGATGTCATGCGCGCGATGAAACTTGTCCACAACGGACGATGCGGGATCGTTGCCCATGCGACAGGTGCCCAACAGGTGCACGGTGAATCCCGGCGCGTCATTGATGGGATCGTCGTGAATGCGCAGCGCACCGGCTGCCTCGAGCAGCTCACGACCCTGCGCCTGGAACCACCGGTACATGCGCAGGTCATGCTCGTGCTCACGAAAGGTGGTGCGCAGGGCAGGCAGTCCCCACGCATCCTTCAGGTCAGGATCGAGCGAGACGCTGTTGCTTTCGACGGGCAGCGAAGTGGTATGCGCATACGAGAGAAGCGAGTGCGTGTACCACGACCGGAGCCGTTGCTTGAAGGCGCCGCCCCACTGTGGTTCGGAGGGGGGAAGCGACAGCGCCATGATCATGGCCGGCACATCGAAGCGGAAATCGAATCCCCCCCCGCCGATGAAGCCCAGGGAAGGATCAAGTTCGTACGTGTGATGTGTGATGCGTGACACAACCGGACCGCGGTGACCATTGATCTCGTGCGCGAACTCGGCACGCGATGTGGCCGCCCCGTTGAACATGAAGTGCTTGCCCACCATGCCACTCGAGTTGGCCAGACCCTGCGGGAAACGGTTGGTCGCCGACATCAGCAGCAACCGCGGCGACTCGGCGCCATTCGCCGACAGCACCACGGCCTTCGCGAGCTGGCGCACCTCCCGCTTGTCCTTGTCGAAGTACAGCACGCCCGTGACTCGTCCCGCGTCATTCGTCTCGATGCGATGCACGTAACACTCGCTGCGCAGTTCGCATCGTCCGGATCGAAGCGCTTCCGGGATCATCGTGTAGTTGGCGCCGGACTTCGCGCCCCACTCGCACGGAAAGGCGAGGCAGAAGCCGCAGTTGTGGCACGGCTGTCGCCCGTTGTATTCACGGGAGAGAATCGCCATCGGCGCCGGCATCGAGCTCCATCCCAGCCGGTCGCACGCGGCGGTGAGTAGTACACCAGGGCCGGTGACATTGAGCGGAGGCAGCGGATACGGCCGCGAATGCATTGGCTCACCGGGTGCCGCGTTGGCGAGACCCGACACACCAATCGCCCACTCCACCGCCGTGTAGTACGGCTCCAGTTCCTCGTACGTGATGGGCCAGTCGGCCAGCGCTGCGCCCGGCACGCCACCGCGCTTCGAGTATTCGTTGAAGTCAATGGGACGAAAGCGCCAGTAGTTGCCCGTGAAGTGAAAGCTCGTGCCGCCAACGGCCTTTGCGTACCCGACATACGGACGGCGTTGAGCGGTGTCGCGCTCTGTGGCTCGGTAGGTCTGCGGCTGCGTCGCCGAACTGTTGGTCCACCGTTCCGTAATGAACGCGCCAAGTTCATCGTGCTCCATCTCGGCGGGACCATACGCGCGACCCTGTTCCAACACGACCACATCGAACCCTTGTCGCGTCAGCTCTCGCGCCATGGAAGCGCCGGCCGGTCCCGATCCGATCACGACGAAGTCCACGGGTGTTCGTGGGTCGAACGTGCGTCCGGTTGGCTGCGTCTGCATGGTCACGGGCTCAAGGAAGGCGATTGTCTACAACACTCGGCCAAGCAGCGCGCGCTGATTTTCCGGCCGGTCGTACCATCCGAAGGGCGGCTGGTATTCCATGACGCTTTGCTGATCCACCAGCTGCCAACCGATGTATCCCCGATTGCCGCCGTACTTGGGAAGCGCGAACATGCCAGCGATCGTGGCGAAGCGCACTGCACCAAAGAACTCTGTGTCCTCGATGCTGCGCAGCAAGGCATCCTGCTCAGCGTCGGTCAGGCTGGCGAACCGCGTGCGTCCCGGATGCGAAGCGGCGACAGACACGTTCAGCGATGCGAGTCCGTCGGCGAAGAAGTCCGCCTGGTCAGCCGCGAAGGTGGTGAAGCTGCGATCGATGAAATAGACGCAGCCCGCCTCGCGCGCGCCTGGAGTAGCGTCGGTGGGAAAGATGCGCGCCGTGATCGCTTCCACGTCGGCCGCGTCTTCCGGAGAGAAGTGCACGAACGACGGCGAAGCATCGGACAGCAAGTCGTCCGGGGGCGCGTGCGTCTCCGCGTCCGGCGCGGCGTCTCGACACGCGGCAGCACCCGTGAGCCAGACCGCGCCCACCGCCGACAGGCCTGCCAGAAACTCTCGTCGCGATAGGGTCATCGTGCCGCTATTGTACGATCTGCCGCGCGCTCGCGCCAGAGGCTGTCTACCGGAACCGTTCGCGTGCTGCGGGGATAGTCGAGCCATGACGAAACTCTCGCAGAATCTCCCGATGACCGTCTCGCAGCCGATCTCGCAACCGATCTCGCAGCCGATCTCGCAGAAAGTCACCTTTCCCAACGGCCGGGGCCATGACCTCACCGGCCGCCTGGAACTTCCGGCAGATCGGGAGCCGCAGGCATTCGCGCTGTTCGCACACTGCTTCACGTGCGGGAAGGACCTGACGGGCGCGGTCGAACTCACCCGCGCGCTCACGCTCGACGGCTATGGTGTGTTGCGATTCGACTTCACCGGACTCGGCGAAAGCGATGGCGCGTTCGAAAGCACCACGTTCTCATCCACCGCGTCCGACATCGTGGCCGCCGCGGCGTTTCTCGAACAGCACCATCAGGCCCCGAACATGCTCATCGGGCACTCGCTCGGCGGGACCGCCGTGATACGCGCGGCCAGCCGCGTGCCGTCAGCGAAAGCCGTGGTCACGATCGGTGCGCCCTTCGACGCGGAGCACGTCACGAACCTCTTCGGATCACAGCTGGACTCGATCGAGTCGGCGGGGGAAGCACGCGTCTCGATCGCGGGCCGTGCCTTCGTGCTGGGGCGCGATTTCCTGCACGACGTACGCACGGCGCGCATCACCGAGTGCCTGCAGACGCTCGACAAGGCGCTGCTGGTCATGCATGCACCCGGTGATCAGATCGTGTCCATCGACAACGCGGCGAGGATGTACACGGCCGCGCGTCATCCCAAGAGCTTCATCTCGCTCGACGACGCCGATCACCTGCTGTCGCGGAGACGCGATGCGCGGTACGCGGCGCGCACCGTGTCAGCGTGGGCATCGCGGTTCCTGCCCGAACCGGAACCACCAACCGTCGAGGCGCTGCTTGCACGCGAAGATGTGGTCGCGCGCACCGGGGCGTCCGGCTTCCGCACCGAGATCCGCACCGGCAGGCATGGTCTGATCGCCGATGAGCCGGTCAGTGTGGGTGGCGGCGACGCGGGGCCGTCTCCGTACGACCTGCTGCTGGCCGCGCTGGGCGCGTGCACTGGCATGACGCTTCGCATGTACGCCGATCGAAAGAAGTGGCCGCTCGATGCCGTCACGGTGCATCTGGCGCACCACAAGATCCATGCAAGCGACGGCCGCGCGCCCCGCTCCGTCGATGCGCGTACGGATCGCATCGAGCGCACGCTGGAGCTGAATGGCGAGCTGACAGACGTGCAGCGCGCGCGCCTGCTGGAGATCGCGGCGATGTGTCCGGTGCATCGAACGCTCGAGCGCAGCGTCGAGGTAGTCACGCGTGCGGCAGGGCAACCTGTCGCGAACGATGCGCCGCCGATATCCTCCGGAGATGAACCAGCTTCCGGCTCTCCCGGCGCCTCGTAGGTTGCCGCTCGCGTTCGTTCGCCGTTCGCTCGGCGGTTTGGCCGTTGCCTCGCTGCTGGCGTGCGGCGGATCGGGTGACGGCCCCACCAAACCGTCGCCCCCCACGCCCCCGTTGGCTCCGGACATTCCCACCGGACCATTCACGGTTGGAACGGCCTACACCGACGCGAAGGGCTGGATTCAGTACACGGCGGGCGACGCGCCACTGGTGCTGATTGCGCCGCATGGAGGACTGCTGTCGCCGAGCGCGCTGCCCAACCGCAGCTGCCCGGGTTGCGTGGTCGCGAACGATCTCAATACGCAGGAGCTGGCGCGTGCAATCGCCGATACGTTTGCAACTCGCACTGGACGCCGACCGCATCTGATCGCAAACCTGCTGCACCGTCGCAAGTTCGACGGTAACCGTGATCTGACGGAAGCGACTGACGGAAACACTGCGGCGCTGGGCGCATCGTGGCAATGGATGCACGGGGCCGTGGACACCGCCAGGAATGATGTTGCGCGTCGCTGGTCGCGCGGTTTGGTGATCGATCTGCACGGTCACGCCCATACCATTGCGAGATTGGAACTCGGCTATCTGCTCACCGCCACGCAACTCCGCCTCGACGACGCGGCACTCACAGCATCGGGTGCGTTGTCGACCAGCAGCATCGCCCGCTTGATCTCCGACGCGCGGGGCGGCCGAACACCAGCGGGAATGCTGCGCGGAGCAAGCAGCCTTGGCGGCCTGCTGCAGGCGCGCGGTTATGCCACGGTACCATCGCCCGCGGCACCAGCACCGTTGGTCGGTGAAGACTACTTCAACGGCGGCTACAACACCTCGCGTCATGGGTCTCGCTCTGGATCAGCGCTCGATGCGATCCAGATCGAGTGTCACTTTCCAGGACTGCGCGACACGCCGGCGAGTCGCGCCGCGTTCGCATCGGCTCTCGTGGATGCGTTGTTGGTGTTGCTCGACGCAGAATACGGCTGGCGCCCTTCGCCGTGAGCACCATGCCTGTGCCTCGCGGCCGATGATCGCATCCGCAGACGATCGCGCATTCCTTGCGCACGCCTTGACCCAGGCACGCGCCGCGGGCAGCGCAGGCGAAGTGCCGGTAGGTGCGATCGTCGTGTACGACGCTGATGTGGTCGCGCGCGCACAGAATCGCATGCTGCGCGATCACGACGCCACCGCACACGCCGAAGTGCTGGCGCTTCGCGAGGCCGCGCGAGCGATCGGAGCCGCGCGGCTGCGCGAATGCACACTGTATGTCTCGCTCGAGCCGTGCGCCATGTGTGCCGGTGCGATCGTGCTCGCGCGTCTCAGGCGCGTCGTATTCTCGGCGTGGGACGACAAGGCGGGCATGGCCGGGTCCGTGGGAGACCTGCTGCGACATCCGCGACTCAATCACCGGCCGGAGGTGCTGGGCGGCGTGGAGGTCGATGCGTCGGCCGCACTGTTGCGCGAGTTCTTCGCGGCGCGGCGATCCGACGCGAAAACAGATACCTGACGCACGGGCACCGATCCGGCACGTTCGCGTGAACGCGCAGTGCAGCAGAAACGGTGGCGAACCGTCGCTTCGGATCGCCACCGTCAACACCTGCGCAAGCGATGCTGTTTACTTGTACGTCGTGAGCTCGCCGGCTTTGTACTTGGCCCAGTAGGCGTCGAGCTCACGCTTCACCTTGCCGTGCAGCAGGTACACACCCACCAGGTTCGGGAACGCCATGCCAAGGATCATCAGGTCGCCGAAGTCCAGCACGTTGCGGGCGGTGATGATGGAGCCGAGGAAGACGAACACGAGAAAGAGAATGCGGTACGACATCGACGCCTTCTCACCGAACATCCAGACCCAGCAGCGTTCGCCGTAGTACGACCACGAGATCATCGTGGAGTAGGCAAACAGGAATACTGCAACCGACAGCACGTACGGGAAGAACGCGATTTCCTGTCCCATCGCGCGTGACGTCAGCGCCGCACCCTGGTTGCCCGTGACGAGGCTGGCATACTCCGGGTTGTTGTATGCGCCGGTGATCACGATCACGAGCGCCGTCATCGTGCAGACCACGACCGTGTCGATGAACGGCTCGAGCAGCGCCACGATTCCTTCGCGAACCGGGTAGTCGGTGCGGGCCGCCGAGTGTGCGATGGCTGCCGAACCGGCGCCGGCTTCGTTGGAGAACGCCGCACGTTGGAAGCCGATGATCAGTACGCCAATGAAGCCGCCGTACATCGCGTCAGCGTTGAACGCGCCGTTGTAGATCGCGGCGAACGCTCCGGGGATCGCACCGGCGTTCATGAACAGCACGGTCAGCGCGGAGAGCACGTACACCACCGCCATCATCGGCACGATCTTGTCGGCCACCGAGGCGATGCGCTTGATGCCGCCGATGATCACGATGCCCACGAGCGTGGCCATGATCAGTCCGTACGCCCACGGATACACGGCCAGGATCGGCACGGTCTCCTGCAGCGCGTTCATCGACTGGTTTACCTGGAAGCTGTTGCCGCCGCCGAGTGAACCGCCGATGCAGAGAATCGAAAAGAACACGGCGAGGCCCTTGCCGAACTTCGGCATGCCCATCTCGGCGAGACCCTTCGACAGGTACTGCATGGGTCCGCCGAGCACGTTGCCGTCGGGTTCGATCGCACGATATTGCTGTCCGAGCGTGCACTCGGTGAACTTCGCGGTCATGCCGATCAGGCCCGCGCAGATCATCCAGAATGTCGCGCCCGGTCCACCCATGCTGATCGCGATCGCTACGCCCGCGATATTGCCGAGGCCGACGGTTGCCGAGAGCGCCGTGGTGAGCGCCTGGAAGTGCGACACGTCGCCGGGTGCCTTCGGGTCGGTGAACTTGCCGCTGGTCACCTGCAGCGCGTGCTTGAAGGCACGGATGTTGATGAAGCCCATCCGGAACGTCAGGAAGAGCGATGCGATGACGAGCCAGGCGACGACGAGGGGTACCGTGATGGCCTCGTCCCAGAACGCAATGTCGAAGAAAAACACCGAGCTGATCACGGCGTTGACGGCGCCCATGGCGCCATCGACGGTCGCCATGAAACCCGTGGCTTGTGCCGCAAAGGCGGCGGAGAGGGGCAACAGGCTCAGGCCCAAGGCAGCAGCGAAGCCGCGCGCCAGGCGGCCGGGAAGTGTGCTCATGCGATCGGTGAGGAAGGGAAGTGTGACGACGTCGTCACAGGGCTCCATCCCGAAAAGGGAAGAGTCGGCGGGATGCGCCAACCTACCACGCGGTCGCGCTGCACGAAACCGGGTCCCGCGAAAACCCGGCGCAGCCTGGTCGCTGCCATCGCGGTGGCGAGCAGCTAGGCACCTACGGCTGGGACCGGTGCCTTCTAGCGATCGCCCTCTTCGGATTTCTTGCGATTTTTCTCGAGCAGCTTCTCGATCTTGAGTGCCTGCTCGCTTGCCTCCGCGCCGCCCTCGATGGCGCCGTCCACGCGCTCGCTTCCGATCCCGTCTGGGGTGTCGGCTCTGATGTCTCGCCCTTCGAGCATGGTGTCGTCGCCTTCGCTGCGCCCAAGGTGCTGCTTCTGTCGTTTGGTCATGGCCTCTCCTGCGGAATAGGAATCGGTGTCATGGGAGTATGTAGCGAGACCCCACGTGGTACGAGGCGTTCCATGGGCGGCGGCCGGGACATCTGATCCACGACGGGCCTCGCGGGCGGTCGAGTCGGCGTGGTGCCGGTCGTGGCGCCTCGGCGGGACGGCACCTCGCGATTGCATAGCGTGTGCTCGACAAACACCTTATGCCACGCGGAGCGGCCGTTGTGCAATACCCTCGTGAGCATTTCGGGCTAGGCCTGGGACAGACCCATTGGCTGTAATGCAAGGTCCATCTTTCAGCGCAGATCCGGCTACTCCAACAATTCAATTCCAGGAACATCTGGAGTAAAAATGAGTGACGAAAAATCAGTTTCCTGGAAGTGGGTCGTGATTGGGGTAGCCGTGCTCGCGCTGTTTGCCAGTTGGTTCTTTCTACCCATTGATGAATGGACCAAAGCCTTCAATCAGTGGGTGCAAGATCTGGGCGCCATTGGCTATCTGATATTTGCCATCATTTATATCATTGCCACCGTGGCGTTGTTTCCGGGCGCCATTCTTACTCTGGCCGCGGGGCTTGCCTTCGGCTTATGGGGTTTTCCAATAGTGGTAGTTGCAGCCACCATTGGTGCCTCACTCGCCTTTCTGGTGGGCCGTTACCTGGCGCGCGATGCGGTGGAGAAACGCTGGGGTGACAGCGACCGCTTCAAAGCGATTGACTCGGCGGTGAGTGAAGAAGGTTGGAAAATTGTTGGCTTGCTGCGGCTCAGCCCACTGATTCCCTTCAACCTGCAAAACTATATTTACGGCCTGACCGACATCAAATTCTGGCACTACGTTGCGGCCACTTTCTTCGGCATCATGCCTGGCTCGCTGATGTATGTGTATTTTGGCGCCGCAGGCAAAGCGGCAGTGGCCGACGACGACGGCGGCGATCCAGTGCTTAAATGGTCGTTGTTTGGCGCCGGTCTGGTGGCCACCATTATCGTCACCGTACTGGTTACCAGGAAAGCCAAAGCCAAGCTGGATGAAATCGGCCTGGAAGATGAACATGGAAGAAGCCGGTCCGGCTGATTGAGCCAGAGCGTGAACAACCGGTCATGAGCATGATGCCTCGCGAGTCCGCCGGACATCTCCGCTCCCCGCGTCGGCGGGGTTCAGAACGGGAAGAAGATGGGGATCACGACCGTGGAGATCGCGAGAAGCAGCAGGCTGAGGGGCCCGCCCACCCGCACGAAATCGAGGACGCGGTAGCCTCCGGGGCCGTAGATAAACGTGTTGGTCTGATACCCGATGGGGGTAAGGAAGGAGTTCGAGGCCGCGAACATGACGGCCACGACCAGCGGAAGGGGCGAGAAGCCCAGCGTCGCCGCAGACGCCACGGCCAGGGGCGTCATGACGACCGCAGCGGCGTTGTTGCTTATGGCCTCGGTCAGCAGGCTCGTCATGACGTAGAACGCCGCAAGCACGATCAGCGGGCTCACATCCCCGACAGGGCTCAGCGCCACGCTCACCAGCAGTTCGGCGGTCCCGGTCTCCTGCATGGCGATGCCGAGGGGAAGGATCGCGCTCAGGAGGACCAGGACCATCCAGTCCATTTCCACGTAGGCCTCCTGAGGAGTGAGGCACCCGGTCAGGAACATGACCACGACCCCCGTGGTTGCCGTCACCACGATGGGGAGTACTCCTACGGCGGGGAGCCCCACCACGGCCAGGAGGATGCCGATCGCGACCCACCGCAGGTGTCGTCGCCGTGCCGGAACCTCGACGGAACCCAGGAGCGAGAAGTCCCCGCCCTTGTGGATTGCTTGAAGCTGCTCGGCGGTGCCCTCCACCAGCAGGAGATCTCCCGCCTTGAGTGGTGTCTTCGCCAGGGCTCGCCTCAGGGGGCGTCCGCGGCGCTGGAGCCCGAGCACCGTGATGCCCCACCGGGAGTTCAGCGCCAGGAGCCCCAGGGGCTGCTGATCGGCGAAAGCCCTGGGCTGCACGAGGAGTTCCGCGAGGATCCGGCCATCCTTCTCATCTGCTTTCTCATCCTTGTTTCCACGGTCCGTCCCGACCTGCGCGCCTTCCCTCGAGCCCGGCGTTTCGTCCCCGGGGCCGACCGGTCCGCCCGGGCCCATTGGGCGGCTTGGCGGGAAGTCCCAGACCGGTTCCTCCGTCGCGACCTCGAGCCCCTCCTTCTCGGTGAATCGAGCCACGTCGCTCACCGAGCCTTCCACAAGCAGCTCGTCACCCGCCAGGATCTTCGTTGCCCCTCCGATCCCCCGGATGTTGCGCTTCCCGCGGCGGATTCCCACCACGAGGATCCCTTCCCGTTCACCTAGCCGGCTTTCGGCCAGCGTGCTCTCGGCGAGGCGCGAACTCTCGAGCACGCGGAAGGACCCCAGGTACTTCCGAAGGTCGTACGCGTCCACCAGGTCCCGGGGACTTTCGCGCTCCGGAGTCAGCCAGCGGCCCAGCGTGAGCAGGTACGCCGCCCCGGCCAGGGCCAGGATGGCGGCGGGCGGCGTGATCTCGAACAGGCCGATTCGGTCCATGCCGAGGTCCAGCACGAGGCCGGCCACCAGCAGGTTCGTGGAGGTGCCCACGAGGGTGAGCGTGCCGCCCATCTGCCCGGCAAAGGAAAGCGGCATCAGAACCCGGGACGGCGCCACGTCCATACTGCGGGACACGCCGACCACGACCGGGAGCAGCACCGCCACCGCCGCCGTGTTGTTGATCAGCGCCGAGACCGGGATCACGACGGCGACGACGATCAGGAGGAGCCGGAATTCGCTCTTCCCGGACGCGCGCTGGATCCAGCGACCCAGGTCGTCGACGGCACCGGTGCGGAGCAGCCCCGCGGACATCGCCAGCATGGCCGCCACCGTGATGACGGCCTCGTTCGCGAAGCCACTGATCCCCTGCGCAGGGGTCACCACCCCGAGCAGCATCAGCGAGGTCATGGCGATGAGCGCCACCACGTCGAGCCGGAGTCGATTCCAGACGAACAGCCCGAGGGTGACCAGGGCGACAGCCAGGGTCAGCGTTCGGGGGTCGGTCGCGACATCGAGCAGGTTCATCGGGTGACAGTAGTGCCAGTCCCGGTACGGCGGGAGAGCCCCTGCGTTTCATTCCCGCGGAGTCCCTCGAAACGGCCGGCTACGGACAGTATCGCGCGTTGTTTGATTGACGCCGAGCAGTTTTGCACTGATCGTGCAGCATGCTCAATGACCTTCCGGTAATCACGCCCGAGCTCCGCGATCGACTGCTCAGCACGCTTGTGCTGATCGCGGCCCTCGTGGCGATCCGCGTCATTGCCTCGCGCACGGTGCGGGCTCGCATCGGCGACGCCACGGCGCAGTACCGTTTGGTGCGCAGCGTCAACTACGCCCTGGTCGCGGTTGGGTTTTTACTGATCGGACGATTGTGGGTGTCCGGCATTGGGCAGCTCGGCACGTTTCTCGGCTTGCTCTCAGCCGGGCTGGCGCTCGCCCTGCGCGAGCCGATCACCAACATGGCTGGCTTTCTGCTGTTGTTGTGGCGCCGACCGTTTCGCGTCGGCGATCGCATCCAGATCAACGATATTGCTGGTGACGTGGTGGACATGCGTCTCTTTCAGTTTTCGCTGCTGGAGATTCGCGGACGTTTTTCGGCTGATCAACCGACTGGTCGCATTGTGCACATTCCCAACGCTACCATTTTCAATACGCCGCAGTTCAACGCGTCCGATGGCTTCCCGTATTTGTGGTCTGAACTCCCGGTGGTGGTCACCTTCGAGAGCAACTGGGAGAAGGCCAAGCAGGCGTTTATCGAAATCGCCGAGCGACACGCCATCCACACCACCGAATTCCAGCGCAGCATGCGCGTTCGCTACACCATGGGTCCGATCGACGCGGACGCGAACGTGTTCACCTCCGTGAACGATGACGGCGTCGTGCTCACGATTCGCGCGCTCACACCCGTGAGAGGCGCGCGGAAAGTGTCGCAGGCCATCTGGGAAGACGTGTTGCGTCAGGTTGCCCAGTGGGACGACGTGGACTTCGCCTACCCCACCACACGCATCTACAACAACCGCCGAGAAGGCAAGCCGGACGCCCGCGCTCCCTGATCGTGCGGGCGAGCTCCCGGATTCGGCGCCTCCGGCACTGCTGCCGTCGCCGAGCAGCAGCCGTTGTGTCGCTCAGGGTGCGCCGAGCAGCAACAGCGGGCGCGCTTGTGCGCCCTCCTGCGGGCGTGACGGCACCGCAATAATGTAGAGCGCATTACGGCGGCCCCAGTCCAGCGCTCTATCGAAGAAGACGCCGTTCGTCACGAACCGCCCGGGATCGTCGCTCCCGGTCGCGGCAGGAATGGCGCGGGAGGCGGGGAAGACGTCTCTCTGTCGCACGCGAATAGTGCGCCACCCGGCGGCCTCGCGCGGCAGCACCTCGCCCAAGCGAACTTGCTGCCCCGCGCTCATTAGGAATGGCCGCGAACTGGCCCGCTCCACCACCTCGGCGCCCCGCATCCGAAAGACGTGGACCACGACCTCGGTGGTGCGCCCTATTGCCTGTCGCACCCGCCCCGCGCGCTGGAGCAGCACGTCGGCGCCGACGTCGGCGGGTGCGCGGTCGAACATCGATCCGGCGCCCGCCGGATCGAGCTCCACCGTGCTGTCGTAGTTCAGCCCGGCGGCAATCACGAGCTGCCCGTGGCCGCTCGTCGGCGTGAGCACGAGCGCGTGCGTCACGGCGAGCATGGCGGTGAGGCTGACACCGCGCATCGAGCGCAGTACGGGGGTTGGGCGACGGAACACGGTACCTCCAGGGCTCGGGATAAGAGGGCGCGGCACCGCCCGATCCCATGCAGCTGAACGCGAACCCGATCCCTATCCCGCCAACGAATCGACGGGCGCTACCGCGCCGAGCGCCGCCCTGGCGCCGATGCATTCGCGACGATGCTCGTCGCGCACGCCTTCAGAGGATGACATTCGAGCAACCGCGCCGTCAAGCATCATTCGCGCTTGCGCGTCGGCGCCGAGTCCTGCCAAGGCGCGTCCGAGCCGACAGTCGGCGACGATCACTGCCGGGTGATCGTTCGGCAGCCGGCCATCGAGCGCCGCACGGATGCCATCGATCGTTCGCCGCGCCCCCGCGAAGTTCCCGCGAGCGAGCTGGATTTCGCTGCGCGTGAGCATCGGAAAGGCGATGAGGATCGATCCGGGCGGCAGCACCTCGCGATAGAGTGCCTCCACCTCGCCCGTGAGCGCCTCCGCCTCGGCGAGTCGGCCCAGGCCGAGCAGGGAGGCCGCCAGGTTCTGCATGGCGCTTCCGACCTCCGGGTGCCGCTCGCCATGGGTGCGCTCGCGAGCCGGCACGAGAGCGCGGAACACCTCCTCCGCGCGGCCCGGGTCCCCGGCGTTGAGGAAGGCCACGCCAAGGTTGTTGCGCATGGAGAGCGTGAACGGATGGTCGACTCCGATGTCGCGTTCGAACACGTGCAACGATTGTTCGAGCAGCCGTGTGGCCTCGGCGAATTCGCCGCGTTCGCCGAGCGTCTGCCCGAGGGTATGCCTGGCCATCACCGTATTCGGGTGATCCACGCCCGCCGTGGCTTCGAGGACTGCGAGCGCCTCACGCGCCGCGACCTCGGAGTCCGCGTCGCGACCGGCGCCGCGATACTGGTCGGCGAGCGTCTTGAGCGCGATGCCCAACTCGGGACCGCCCAGGGCGCGGAGGAGCCTGACGCTCTCCTCCTGCAGCGCGATCGCCCGCTCCGGATCGGCGTGCTCGATGCCGTCCGAATGACCGGTGAGCGCGCTCGCGAGCAGCGCCGGATCAGCCGGTTCGCGTTCGCGCTCCAGCCGAAGCCGACGCTCCGACACGACGAGGGCCGTGTCGAGCTCTCCTTGCCCACGAATCGCTCCGCTCAACAATCCCAACTCGGTCGAGAACACCGTCGACAGCGTGTCGCCGGTCGACGCACGCAGCGCGATCGCCCGATCGAGCACTGCGCGCGCATCGGAATACTGTCCCAGACTGTTGAAGACGCCGCCGATCGTCGACAGCAGCGAGGCACGGAGCGTTGGGTCTGCGTCCGGATTGGCATCGACGCGAACCGCACCCATGCGCAGCGCCTCGGCCACCGTGATCGCACGGCCTCGCTCGGGATCCGCCGGCGAGTAGGGATCCGGACTGCGCAGCAGATTGACGAACAGCTCTTGCGTCTCCTGCGCACGTCGTGAGGCGGCCTCCGCCGCATCTCGCTCCGCGCCAAGCCGCTGGTTCTGGACGCCAAGCAGGGTCATAAACCCGGCAAGCGCGATCGCTGTCGCCGCCGAGCCGGGGAGCACGATGGGATGCCGGCCAAGGAACTTGCGCATCCGGTACGTGGTCGATTCCGGATGCGCCTGGATGGGCAGCCCACGCAGGTGCCGACGCACGTCGGCCGCGAACTCATCGGCGGAAGCATAGCGCTCCTCCGGTTCGGAGCGCAGCGCCTTGTCGAGCACGAGGTCGATGTCGCCGCGCAGGCGGCGGGCGACTGGCTGGTTTCCTGCCTCACTCGCCAGTCGGCTCGGGCGCGTCCTCGGATTCTCCGACTGGGGGCGCTGGCCGGTCAGCAGCTCGTGGAGCAGGATCCCGAGCTGATAGACGTCGCTGGCGGTGGTAATCGGCCCGTCGCGGAGCTGCTCCGGGCTGGCGTACTCCGGCGTCAGCGCGCGCGAGCCCGCCATGGTGCGCTCGCTTCCTTGCTCGAGCAGCCGCGCGATGCCGAAGTCGAGCAGCCTGACTCGGCCATCCCCGTCGACCATGACGTTCGACGGCTTGATGTCGCGGTGCACCACCAGCTGGCGATGCGCGGCGTGCACGGCGTCGGCCACGCCGAGAAACAGCGTCAGGCGCTGCGGCACGTCGAGCTCATGCGAACGCGCCCACGCGGTGATCGGCTCGCCGTCCACGAGTTCCAGCACGAGGTACGGACGGCCGTCGGTGGTCGAGCCGCCGTCGAGCAGCCGCGCGATGTTCGGGTGCGTCAATGAGGACAGAATCTGGCGCTCTGTGAGGAAGCGTCGCACGATATCCTCGGTATCGAGGCCGCGGCGCAGCACCTTCAGCGCGGCTCGCTGCTCGTAGGCGCCGTCGGCGCGTGCGGCCTCGTAGACCGTGGCCATCCCGCCCCGACCGCGCTGCCGCCGAATCGTCCACCGTCCGACGGTGCTCCCGGGCGGGAGGTCCGGCTCTACCCGTTCACCCGGGAACAGCTCCGCCATGAGCGGCTCAGCCGGCGCCTCAAGGCGTGGCGACGCATCGGCCGCATGAGACAGCAGCCGGCCGAGCAGGGCTCCCAACTCCGCATCCTGTCTCGTCACGCGTTCGACGAGCGCGGGACGTTCGGCCGCCGGAAGATCGAGCGCGGCGTCGAGGCAGCGGTCGACTTCCTCCCAGCGGGACCAGAGTAGCTCGTCAGTGGTTCCCATGGTCCGACAGTGCCTCCATCAGGTACGCTCGGGCGCGTGTCCATTCACGCTCTACGGTGCGCACCGAAGTGCTCAGCGTTTTTGCCGTCTCGGGCACGGTAAGGCCGCCGAAGAAGCGGAGTTCCACGATGCGGGCCATGCGCGGGTGCCGAGCAGCCAGCTGCTCCAGCGCCGCATCGGTGGCGATCACGTCCACGGCGCCGTTGTCGGCGCCAGCGGTTGCGACGGCCGAGACCCCCTGCGCCTCCTCGAACGTGAGACACACGACATCGCCGCCACGTTTGTCCGCGTTTCGTCTGCGGGCGTGGTCGACCAGGATGTGCCGCATGGCCCGCGCCGCGAAGGCATAGAAGCGCGCGCGGCTCTCCCAGGAGCCGCCGCTGTGCGCGTCGAGGCGCAGGTAGGCCTCATGCACGAGGGCGGTCGTGGACAGCGTCTCCCGCGCCCCGGCCGCACGCAGCCGCCGGTGGGCGATCGCCCGAAGATCGTCGTAGGCGAGGTCCATGAGCGCCGGGAAGGCATCGACGTCGCCTTCGCTCCAGCGAACCAGCAGGGTCGTGAGCGGGGTGGATTCGTCGTGCATCCGTGCGGAAACCGGGGGAGGCGGGCGCCGTCTCCGCCGAACCGCGAGCAGAGCACACGCTCGGCAGGGCCAGTAGGACCCCACGAGGGCGATGGTACCGCACCATACCGGATCGCGCAAGCACGTACGAACCCGAGGAGGGCCTCTGCGAGATAGGTCGCGTTCCGCCGTGGCGGTTCCGCCGTGGCGAGTCGAAAGGGAAAACGAGGGCAAGTGGCGGGATTCCTCACACCGCGCCGTTCAGGAGGCAGACTCGGCGGTACCCGCCCCGGCGCTGCCCCCACCTGCGAGGGAGGACTCATCATGCGTATCCGAACGTTTACCGCTCCCATCCTGCTGGTACTTGCCGCGCTCGGGGTGACGCCTGGCACCGCCGACGCCCAGATACTGACGCGCATCAAAAAAGCGGCCAAGGAGGCCGTCGCCGGAGAGGCGGCTGGCCAGGTCGACCGCCTCATCCGCAACGCAATTCGTTGTGCGGTGGATGATCCCGGCTGCCGGGAACGTGCGAAGAAGGAGGGCAAGGACGTCATTTTCGTGGACGACTCGGGCGAGATCATTACAGACGCCGACGGCGCGCCGATCACCGATCGGGATGCCGCCGCCGCGGCCGCGCCACCGCCGCCCCAGCCAGGTGAGGGCGCATGGGCCAACTACGACTTCGTGCCCGGCGACGAGATCCTCGTGTTCGACGACTACTCGCGCGACAACGTCGGCGATTTCCCCCGCAACTTCGACCTGATCCAGGGCAACTGGGAACTGATCGAGTGGCAGGGTGATCGTTACCTGCGCGCCACCGCGAACGGCATCATCGCCATCCCGCTCCCGAAGACCCTCCCGGAGCGGTTTACGATCGAGTTTCCGGTGAGCCTCAAGCACGGTAACGCCTTCGTCCGCGTGATGCCGGGGCGCGCCTACTACGGCCCCGCGCGCCAGTACCGCGGCTCGGCGCCGAGCGTGGAGCTCGCGCGTGCCGGCCTGCGGTCGGTCGGCGGAGAGGGACCGAACGCGCTCGCGGAGTACAGCGCGCGGACGATGCGTGAGACGATCAGCCATGTCCGCATAATGGCCGACGGAGAGTACATGAAGATGTACCTCGACGAGCGACGCGTGGCCAACGTGCCCAACGCCGTCTTCCCACGCGGCGATACGCTCTTCCTGGCCGTGGGCTCAGCCAGGGAGGATTCGCCAAGCATGATCGGCGCCATCCGGATCGCCGGCGGCGGACGCGACCTCTACGATCGTCTCGCGCGCGATGGTCGAGTGGCGACGCAGGGCATCCTGTTCGCGACGAACAGCGACCGCATCCGGCCGGAAAGCACGCCGACGCTCGAGGAGATCGGCACGATGCTCACGGAACACGGCGACCTCGAGCTGCGCATCGAGGGGCACACGGATGATGCCGGCGATGACGCGTACAACCAGACCCTGTCGGAGCAGCGTGCGGCGGCGGTGAAACGACACCTCGTCGAGCGCTACGGTATCGATGCGTCGCGCCTCCAGACCGCGGGCCTCGGCGAGACGAAGCCGGTGGCGAGCAACGACACACCGCAGGGCAAGCAGCAGAACCGGCGCGTGGAACTGGTGAAGATGTGAGCTGCCTGCGCGGTACACACACCGGCGTGTGCCGAAACACCTCGATGAGCGCCTGTCCTCCGCCAAGCAGAGCCAGCCCACGGTGAGATGCTGCGCGGTCACATGCCGGCTTCGTCTCCCCAGATTTCCTCGAGCCGCCCATCACGCCCGCAGCCGCCCCGATAGAACTTGTATCGCAACGGATTCTTCATGTAATAATCCTGATGGTATTCCTCGGCGGCATAAAAGGGCGTCGCCGCGACTATTTCGGTTGCGATTGGCTGCGAGAAACGCGCAGCAACTGTGCGTAGCGATGCCTCTGCAGCTGCCTTCTGCGACGCACTGCGCGGATAAATGCCGCTTCGGTATTGACTGCCGACGTCGCAGAATTGCCGGTCGCGTGCGAACGGGTCGATGTTGCGCCAGAACACGTGCAGCAGACGATCGTATGTGACACGTGCCGGGTTGAACACCACCTGTACCGCTTCGGTGTGTCCGGTGCGGCCCGCCGAAACCTGTTCGTACGTTGGGTTCACCTCCGCACCGGAGGTGTAGCCGCTGGTGGTGGAGAGCACGCCATCGAGCTTGTCGTACGGCGGTTCCATGCACCAAAAGCACCCGCCGGCGAAGATCGCGGTGTCGACTGCCGTAGCAGTCATCGTGCTGGCAGCCGATTCCCCGGACATGCCGGCCGACTCTGCATTGCTCGCGACGTCAGCAGTGGTGGAGCCGGTCGCAACACTGGCCAATGGACTGCCGTCCACCTCATCAGCCGGCGCACTGTCCGTACGCGCGTTCGCGTCGCTCTGGCCGCAGCCGACCATCACGAGCGCTAGTGCCAATGGAACGAAGAGCCGTCGCATATGTCAGCCTCTCAATTCGGGCAGTTTCTCGCCTGCCTGCACGAATCGCAGCGCAATTCCGTTATTGCAATACCGCTTGCCGGTGGGCTTTGGGCCGTCATCGAAAATGTGCCCCTGATGTCCCCCGCAGCGCGCGCAATGATACTCGGTGCGTGGCCAGATAAGCTTGAAATCGCGTTTGGTTTCCACATGCCCGGTAATGGGCTGATAGAAACTCGGCCATCCTGTTCCGCTGTCGAACTTCGCGCTCGACTCGAACAGTGGCAGATAGCACGCCGCGCACACAAAGGTGCCAGCCCGCTTCTCTTTATCCAGAGGGCTGCTGCCCGCCCGCTCGGTCGCTTCGTTGAACAGCACGTCGTACTCACCCTCGCTGAGCACCGGCTTCCACTCCGCTTCCGGCTTGTCGAGCTTGCGGACAGCTTGCTGTCCATTCTGCAGCGTGCCTTCAGCCTCGTTGGACATGGCGCCATCTCCGGAGCAGGCGTTGAGTGCGGCAAGCGCGGTGCTCGGAAAGAATGCGAGCGGCGCGGCGGTAAACAGAAAATTACGTCTGCTTGTGCGAATCATGATGAACTCCCGTGCTTCGAACACGTGTGCAGTGCGATACGATCGGTGTCGCGCAGGCGATGAGCATCAGAACGGCAGCCACAATGATGGGCACCTCGTGCACCGGATTCGCGAACTTGTCCATACCCCACAGCAGCATCAATGCACCAAATGGACATGCGCAGGAGGGCTCCTGGCGCTCGGGCCATGCACAGCCGGCCGCGTGCCCGACCCTGCTGCGCCCCTTGAGCGCTGGCCGCCTGCACGCTATTCTGCATGGCTACGTCGTGAGGCGAGGTTTCGGTTCCAGTCACGCCATCCTCGCGTCGTGCGCAACCGTTGCGCAATCTGGCCGTGTTGCTGAGTGGTCAAAACGCGCTAAGTTGTTGCTACACAACGCAGGACAGGTGGCTGAGTGGTTGAAGGCACCGGTCTCGAAAACCGGCGTACCCGCAAGGGTATCGTGAGTTCGAATCTCACCCTGTCCGTAGTTTCCAAGCTGGTACCAGCACATCCGCAGGTTGGGATGGGTGGCCGAGTGGTTTAAGGCGCACGCCTGGAAAGCGTGTGGGGTCGCAAGGCTCTCGCGAGTTCGAATCTCGCCCCATCCGTAGGCCCCGCAGCGACCATTCGGTCGGTGCGGGGTTTGTGTTTTTGTCACACACGTCACATCACTATCGCGCCAGTCGTCCCGCTGCCGGTTGCGCGGGCCGGCCCGCTGCCGCCAATATGAAAAGACGTGAGACGCGCATTGAAGCGCCGTCCCGTTCGCGGACTGCCTCCGCAGGAGTGACGTAGTGGCTCCCCACACCCGTACATCCCACCAGCGCTCCACGCAGTGGCGCGTTGCCCTCCTCGTCGCCATTACGCTGGGCGTGTTCATGCTCTGTGCGAGCGTGGTCATTGCCGCGAGCGGCACAGCCGCCCAGGCGCCGGAACTCGTCGTCGAGGGCGAACGAACCATGCAAGGCGCCAAGCTGGCACTGAGCGGCACGAAGTGGCCGGCGCGAGCCCGCCTCGTGATGTCCGCCAGCCCGCCTCCCGGAACCACCGCCGCGCTCGATCTCGGCACAGCGCAGAGCGACGCCGATGGCGAGTTCCGCGCCACCAAGCTCTCGCGCTGCACCACCAATACGGCGCCGCCACAAGACTCGCAGGTAACCGTTACCGTCCAGAGCGGGACGGCCAAGGCCGAGCAGAAGCTCGATGCGGCACTTTGGTACTGCATGACGGGTCGGTGATCTGGAGAGGACCTCGCGATAAGCTCGCGATGGCCAACCATTGACTTCGCGATGACGCCGCACGCTGGTTGACACCGCGGTCACGCCCGTGCAGGATTTCGCGCTCCTGCTCCTGCCGCGTCATGCCGGTGCTCTCTCCGGCGGTCGGACCGGCGCTTCCGCCTGCGCTCTCACCTGCGCTCCGTGACGACAGTCATCTTCGCCTGCCCGTTCTTTTCACCCGCCGCCACGCAGATGATCGAGGCGGCGGTCTCGCTGCCCGGGGTGCGCGTCGCCGTGATTGCCCAGCAGGCGCTGGCCGACCTGCCGCAAGTGCTGGGGCAGCAGCTTGCGGGTCACTGGCAGGTGCGGGACGTCACCGATCCGGCTGAACTGCACGCTGCCGCGCGCGCCTTGCAATCGAGACTCGGCCGCATTCACCGACTCTTTGGCGCATACGAACAGCTGCAGGTGCCGCTGGCCGAGGCACGTGAGGCGCTCAACATCGAGGGCATGCGACCGGAAGCCGCGCGTCGCTTCCGCGACAAAGCGCTCATGAAAGCCACGCTGCGCGCCGCTGGCCTCCCGTGCGCACGCCATTCACTCGTGACCAACGCAAACGATGCATGGGCGTTTGCGCGCGACGTCGGCTTTCCCTTGGTTGCCAAACCTCCGGCAGGCGCCGGCGCGCGCAACACTGAGCGCATCAACGACGGGGCGGCGCTTGGCGTCTGGCTGGGGCACAACCCGCCGGACGCCGAGCGCCCGCTGCTTTTGGAGGAGTTCCTCAGCGGACGCGAGCACTCGCTCGAGACCATCTGCATCGATGGCCGTCCGGTGTGGCATTCGCTCACGCACTATGACCCCACGCCGCTGGAAGTGCTCGAGCAACCCTGGATACAATGGTGCGTCGTGCTGCCGCGCGAGGTCGATGAGCCGCGATACGACGACATTCGTACCATCGGATCGCGCGCACTGGCGGTACTGGGCATGCAGACGGGCGTGTCGCACTGCGAGTGGTTTCGCCGAAGCGACGGCAGCATTGCGATTTCGGAGATCGCGGCGCGTCCGCCGGGCGCGCAGATCACGACGCTGATTTCCCGCGCCCACGATATCGATTTCGTGCGCGCCTGGATGGGCGTCGAAATCTTCGGTACGCTCGACATTCCCGAGCGAAAGTACGCCGTCGGCGCCGCCTATCTTCGCGGGCAGGGCAGCGGTAGCGTGACTACGCTCGAAGGACTCGACGTGGTCACACGCGAACTGGGCCCGCTCGTCACCGATTATCGGCTGCCCATGCCCGGTCAGTCTCCCACCGGCAGCTACGAAGGCGAAGGCTTCATCATTTTGCGACACCCCGAGACCGATGTGGTCGTGCGCGCCCTGCGCCGGCTCATCACTACCCTGCGCGTCCGCCTCGGCTGACGTCGCAACACACTGCGAGAGACTGCATGGCGCACAACGTGCTCATGATCATGCCCGGTTTTCCGGGCGAGATGCCGTATTTCACGCGCGGACTGGCCACCGTCGGCGCCACCGTGTGGGGCGTGGGACCGGGTGGCGTTGCCGAACTACCCGAGCTGGCCCGCTACCATCTCTCACACTACCTGTCGGAGCCGGCGCTCTTCACCAACTCCGATACCGCCATTGCGTCCATCCGTGAGTGGACGCGCGGTGTCACGATTGACCGCGTGTGCTGTCTCTGGGAGCCGGGTGTCGAGCTGGCCGCGGCGATCCGTGCCGCCCTCGGCGTGCCGGGTCAGACTCCCGAGCGCGCGCGCCGCTTTCGCAACAAGGAGCTCATGAAGCTCGCCCTGGGTGCAGCGGGCGTGCGGGTGCCACGTCACGTGTCCGCGCGCACCGCGCGCGAGGTGCAGGCCGGCGCGGAGAAGGTCGGCTTTCCGTGCATTGTCAAGCCGATTGCCGGTGCCGGCTCGCTGGACACGTTTCGCTGCGACTCGCAAGCCGAGCTGGACGCGGCGCTCAAGCAGCTCGGGCACATCGAGGAGGTCAGCGTCGAGGAGTTCATCGATGGCGAGGAGTTCACCTACGATACGATCTGCGCTGGCGGCAGCATCCGCTACTTCCACGTCGGCTACTATCGCCCACGTCCGCTCGTGGCGCGCACCAACGAGTGGATCAGCCCGCAGACGCTGAGCTATCGGAACGTCGACGACCCATGGGTGGCCGGTGGGCGCGCAATGGGTGAGCAGGTGCTCGCCGCGCTGGAGTTCGACACCGGTTTCACGCACATGGAGTGGTACCGCAAGTCCGACGGCGAAGTCGTCTTCGGCGAGGTCGGGGCCCGACCGCCCGGCGCGCGCACGGTGGACCTCATGAACTTCGCGTCAGATGTCGATCTGTTCACCGGGTGGGCGGAGGCGGAAGTCCACGGGCGCTTCTCACCGGTGGTTGAGCGCAAGTACAACTGCGCCTGCATCACCAAGCGCGCGCACGGGCAGGGGCGCATCCAGCGCGTGGAGGGCATGGATCGCATTCAGAAGCGCTGCGGGGACGCCATCGTCGCGGTCGACCTGCTCCCGATCGGCTCCCCGCGCCGCGATTGGAAAGCCACCCTGCTGTCCGACGGCTATGTGTCCCTCCGCCATCCCGACTGGCAGGAGACCATGGACATGGCCGACTTTGTGGGCGAGCAGTTGCACCTGTTTGCCGGTTGAAGCACACCCGTTGCGAGGATAGCACACCCGGTCACCTGTAGCGCGCAACCCACACTCTCCGCGGTGTGCGCGCGACGCCCGGGAGGCGAATTCCCGTCTGAACGGCGAATTTGGGGCAAATAGTTGGGCTCGTGTGCGGCATGGCCCTTGCTCAGAGGCACAGATATAGGCACAGTTGCTATTGTGTCACTCGAGGCCCGCCGCATGACGGCTGGTGGGCCTCAGTTTCAGCCCCTGCGAGGAAATCCGAACATGTCGCGCATTGTGGAAGATCCGCCAATCGAAGCCGCCCGGAGCCACTTCTCGCAGCTCTGCGTTCTGCTCACGGGCGTGGCCGCCGGGGTGGTGGAGCCTTCGGCGGGCGAGTCGCTGCAGAGCCCGAGCTATCACATGGGTCGCCGCGACGGCTACCACGTGGTGGTTGCGCATCTGGCCAGCAGCCGCACGCTCCGTGAAGCGGCCGACAAGTGCGTGGCGTTCGGCCGCGGCGTTGAGGAACGGGCGAGCACGCATCCGTATGGGCCCGACTGGTGCCACGGCTTCGCGCAGGCCACGCTCGACGCCGCGCAGGACCTCGCGATGTATGCCGCTACCTGCACGCTGCCACAGCTTGACCGTCAGCGCCTTCGTTCGGCCCGTACGGCTGCGCGGCACCTCTCGCCGTTTCCCAACAGCTGGACCACGCCGCGCAGCTCGCCCGCCATCGACGCACCGGAAGCTCCGAGCACGCCGCGCGAGTGGTGACAGCGTTCTCCACCACTCGGCGCGTCGTTGCGCGCGAGCGGCGATGATTGCATCGGCGACGGGTCGTGTCTCTTCCGGGACACGACCCGTCGTCGCATATATTGCGCGCATGCCCAAACCCACCACACTTCTTGACGCACGCGCGATCGATCGCACGCTGCGCCGCATGGCTGACGAGATCGTCGAGCACAATGGCGGCATCGACGACCTGGTGATCGTCGGCATCGAACGGCGCGGCGTGCAGCTGGCGGACCGCATCGTGAAGATCATCGAAGCGCAGGAAAAAGCCATCATTACGCGCGGCGCGCTCGACATCACGCTGTACCGCGACGACCTGCAGACGATCGGTCCGCGACCGGTGGTCGGACGTACGCAGTTGCCGCTCACGCTCGATGGCAAGCGAGTGGTGATCGTCGACGACGTGCTCTATACCGGGCGTACGATTCGCGCCGCACTCGACGAACTCGCAGACTTCGGGCGTCCCTCGCGTATCGCGCTCGTGGTGCTCGTGGACCGCGGCGGGCGTGAACTGCCGATCCATGCGGACGTCGTCGGTCGCACTGTCGATGTCCCCGCAGGCCAGCGTGTGGACGTGATGCTCACCGAAGTGGACGGCCGCGACGCCGTCGTGCTCGCGGACCGCGACGACGCGTGACGCACCGAACCCTCACCCTGCTTCACTGCCACGCATGACCGGACCGCTCGGCAAGGACCTGCTCGGACTCGACGAACTGAGTGCGGATCAGATCCGGCTCATTCTCGATACCGCGGTGCCGTTCAAGGAAGTGAGTGAACGGCAGATCAAGAAGGTGCCGACGCTGCGCGGCATGACGATCGTGAATCTCTTCTTCGAAGCGTCAACGCGCACGCGCGTGTCGTTTGAGTTTGCCGAGAAGCGTCTGTCGGCCGACACGGTGAACGTCGCATCGTCCGGTTCGAGCGTGGCCAAGGGCGAGACCCTCGTGGACACGGCGCGCAATCTCGAAGCCATGCGCATCGACATGGTGGTCATTCGGCACCCGGCCTCCGGCGCGGCGCGCTTTCTCGCCGAACGCATCGACAGCAACGTCATCAATGCCGGCGATGGCACGCACGAACATCCCACGCAGGCGCTGCTCGACATCCTTACGCTGCGCGACAAGTTCGGCGATCTCACCGGACGTCGCGTCTGCATCGTGGGCGACGTGCTGCACTCGCGTGTCGCGCGTTCGAACATTCACGGCCTGCGCAAGCTTGGCGCCGAGGTGGCCGTGTGCGGACCGCGTTCGCTGCTGCCGAGTGCCGTCGAAGAACTCGGCGTGCAGGTCTTCGACCGCATCGAAGCCGCCATCGAGTGGGCCGAAGCACTCAACATCCTGCGATTGCAGCTCGAGCGCATGCAGGCTGGCTACATTCCATCGCTTCGCGAATATAATCGCGTCTTTGGCGTTACGAGTGAGCGCCTCGACAAGGCGCCACATGACCTTCTCATCCTGCACCCCGGCCCAATGAACCGTGGCGTGGAAATCGATTCCGATGTGGCCGATGGGCCGCATTCCGTCATCCTGCACCAGGTCACCAATGGCGTCGCCGTGCGCATGGCGGTGCTCTATCTGCTCGCCGGGGGTCGGCCCGAACTGGCTGACGCCGCCAAGGGGGGGGGACGCTGATGGCGCGTGACCTGCTGCTCAAAGGCGGACGCATTGTCGATCCGTCACAGCACATCGATGCCGTGGGCGATGTCCTGCTGCGAGACGGCAAGGTCGAAGCGTGCGGCACCGCGCTCGGCACACCAGACGATGCCGACGTCATCGACTGTGCCGGCCTCGTCGTGGCGCCGGGCATGATCGATGTGCACGTGCACATGCGGGAGCCGGGACGCGAAGACGTCGAGACGATCAAGTCCGGTGCGCATTCGGCCGCCGCCGGCGGCTTCAGTGCCGTGTGTGCCATGCCGAACACGCGTCCGACCACGGACAATCAGGCCACCGTGGGATTCGTCAAGCGGCAAGGCGAAGCGGCCGGCTTTGCGCGCGTCTACCCGTACGGTGCGATCTCCGTCGGCTCGAAGGGCGAGACGCTCGCCGAAATGGGCGAGATGGTGAGTGCGGGCGCAGTGGCGTTCAGCGACGACGGCTATCCGGTGCAGAGCGCGCAACTCATGCGCACCGCGCTTGAATATGCACGCACGTTCGGCGTGCCCGTAGCCGAGCACTGCGAGGACATGACGCTCGCACACAGCGGCTCCATGAACGAGGGCGCGATCAGCGCGCGACTCGGACTCAAGGGCATTCCGGTGGAAGCGGAGGAGATTTACGTCATTCGCGATATCCTGCTCGCGAAACGCACCGGTGGCCACATTCACCTGTGTCACGTGAGCACCAAGGGCTCCGTGGAGCTCATTCGGTGGGGCAAGGAGCGCGGTATCAACGTGACGGCGGAGGTGTGTTCACATCACATTTCGCTCACCGAAGCACGCGTCGGCAACTACGACACGAACGCGAAGATGAACCCGCCGCTGCGCGCGGCCGAAGATGTCGAAGCGCTGCAGCAGGGTCTCGCCGACGGCACGATCGACCTGCTCGTCACCGATCATGCACCGCACCACTACGACGAGAAGGAACGCGAGTTCGCTGATGCGCCCAATGGCATTGTGGGACTGGAAACGGCGCTGGGCGTGAACTGCACGTGGCTGTTGCATCGTGAGGTCATGTCGCTTTCCGCGATGATCGACAGCATGGCATGCAAGCCGGCCCGCGTGTTTGGCCTGCCGGGCGGTACGCTGCGTGCCGGCAGTCTCGGCGATGTGACCGTCTTCGATCCGAACGCGAAGTGGACCGTGGATGCCACGAAGTTCAAGTCGAAAGGCCGGAACACGCCCTACGGCGGCGTGGAACTGACCGGGCAGGCGCGAGTCACGGTCGTTGGTGGCCGCGTGGTCTATCGCGCCGGATAAGCGGCCTGCCCACGATGCGATGACTGCAGGCGAGCGCGACGACCGGACGCTGGCCCCGACTCTCGACGAGGCGGCGCGTGCGATCGTGCGCGCGTCGGCGCGGCTGCACGCGCGCGGTTTGCTGGCAGGCACGGAGGGCAATCTTTCCGTGCGTCTCGCCGACGGCACGCTGCTCGCGACGCCCGCCGGTGCAGACAAGGCCAGGCTGGCGCCGGAGGATCTGATTCGCCTCAATCCCGACGGCTCGACGCATCACGATGTGACAGA
>JBBQNT010000017.1:0-29099 GCA_038330215.1 Gemmatimonadales bacterium
GTATGATCCGATCGAGAACATGGGCGCGCAGATGGTGAAGGAAGTCGCGACGAAGACCAGCGACGTGGCCGGCGACGGCACCACCACCGCGACCGTGCTCGCGCAGGCGATTTTCCGCGAAGGCATCAAGAACGTCACCGCCGGCTCGAACCCGATGTCGCTCAAGCGCGGCATCGACAAGGCCGTCGCGGCGATCGTCGAAGAGCTCAAGCGCATCTCCGTGCCCACCAGCGGCAAGAAGGAGATTCAGCAGGTCGGTTCCATCTCGGCGAACAACGATGCCGAGATCGGCGCGCTGATCGCGGAAGCGATGGAGAAGGTCGGTAAGGATGGCGTCATCACCGTTGAAGAGGCCAAGGGACTTGAGACGACGCTTGATACGGTCGAAGGCATGCAGTTCGATCGCGGCTACCTCTCGCCGTACTTCGTGACCGACCCGGAAAAGATGGAAGCGGTCCTGGAAGACTGCTTCATCCTGATCCACGACAAGAAGATCGGCGCGATGAAGGACCTGCTCCCCACGCTCGAGAAGGTCGCGCAGGTCGGCAAGCCGCTCCTGATCATCGCGGAAGACGTCGAGGGCGAAGCCCTGGCGACGCTCGTCGTGAACAAGCTCCGTGGCACGCTGCGCGTGTGCGCGGTCAAGGCGCCGGGCTTTGGCGATCGCCGCAAGGCGATGCTGCAGGACATTGCCGTGCTCACCAAGGGCCAGGTGATCTCCGAAGAAGTCGGCTTCAAGCTCGAGAACGCGGTGCTCTCCGACCTCGGCCACGCTGCACGCATCGTGATCGACAAGGACAACACCACGATCATCGACGGCTCGGGCGAGCGTGAGACGATCGACGGCCGCATCAAGGAAATCCGCGCCGCGGTCGACAAGAGCACGTCCGACTACGACAAGGAGAAGCTGCAGGAGCGGTTGGCCAAGCTCTCCGGCGGTGTCGCCGTGATTCAGGTGGGCTCCACCACCGAGTCTGAAATGAAGGAAAAGAAGGCGCGTGTTGAAGACGCGCTGCATGCAACACGCGCGGCCGTGGAAGAAGGCATCGTTCCCGGCGGTGGCATTGCACTCATTCGCGCGCAGATCGCGCTCAAGAACGTGAACCTGACCGATCGTGACGAGCAGATTGGCGTCGAGATCATCAAGCGCGCGATCGAAGAGCCGCTCCGCATGATTGTGCAGAACGCGGGTGGTGAAGGATCGATCGTGGTGGAGAAGGTGCGTCAGGCCAAGGAACAGAACTTCGGCTACAACGCACTCACCGACACCTACGAAGATCTGGTGCAGGCGGGCGTCATCGACCCGACCAAGGTTACGCGCACGGCGCTGCAGAATGCAGCCTCGATCGCGTCGTTGTTGCTCACCACGGAAGCACTCGTCGTGGAGCGTCGCGATGACAAGCCGTCCGCACCCGCCGGTGGACCTGGCGGCGGCATGGGTGGCATGTACTAAGGAACATCTGTTTGCAGGAAACGACGGGCGCCTCGGAAGGGGCGCCCGTTGTCGTTGTGAACTGCCTTTACCGCAGAGTCGCGGAGCCGCGGAGAACAGCGGGCGCCAAATACCCCGGCCGCACGTCTCCACCACATTCATCCCCAAAAAACCCAAGAGACGCGGGCAGCAATACATGCTGTCTCCGCGTCTCAGTGTCTCAGTGGTCAAAGCAGTTGCAGTTCCCGCGAATCCGCACATACACGACCGCGCCTCCGCCGCCCACCCCTACGCCGGCACCACCTCATGATGAATCTCCGACACATAACTCCGCACCGGCTGGGCGTGCGCCGTGGTGACCGTCTCCTGATCCCACAGCCCCGAGACGAGCGGTCGCAGCAACCCGTCATGCGCATCGTACACGATGCCGTGCAGGATCGGGCGCTTGCCGCGCGCCCACGCACGCTGGATAATGGGCGTGCGCGCGAGCTGGAACACCTGCTTCACCACGTTGAGCTCAACAATCCGATCTTCGCGTGACTGGTCGTCGGGCAATTCGGCGAGTTCGTCATGATGACGGAACTGCAACTCGCGCACGATGTGCAGCCAGTGATCAATGATACCGTGACCCATCGGGGCCATGGCGGTCTTCACGCCACCGCATCCGTAGTGACCACTGATCGCGATGTGCTTGACGTCAAGTACTTCCACTGCGTACTCGATGACCGAGAGCGTATTGAAGTCACTCGGATGCACCTGGTTGGCGATGTTGCGATGCATCAGCACCTCGCCCGGCAGCGTGCCGGTGATCGCTTCACTCGGAATGCGCGAATCGTGTCCACCGATGAACAGGAAGTGTGGCTCCTGGCGCGCCGACCGACGCTCAAAGTATTCCGGATCGGCCTCGCGCATGGCTTCGGCCCACTTGCGGTTCTTCTCGAAGAGCTGGAGAAACTGCTCCATAAATCAGTGACCGGAAGAAGTGGGAGCGGCCAGCGCGGGAATGCCGACCAGTCGGTAATCGATATCGCGAAGTTCCGCCGTCGTGCGGAAGTCGTACAGAATTTCCAGCACGTCGTGATCGAAGCGCTTGGTGTTGCGGCCATCAATCTCGATGCGTGAACCGGGGGGCAGGGCGTCGAGTGTCTGCTCGATGTTCGCCTTGCTCAGGAACGTCGCCTGATCCGGCAACAGGTATCGCTGCAGCACCGCCTCGGGGCTGCTCACGCGCGTGAGCGCCGGCTGCCGCAAATACTCCGTGAGGATGAACGACAGGCCGACGAGCATGCCCACCGCGATACCGATCAGCAAATCGGTGAACACGATCGCGACCACGGTGACCGCGAAGGGGATGAACTGCTGCATGCCAAGCTTGTACGTGGACTTCCACAGCGACGGCGCGGCGAGTTTGTAGCCGGTGTACAGCAGGATCGCCGCGAGCGCAGAGAGCGGGATGTAGTTAAGCGCTGCCGGAATGGTGAGCACGGCGACGAGCAGCATCAGGCCGTGAATGACCGCGGACCAGCGCGTGCGACCGCCAGCCTGAACATTCGCCGAGGAGCGCACGATCACGCCGGTGATCGGCAAGCCGCCCACAAAACCGGCGATCGTATTGCCGACGCCCTGCGCGAACAGCTCGCGATTGGTGTCCGACTCGCGCTTGAACGGATCCAGCTTGTCGGTAGCCTCGAGACTGAGCAACGATTCGAGGCTGGCCACGATCGCGAGCGTCACGCCGATACGCCACACCTCCGGGTTCGTGATCGCGCTGAAGTCCGGGAAGATGATGAAGGTGAGCAGGTCGCTCGCCGTCTCCGGGACCGGCAACTGCACCAGGTGCGATGCCGCGACCTCCCAGCTCGGAAGCACGACGCCAAACGCCAGGTTCATCGCCACGGCGGCCAGCACCACGACCAGCGGGCCGGGCAGCAACTTGATCTTCTGCAACGCCGGTGTCTTGGCCCAGACAATCAGAATGGCGAGCGACACCAGGCAAATGAGGGCCGCGCCCGCCTGGATCGAGTCGAATGCCGAAAACAGCGCGGAGAAGCTGTTCTCCCCGTCGGGCTGGAGGAACGACTCGTCACCTTCGTAGTCGGCATCATACCCGACCGCGTGCGGCAACTGCTTGAGTATGAGAATTACACCAATGCCGGCGAGCATGCCGCGAATCACCGCCGAGGGGAAGTAGTAACCGATCACGCCCGCGCGGAGAAAACTGAGCACCACCTGCAACACGCCGCCGATGATCACCGCCACCAGAAAGGCGGGAAACGATCCCAGCGCCGTGATGCCCGCCAGCACAATCGCCGTCAGACCAGCGGCCGGTCCGCTTACCAGCAGCTGCGAATCGGACAGCAGACCCACCACGATGCCGCCGATTACACCCGCCATCAGACCCGACGAAAGCGGCGCGCCTGACGCGAGCGCGATGCCCAGACAGAGCGGCAGCGCAACGAGCAGCACGACGATCGAGGCAGGCAGATCGTGGCGCCAGCTTTCCGAGAACGGCGGTGTGGAGCGGTCCGTGGGCGGTGTGCCCGGACCGGTGGACGGCGAATTATTGGACGACGGGGGCGGTGCCGAGCCACTGCCGCTACCGCGTTTGCGGCGGGGTGGAATGGACACGGCGCTCGTATTGATCATGCAGTTGGCTCCTGAGCGATTGCGGCTGGGGCGTAACCTGTAACTATACGCGACCGGATGGCACCGGTTCCCGCGAAAAAAAGCCGAAAATTCAGAAAGTTAACTCGAGTTGCCCAACGCGCGCCGACGTGCGTCCCCGACACGCAACAGGGCCGAGCGGCATCTGCTGCGACGCCGCCAGCACCTGCTCCCGTGCCATCGACGCAACACTCCCACGTCGGAGCAGCGCGGCGCGCACTGCATTGACGGCCAACTCCGGAAAATTGTTGGTCTCGCTGAGGTGCGCAAGCACCACCGCGCGCAGTCCCCGGTGCGCACATTGCGCGACGAACGCCGCCGTATCGGCGTTCGCCAGATGTCCACGGGCGCCCAGGATGCGCTGCTTGAGCGACCAAGGATAGGGTCCGGCCATGAGCTGCTGCGTGTCGTAGTTCGCCTCCACCACAAGCAGATCAAGGGCGACGAAGGCCCGGGGCAACTCGACCGGCACATGCCCCAGATCGAGCGCAATCCCGATCCGCTGGCCCGTCACCGCATGCTCGAACACCAGCGCCGCGCAATCGGCAGCATCGTGCGGCACGGGCGTGGAAAAGCCGCGCAGGTCGCCCACCGACCACGGCTGACCATGCGTAATCGTGCGCACCGGAACGAGCGGCGCGGGCAAGTGCTGCAGCGTGCCCGCGGTCGCATGCAGTGGCCAACGCCAGCGCGCGCACGCGGCCAGCGCACCCTGCGCGTGATCCACATGCTCATGAGTGAGCACGACGCCCGTGATCGACTCCGGAGCGCACCCCACGGCCGCAAGACGCTTCGCGAGCGCCCGCACGCCAAAGCCGACGTCCACCAGTACGCGCGTTTCGCCGGCTTCCACCAGAATCGCGTTGCCTCGACTGCCGGATCCGAGCACGCTCACGCGCATGGCACACGCTCTCTCACACGCATCACGCGCTAGCCGGTGGTCCAGCGCCGCGCGTATGCCCCGCGCAGATGACGCCGCATGCCCTCGTCGAGCGGCACATGTCGGCGCGCCATCGCGCGTTCCGCAGTCTCGATGAACTTGTCCGCATCATAACGCGCATACGGCGCCCCGCTGCCCCAGGCGAAAGGCGCCACGGCCTTGGGCGGCATGCGATCCACCACATTCGCACCCACACCGATCACACCTCCCGTGGTCAGGCGGAGTCCGATGCCGGTCTTCACATGATCGCCAAAGAGCGTACCCAGAAACTGCAGACCGGTGTCGCGCACGCCCGATGGCGTCCAGAGCGCCACGGTGCCGTACGTGTTTTTGAGATTGCTCGTGGTGGTACCGGCACCGAGGTTCACCCAGCGGCCCAGCACGGAGTGACCGACAAATCCGTCGTGTCCCTTGTTGGCATGTCCCACAAACACACTGGCGCTTACTTCGCCGCTCACCTTGCACACATCGCCCAATGCGCTGCCGCCCACGCGACCGCCAATGATGATCGTCTCGCGTCCGACGTAGCATGGGCCGGTCACGCGTGAGAAGGCCTGCACCTGTGCGCCGGCGCGCAGCAGCACGGGGCCACCGCTCGTGTCGAACACGGTGTATGGCTCGATTGCTGCGCCGGCCTCCATCCACACGTCATGATTGCCGAGTTCGAGCCCCGGTGAATCGCTCGACGCAAGCGTCGTGCACGACAGCGTGCGCGCGAGGATGGGGATATCGTGCGACAGCAGCGACGACAGATGCCGCACGATATCCCACACCTCATCGCACCACACGCCGCGAAGCTGCGGCTCCAACTCTGCTGATCCGGCATCAGCGAACGTGTCGAGTGCGAGCGAGCCATCCGCGAACTCGCTCACCGGCACGTCGCGCGTCAGACGAATGGCGGCAACGCGATCGCCCGAGCGGAATACGGACACCTCGGGCGAATGCCAGGCGCTCGGTGCGTCACTCGCCGCCTGATCAAGCGACACCGCAAACCGGCTGTTGACCACCCACGTGCCCGCCGGTAGCACCCCGTCGCACGCGGTCGGAACATCAGCCTCGTGGAAATCACGCATCGCGGGATCGGCCAGAAAGCCCGCCGCCGCACCGCCCGTCACATGCGCCCAGCGCTCGCGCACAAGCAGCGTGCCCACGCGCATTTCACTCCACGGACGCGAAAGCGCGAAGGGCTCGAACGTGCGCGCCGTCGCGTCGTCGTAGCAGACAAACTCCAATGGGCGTGCCATGCGGGCGGCTACTGCTCCTTGAGATCGGGCGGCAGGGAATCGAGCAATGTCTTGAGATCAGCCGCGCGATCGCGTGTGGTCACCAACACCACGCTGTCACGCACCACGACCACCAGATCGGACACCCCGTACAATACCACCGGCGCGCCTTCTGTATGCACCACGTTGTCATGCGACTCGAGCACGTGCGTGCGACCGAGTGACGCATTGCCCAGCGCATCGTGCGCGCGCACGCGATGCAGCGCGGCCCACGTTCCCACGTCGTCCCATCCAAAATCGCCCGCGACTACCAGCACTCGCTGGCTGCGCTCGAGCACACCCACATCGATCGCCACCGACTGCACGGCGGCAAAGAATGCGTCGCGGTCATCCGCGTGCATCGCCAGCGCCGGCGCGACTCCAGGGGTGTGCGACTGGATTTCGTCGAGCAAATCGCCCACGCGCCACGCAAAGATGCCCGAGTTCCAGAGATATCCCGCCGCCACCATCTCGGCCGCACGCGTGCGATCGGGCTTCTCCACAAATCGCGCCACCGTGCGCACGCGGTCCGATCGCGTCTCACCCGGCTGGATGTATCCGAATCCGGAATCCGGTCGGCTCGGCACAACACCCACCGTCACCAATGCATGCTCGCGTGCTGCCACGTCCGCGGCGAACATCAACGTCGAGCGAAAACCGTCCACGTCTCCAATCGCCCAGTCCGCGTGCACGCAAATCATCACGGCCTCTCGCCCATCGCGTTTCGCGATCTCCAACGCGGCCCAGGCCAGCGCCGCACACGTGCCCGCCGGACGCGGCTCCGGAATCACATTCGCCGACGGCAACTGCGGCGCACTCTCGCGCACCGCATCCGCCAGCGACGCATTCGTGAGCACGAGCGTCTGCTCTGGCGTCGCAATCGGTGCGAGCCGATTGAGCGTGTCGCGCAGCATCGGCGTGTCCGAGACGAGCGGGAGTAGCTGCTTGGGACGCGTGGGCGTTGAAATCGGCCAGAATCTGGAGCCCACACCACCGGCCAATACCACGCACCACACGCTCACGGCGTGACCTCATGGCCGTCGCGAGATTCAGGATCCGCGAGCCCGGTGAGCGCCAACGCGCGACCGAACAGGCGACGGGGACTGAAGGGCTTGGTCATGAACTCGGCGACTCCAAGCGCATCGGCCTCGCGATACTGCGCGTCCTGGCCAGCTGCGGTGAGGATGAGACAGGGCAGCGCCTGCCAGCGCGGGTCCTGACGCACCGTGCGCAGCACATCAAGGCCGCTCATGCCAGGTAGCATCAGGTCGAGAATGAGCAGACGCGTATCCGGCTGCCGCGACAGCGCCTCGAGCGCCGCGCTTCCGGACTCGGCCAGCGTTACGCTGAACGGACCCTGTTCCAGACGCGTCTTGATAATCCGACCGATGTGCGGCTCGTCATCAACGACAAGGACGGGCGTGGCCGTGGGCATCGACTGAGGGACGATGACGCCGCTCAGATCAGCGCCGCGATCTGCGGGCGATGGCGCCGCAGGTCGAAGAGCAGCTGGGCGAGATTGGCTTCGCGCCGTACGAGCACGAGCAAAAGGGCGTCCACCGAGACCGCCGCGACCACGGCCAACCCTTCCTCGTACTCCAGCACCGAGAGACCGAACGCGCCGCGCCCGAGGGCCGAGGCGAGCTCGGTGGCCGCGCCCACGAGCGGCGGAACGTGGGCGGCCAGTCCGTCCGCATCAAGGCCCGATTCGACGGCCCCGTCGATCAACAGTCCATCGCGCCCAAGCACAACCACGGCGTCAACGCCTTCGCGACGACGGAGTGCAGTGACGAGATCGTGAATCGTGGGCATGCGGACAAACTCCTGTGGTGAAGGGACCGGGGTCCGGTGCCACGTCGGCGCACACCCCCAAACCGCGGGTGGCCGTGTGGTCAGGCTAGCGATCGGACGGGTAAGGCGTCAAGAGAGGCGTTCCGTCACGCTTGCCCGCGCTCGTCTTGCTCGGTAAGCTACCGGGTCTGCGTCGTTGACGTTCCGTATGATTTCTCGAGGCTTCTTCTGCAACTCCCGATCCGACTCTCGTGCGCGCTGATCGCCGTCATGGCGCTGACAGCTTGCGGGAATGACGACCCATTTCGCTCGCCCGCAACGATCTCCAACGTCGTCACGGGTGTGGTGGTGGCGCCGTTCTCCGACGCCACGTCGGCGCCCGCGGCGCTCGATCTGGTCAACCTGCGCGTGGTGCGTCCCGAGATCTCGTTCATTGGCGCGGCCAACTTCCAGCTCGCCTTCGATACGGACGCGTCCGGACAGCTTCGGCTGTACCCCGTGAATACGCTCCTGAGTCCCCCGGGCGGATCGGCCGTGGTGGGGTTGCTGCGCAGCGCGGCAGCCTTTGCGGCGCTCGAGCGCGCGCCGAGCAGTGGATTTGTCGTCGATACCGCGCAGACGGCGTCTGTCGGCGAGACATTCGTCTTCCGCGTCTCGGCCGGCACGTGCGCCTTTGGCGACCCGCTCTACGGCAAGCTTGAAATCGAGAGCTACAATGCCGCGACGCGGCGCGCCACCGTTCGCTTTCTTCTCAATCGCAACTGCGGCTACCGCGACCTCACCGAAGGGTTGCCGACCAACTGAACCAGGTTCGAGATGCACGATATCCGTCTCCTTCGCGATCAGATGGCCCATCTCCGCGAGGGGATGCGGCGGCGTGGCAAACTCGATGAACTCGCCCCGATCCTCGACCGGGCAGAGGCGCTCGAAAAGGAGCGCCGAGAGGCCATTGGTGCGGTAGAAGAAGCGCAGGCCCACCGAAATCGCATCACGCAGGATGTGGCGCAGCGTCGCCGTGCCGGTGAAAACGCGGACGACCTCGTCGCGCAGAGTCGCAGCATTGGTGACCAGATCTCCACACTTGAAGCGCGCCGCGCCGAAGTGGAATCGGAAGTGCACCAGATTCTGCTCGAGCTGCCCAATATCACGCTCGATGAAGTGCCCGAGGGCGGCGAAGAGGCGAACGTGATCGTGCGTACGTGGGGTGAGCCCCGTGCGACCGATGGCAGCATCGTGCCGCACTGGGAAATCGGCGAAAAGCTGGGTGTGCTCGATCTGCCGCGCGGGGCCAAGATCTCGGGCAGCGGATTCATTGTCTACCGCGGTCTTGGTGCAAAGCTTGTGCGTGCACTCATGAACTTCATGATCGACGTGCATACCGAAGAACACGGCTACGAAGAGCTGTGGGTGCCGCTGCTGGTGAATCGCGCGACGATGACGGGCACAGGGCAGTTGCCCAAGTTCGAACACGACATGTACGCGGTGAGTGAAGACGATCTCTTTCTTATTCCCACGGCCGAAGTGCCGATCACCAATCTCTACCGCGACGAGATCCTCGAACCGGATGATGTGCCGCGCGGTTTTGTCGCCTTCAGTGCGTGCTTCCGACGCGAGGCCGGCTCGGCGGGCAAGGATACCCGCGGACTGCTGCGCGTGCACGAGTTCGACAAGGTGGAGCTGGTTCGGTACGCCACGCCCGAGAACTCGCGGCAGGAACTCGAGCTGCTCACATCGCACGCGGAGACAATGTTGCAGCGTCTCGAGTTGCCATATCGCGTACTGCTGCTCGCGGCGGGGGACACCGGCTTTTCAAGTGCCATGACGTACGATCTGGAAGTCTTCTCGCCCGGCGTGGGCAAGTGGCTCGAAGTGTCGTCGTGTTCGGTGTTCACCGACTTTCAGGCGCGTCGGGCGAACATCCGCTTTCGCAGCGCGCCGGGTGAGAAGCCCAGGTTTGTGCATACGCTCAATGGTTCGGCGTTGGCGTTTTCGCGCATCATCGCGGCGCTGCTGGAGCAACATCAGCAGCCGGACGGCAGCATTACCGTGCCGGCTGCGCTCCGGCCGTATCTGAGACGCGATACGCTGCGCTGAGCATGTCGCGCCGCGCGCCGCCGTTCATATTGATCGCCCTCGCCGTCGCGCTGCTGCTCGCGTGGTACGTGGTCTACACGCAGCAAGTGGTGGTGGAGCTGCGGCGCGCGGCGCAGCTGCAGGGGCGCATGATCTCGCGCATCTACGCGGCACAGGCGGATACCGGCAGTGTGGAGGGCGACGTGCTCATCGAGCTCGTGCAGCAACTCCGCGCGTCCGGTGTACCGCAGGTGCTCGTGTCACCCGACGGCACCGTCGCCGATACGGCGAACCTGCCGTCCATACGCGACAGCATCGAGTTGCGCGAATACATCGCGCAGCTCGATCGCATCAACGAACCGATCGACGCGCCCGGTGCCGGCTCCATTCACTACGGCGACAATCGCCTCGTGCGCGGGCTCGCCATCATTCCGTTGCTGCAGGCAGGATCAATCGGTCTGCTGCTCATGCTCGGCCTCTGGGGCCTCCGCGAGCGCGGCCGAGCCGAACGCGAGAAGGTCTGGGCCGGCATGGCGCGTGAGTCGGCGCACCAGTTGGGCACCCCGCTATCGTCGCTGGCCGGCTGGCTCGAACTACTTGAAGAAGACGAGCAGCAAAGTCCCACCGTGACGCGCGCGATCGGGCAGATGAAGCAGGATATGGGGCGGCTTGATCGCGTCGCCCACCGCTTTGAGCGCATCGGACGTCCGCCGCGCAAGGATGAAGTCGAGTTGGGCGCGCTGGTCGAGCGCATGGCCACGTACTTCGACGCGCGCGTGCCCAAGCTCAAGTGCAAGGTGACGGTGTCCTGCGAGCAACCCGACGAGCCGCTGGTCATCCACGGCGACGCCGTACTGCTGGAATGGGTGGTGGAAGTGCTCACGAAGAATGCCATTGATGCACTCGGCGGGCGCGGCGGCAACGTGGTCATCAGCGCGGCGCCGCTCGGCGAGGGCGGCGCACGGATTCGCGTGGCCGATGACGGGCCCGGTGTGCCGCGGGCACTGCGCGCGAAGATTTTTGGTGCGGGCTACTCCACCAAGGAGCGCGGCTGGGGCATCGGCCTCTCGCTCGCCAAGCGCATCGTCGACGAAAATCACGGGGGAAAGCTGTGTCTGGTGGACACCGAACAGGGTGCGACGTTCGACGTTATCTTGAACGGATGACTTCTGTCTGGCACGGCTCGCTGTTCGATCAACCACCGGCGGAACCCGCGGTGGATCTGCGTCACACCCTTGACGGCCTCAATCCCGCACAGCGCGAAGCCGTGATGCACGATGACGGGCCGATGCTCGTGCTCGCCGGCGCGGGGTCGGGAAAAACGCGGGTGCTCACCACGCGCATCGTACGCCTCATCGCGCAGCGTCGCATTCCAGCATCAGCGATTCTATCGGTGACGTTTACCAACAAGGCGGCCGGTGAAATGCGGGAGCGTATTTCGCGGCAGCTGGGGCACGAACCCAAGGGCATGTGGAGCGGCACGTTTCACAGTCTCGGGGCCCGGCTGCTCCGTCGCATCGCACCGCTGGTGGGACGGACGGCACAGTTCACCATCTACGACGAAGACGATTCCATTTCGCTCTGCAAGCGCGTGATGCAGCGGCGGCGTGTGGACCCAAAGCAGTTCGCGCCCAAGGCGATTCTAAGCGCGATCTCCGACGCGAAGAACGCACTCGTGAGCGCCACGGAGTATAGCACGCTCGCGCGCGATCCGTTTTCGCAGGCGGTGGCCGGCGTATACACGGATCTGGATGACGCGCTGCAGCGCGCGAACGCAGTGTCGTTCGACGATCTTCTCGTGTTGCCGGTGCGCGCAATGGAGCAGAACGAACCGCTGCGCGACGATCTGCAGCATCGCTTTCGCTACATCCTGGTGGACGAGTATCAGGACACCAATCGCGCGCAGTACCGCTTCATTCAGCTTGTAGGCGCGGCGCATCGGAACGTGCTGGTCGTCGGTGATGATGACCAGTCCATCTACGGCTGGCGTGGTGCGGACATTCGCAACATCCTCGATTTCGAACGCGACTTCCCGGGCGCGGCCATCGTGCGGCTGGAGGAGAACTATCGCTCCACGCCGCAGATTCTGGACGTCGCGAACGCCGTGATCGTGGGCAATACCGAACGTCGCGGGAAAACACTGCGGCCTACGCGTCCCGCCGGTGAAGCCGTCATGCGTGTTGGTGCGCTCGACGAGCGCGATGAGTCCGACTTTGTCGCCGACACCATTATCGATCGCACATCGCGCGGTGGACTGGAGCGACGTGAGTGCGCGATTCTCTATCGCACGAACTCGCAAAGCCGTGCGTTTGAAGATTCGTTTCGTCGTCGCGGCATTCCGTATCGATTGGTCGGTGCGGTGCGCTTCTACGATCGCCGCGAAATTCGCGACCTCATGGCGTATCTCAAGCTGGTGGCCAATCCGTCCGACGACGAAGCGTTTCGCCGCGCTGTTTCCACGCCTCGTCGCGGACTCGGTGACGCCACGATTGCGATGCTGGCCGAGTCGGCGCAGGCTGCGCGCATCTCGTTGTTTGAAGCGGCCGGGGCGGTGGATTCCATTGCGGGGGCACGTCCGGCGTCGCGTACGGCGCTCACGGAGTTTGTCGCGCTCATTGCGCGTTTTCGCGAGATGGCGGTGGAAGCGTCGGTGGACGAACTGCTGCGCGCACTCGTGGAAGCCATTCGCTATGAGGATCACTTGCGCACCGAGGGGCAGGAGGGGCTCGAGCGCATCGAGAATGTGCGTGAGCTCATTGCCGGCGCGGCGGAGGTGGTGGCTGATGACGGCGGCGAGGTAGGTCTCACACCGCTCGATCATTTCCTGCAGCAAGCCACGCTGGTGGCCGGCACCGATGCGCTCGATCCGTCGGCCGATGCCGTCACGATGATGACCATGCACAACGCCAAGGGGCTCGAGTTTCCGCTCGTGTTTGTCACTGGTCTTGAAGACGGGTTGTTTCCGCTGGCACGCGCGGCCGAGGATCCGTCGCAGTTGGAAGAAGAGCGGCGGTTGTTCTACGTAGGGGTGACGCGCGCCGAACGCATTCTGTATCTCACGCACGCCGAGATGCGGCGGCGGAACGGCGAGTTCATGACATGTGCGCCGTCGCGGTTCTTGCGCGAGATTCCGGTGGGCATGCTCAAGCGCGCAGAGACCAAGCGCGTGCTGGTGGAGGGACGCGGACGGACCGCGTTTGGCGGTGATAGCGACGAGTTCGGCAGCGGCAGCAGCGGCAGCAGTTGGCGCGGTGGTGGCAACAGCGGATTGCGCCGTACCGCGCCCGGCCCATACGGCAGCGCGGGCTTTGGTCAGAATGCGTACGAAGGGCGCAGTCGACGCGATGCGGGACGTTCGAGCGGCAAGCGCGTGGATCCGTCAACGTGGAGCGGTGGGCGCGGTGACGAGGCGTTCGCTCCCGAAGACGAGTCGCAGGATGCACCGGAGCTCCGCATTGGCGAGAAGGTCAAGCACGCGAAGTTCGGCACCGGCACGATCGCGGAGTTCACGGGCAGCGGCCGCGATGCCAAGGTACGCATTGATTTTGACGACGAGGCAATCGGTCGCAAGACGCTCGTCATTGTGCAGGCCAAACTCGAACGGGGATGGGAGTAACGTGTCCGTCAGTGAACAGGATGTGCGACATGTGGCCGCGCTGGCGCGGCTGGGACTTGCGGACGACCGCGTGCAATCGCTGGTGGGCGAGTTGAACGGCATCCTCGCGCACATGGACGTGCTGCAGCAGGTGGACATTGGCGGCGCGTCACTCGACCCCGACGCCACCCAAGGCATGCGCATGCGTGATGACGTGCCCAATCCCATCGCACTGCACCGCGCGCGGGAGGAGTTTGCGCCGAGCATGCGGGATGGGTTCTTTCTGGTGCCTCGGTTGTCTACGCATGGTACGGCGGAAGGCGCGGATGACGAGGGTGAGGGATGAGCGACGCATCGTTGCTGTCGCGGCCCGTTGCCGATGTCGCGGCCGATATTGCGGCTGGTCGACTGTCACCTGATGCGGCACTCGAGGCATCGCTGGCGGCATCTGACCGCGTGAATGCGGGACCGGGTGGACTCAACGCCGTGTTGTACAGCGATGCCGAAGGCGCGCGTACGGACGTGCAGCGTTCGTCGCATCCTGGCTCGTCGCTGCTGGCCGGCATTCCCGTGGCCATCAAGGACAACATCGCCACGCTCCGCATGCCCACGTCGTGCGGGTCGAAGATTCTCGAAGGCTACGTGAGTCCGTTCGAGGCGACCGTGATTGCGCGGTTGCGTGCAGCCGGCGCGGTGCTGCCGATGAAGACGAACATGGACGAGTTCGCGATGGGCTCGAGCACCGAGAACAGCGCGTACGGAGTGACGAAGCATCCGCTGGATCACACGCGCGTGCCGGGCGGTTCATCGGGCGGCTCGGCGGCGATTGTGGCCGCTGGTGTCACGCGCATCGCGCTCGGCTCCGAGACGGGTGGTTCCGTGCGTCAGCCGGCGGCGTTCTGTGGAATTGTGGGCGTGAAGCCCACGTACGGACGTGTATCGCGGCACGGGCTGGTGGCGTTTGCATCGAGTCTCGATCAGGTGGGCGTGTTCGGACAGTCGGTCGATGACGCGGCGCTTGGGCTGCAAGTAGTTGCCGGCGCCGATGCGCTCGACAGCACCACGGTGGATGTGCCCGTGGGTGCCTATCGTGCGGCGCGCAATGATGCGACTGCGCAACCGTTGGCGGGAGTGGTGGTTGGTCGCCCGGTGGAATACTTCCCCGATTCCCTCGATCCGCGCATGTGCTCGCTGCTCGATCGGTCGGCCGATCATCTGCGCTCGCTCGGCGCCGAGGTGCGCGATGTGTCGTTGCCGCACACGTCGCTCGCGATTCCGGTGTACTACATCGTGGCGCCCGCGGAGGCGAGCTCGAATCTGGCGCGCTTTGATGGGGTGCGATACGGGTTGCGCGTGGAGGGCGACGGGCTGCTCGGCATGTATGAAGCCACGCGGTCGCAGGGTTTTGGGCCGGAGGTTACTCGACGCATTCTGCTGGGCACGTACGTGTTGAGCGCCGGCTACTACGATGCGTACTACAAGCGCGCGATGGCGGTGCGGCGGTTGATTGCCGCTGATTTCACGAAGGTGTTTGCGAGCGGTGTGCATGTGCTGCTCGCGCCAACCACGCCTTCGACTGCGTTTGTCGCCGGATCGAGGAAGGACCCCTACGAGATGTACATGAGCGATATTTTCACGGCCACCGCGAACCTGGCTGGCGTGCCGGCCATGTCGCAGCCAATTGGTCGCATTGACGGGCTGCCGGTCGGAGGGCAGCTGCTCGCGTCGCACTTTGACGAAGCGACGATGTTCCGGGTCGCGTACGCGCTCGAGCGCGCGCTGGGATCGGAGGCGCACACGTGAGCACTGTCACCGACGGCTACGAGATGGTGATCGGTCTCGAAGTACACTGTCAGCTCAAGACGCGCACCAAACTCTTCTCGGCGGCCAGCGCACAGTTTGGTGACGCACCCAATGTGAACACCGATGCTGTCTGCCTGGGCCTGCCCGGCGCACTCCCTGTGCTCAACCGCGAAGCCATCACGCTCGCCACCCGCGCCGCGCTCGGCCTCGGCTGCACCGTGCACGAAGTGTCGGTGTTTGCACGCAAGCACTACTTCTATCCCGACCTGCCCAAGGGCTATCAAATCTCACAGTTTGATCGGCCGCTCGCCACCGGCGGCAAGGTCGTGATTGGCACACACGCTGATGGATTGGAGAAGGCCATCGGCATTACGCGCGTGCATGTGGAAGAAGACGCCGGCAAGAGCGTGCATGATCGCTTCGTTGGCTTCTCGGCGATCGACCTGAATCGCGCCGGCACGCCGCTGATCGAGATTGTGAGCGAGCCCGACATTCGGTCTGCCGCAGAAGCCGGCTTGTACTTGCGCGAACTCAAGCAGATCATCGAGTACACCGATGTCAGCGACGCCAGTATGGAAGAGGGCTCGCTGCGTGTAGACGTGAACATTTCAGCGCGTCCCGTGGGGCAGGTGGAGTTTGGCACGCGCACGGAAATCAAGAATCTCAACTCGTTCAGCGGCGTTGAGCGCTCCATCGAGCTCGAGTTTGCGCGGCAGTGCGGTGTGCTGCGCGCCGGTGGCGTGATTGAACAGCGCACCATGCTGTGGGATGGTCACAAAGGCGAAGTGCGTCCGGCGCGTGCCAAGGAAGGCAGTCACGACTATCGCTATTTCCCCGAGCCCGATCTGCCGCCGCTGGTCCTTGGCGCCGAGTGGATTGAGGAACAGCGAAGCGGTCTCGCGGAGTTGCCCGCGGCAAGGCGCGCGAGGTTTGTGTCGCAGTACGGACTCAGCAAGCACGATGTCGAACAGCTCACCTCAACCGTGGCGCTGGCCGACCGGTTTGAAGCCGTGGCCACGGCCAGTGGCAACGCCAAGCGCGCTGCGAACTGGATGCTCGGTGTGGTGTTGGCCGCGGTGAAGGTGCAGGGCGGTGATGTGACGTCGCATCCGGTGAGTGTGGAGCGTCTTGGTGCACTGATCAAACTCGAAGAAGCCGGTGCGGTGTCGAACACGGCGGCCAAGCAGATTTTTGCGATTCTCGAGAGCGAAGATGCGGAGCCTGGTGCGATTGCCGAACGTGAAAGCTTGCTGCAGGTGAGTGACGACAGCGCGCTCGTGGCCTGGATTGACGAGGTGCTGGCCGAGATGCCGGACGAGGCAGCGCGGTTTCTGGGTGGTGAGAAGAAACTGCAGGGGGTGCTGGTGGGTGCGGTGATGAAGAAATCGAAGGGCAGTGCAGATCCGAAGAAGGTGAACGGGTTGTTGGGCAAGCGGGTGGAGTAAAACTGTGGTGAGGCGGCGAATCGATGACGCGTGCGAGGAAACGATGACGGGCTGCGCGGCGCGGTTCCTTACCATCTTTCATGCACCATTGCGACTCAACGTCGAGTGAGCGCAACTCGTGTTCATGCCTGTTTTGCAGACTCGCCGCTGGACGGCTGACGAGGTGCGCGCGCTGCCCGATGAACCGGGCAAGCGATTCGAGTGCGTGCACGGTGAACTCCTGGTGAGCCCTGCCGATTTGCAGTTCGACGAGTCGACGCTTGTGCAGCCTGATGTATTTGTGCTGCCGTTTTTTGAGGGGCGTCGACCAGTGAGACCTGAACAGATCGGTCACGCGCTGTTATTCGTTGAAGTGATCTGTCCAGGTACCACGCGTTATGATCGTGTGGTCAAGCGCACGCGCTACCAGCGGTACGGCGTTGAATACTGGATCGTCGATCTCGACGCGCGCTTGGTGGAGCGGTGGATGCCGGACGCTGAACGTCCGGAGATCATCACGGGCACGCTGGAGTGGCAACCGTCCGGCTCCGCGTCGTCACTCACGATCGACCTCGACGCGCTGTTCGCCGAGGCGCTGGGCGAACGCTAGGGGCCCGTGCTCGCGGAAGCGTCTGCGGGGCTGTAGATTGGTCGAGCCGTTCACCCTTCCAAAGCGCCCATTTGTCAGACGCCGTCCGCGACCGCATAGCTGCCGCCCTGAGCGAAACGCACACCATTGAGCGCGAGCTCGGTGGTGGTGGCATGGCCCGCGTGTTCGTGGCTACCGAACGCGCGCTGGGTCGTCAGGTAGTGATCAAGACGTTGCCCGACGATACGTGGACGTCGAGTTCAGTACAGCGATTCCGTCGCGAGATTCTCACCGCCGCACAGCTTCAGCACGCGAACATCGTGCCCGTGCTCGCCGCGGGAGACGCCGAGGGTACACCGTACTTCACGATGCCGCTTGTGGATGGCGCATCGCTGCGTGAGCGAATAGCGCGCGGTGCGGTGCCACTGGGCGAAGCGGTTGGGATATTGCGCGACGTCGCACGAGCCTTGAGCGCCGCGCACGCGCGCAACGTGGTGCATCGTGACATCAAGCCGGAAAACATTCTGCTGTCCTCCGGTGCGGCGCTCGTGACTGACTTTGGTGTCGCCAAAGCAGTCTCCGCAGCCACGCAGTCGCCGGTACTCGACACGGCCATGACCGCCGTTGGTGTGTCGATTGGCACGCCAGCCTACATGGCGCCGGAGCAGATTGCCGCTGATCCCTCGCTCGATCACCGCGCCGATATCTACGCGTGGGGTGTGGTGGCATACGAACTGTTGAGCGGAGAACGTCCGTTCGCGACGCTTTCCGGGACAGCGTTGGCGCGCGCGCAGATGACGGAGTTGCCACCGCCACTCCGCAGCGTGGCACCAACGGTGCCCGCATCACTGAGCGCGCTCGTGATGCAGTGTCTGGCCAAGGCCCCTGAAGAGCGTCCGGCTTCGGCGAATGCCTTGCTCGTGGTGCTCGATCAGCCGTCGGGCGAAACGGTCACGCCAATACCGCGTGCGCCGCGCCAAGGGCTGCTGCTGATTGTGGTCGCCGCTGTGCTTGTTGTCGCCGCGCTCGGCTGGTGGATGAGCAACGACGATGCCGCGCCGGGAGACGCGCGCATGATCGCAGTGGCGCCCTTCCGCGTAGGCGGCGCTGCGCAAGAGGCACAGTATCTGCGCGAAGGACTCGGCGACATCATGGTACCGCAGCTACAGTCCGTGCCGGACGTTTCGGCGGCCAGCATGCGCGTGGTGCTTGATCGGTGGCGTCGCGCGGCCGGATCGGTTGAAGCTGACCTCGATGATGACGTGGCACGGCGTGTTGCGGTTGACGCGGGAGCCGGTCAGCTCATCATTGGCGACATCGTAGGTACGCGCGAAAACCTGACGGTGTCAGCGCGATTGCTGCGTGCCGATGATGGACAGGAACTGGCGCAGGCACGCGTCGAAGGCAGTGCGGACAGCGTTGCTGCGCTGGCTACGAAGATTGTGACGGCGCTGCTGTCGCTGCGCGATGGTGCCACGCGTGAGCGACTGCGCACGGTGCTCTCGGCGCAGTCGGAGGCGATCGCGGCCTATCTGCAGGGTGAGCAGTTCTATCGAAGGGGGCGCTACGCCGAGGCAGGGCAGGCATTTGCCGAGGCGTATCGTGTGGACACCACCTTCGCGATTGCCGCGTTGCGTGTGTTTCTGTCCAACGGCTGGACGGTAGATCGTCCGCCGCTTGAAGGACCGTGGCTGGCACGGGCGTGGCAGCATCGCGATCGCCTTGGCGGCTCCGATTCTCTCCTCCTGATTTCGCATGCCGGAGAGAACTATCCCACACCGCGCGCGTTGCCGGCGCGCATCGCGTCAATGCGCGCACTTGCCGAGCGTGGGAATACGGCGGAACTGTGGTACGCTTATGGCGATGCGTTGACACACACGGGGGGACTGGCTGGCGTCGGAAACTGGGATAGCATCGCGGGGCAGGCGCTCGATGCCTTTCGACGTGCCGAGGCGCTCGATTCGTCCTTCGCCAGCGCCCTGGAGCATCAGTCGATGTTGTACTTCGTGATTGGAGATCCTGAGGGCGCCACGCGCGCAATCGCGAGGCAGGCGGCTCGCGACTCCACCGGCGATTTTTACAGAGTCAACGCCTTTCAGCATGCGATCTGGAGTGGTGATACCGCAGCGCAGACTCGAGCTATTCGCAGGCTTGCCACGCACGCGCCAGTCGGACTGCTTTACGCCGCCATTGTTCAAACGGCTGACTTCGCGGATGAGTTTCGCGCGACCGTGACGGTATCGGACTCCGTTCTGGCGCTGCTTCGTCGTGAGCATCCAGACGCGCTGTCCGGCAACATCGGTGGGATTTCAGTTCGTGAGGCTGCCTGGAACACCGGACGTCCCGCACTGGCAGTTGCAAGCCCGGCCGATCGTAGCGACGTCGGGCAGGTGATCGAGGAGGTGATGGCGGGGCTGCTTTGGGATGGCGATAGCGCGCAAGCGTCGCGCAGTGTGAAGACGCTCTCGAGTCTGCTGCGCGATCCGCCCAACAACACGCCGCCTGCCTTGCTGCAGTGGGCACAGTTCACCGTGGCTACGTGGTCACTGAGTCAAGGCGATACGGCAACAGCTGAACGTGTGCAACGAGCGTTGTCGGCCGTGCCTCTGCCGCCAGAGAGTCCATGGACCGCGAACTCAGCGCGCGTATTGGCATCGCTGTTACGTGCGCAGCTGGCGGTCGCGCGTGGTTCGCCTGGCGCGCTGGCCCAGCTCGACGCCGTGGACACGTTGCTCATGGAGCTGCCGGCACTCAACGGTCGGCTGCGTGTCACGGCCAACTCGTTGCTGGCCGCGCTGTACGACGCGTCGAAAGAGCCCGAGCGAGCCCTCGGCGTACTTGGCCGCCGCGACGGCCAGTACGCCGTTGGCATGTACGCTCCTGATCGCCAGTGGCGCATCGCGCGCATCGCTGAGCACCTCGGGCGCCGCGAGGAAGCGATTGTGGCGCTGCGGCACTACATCGCCATGCGGGAGAAGGCGGAGCCGCATCTGCAGGGTGCCGTCAGGGAGGCTCGTGAACGACTCAGGCGCCTCGAAGCGGAGAGCAGTGGGCGCTGAGCGTACGGCGCTCGTAAACGTGAAACGCGCTGGCTACGTCATCGCCAGCGCTCGCGCTGCCACCGGAATCCGCGCGTACCGTTCCGCGTTCTGCTTGAGCGATTCAAAAATGGGCACGAACCGGGGATGCTCGAGCCACGGACGCCACACCGCGCTGTGCTGTGTGATCGCATCGTGAATGCCAAGACCGAGCTGTACCGATCGCTCGAGCCATCGGGCCGACTCGTCAACATCACCGAGCAGCGCAAAGCCCTGCGCGACATACTCGGCGTATTGCCAGTCCTTCCACAGGCCCTCGACGACGCCCGGCACCAGCACGCGGCGCGCCGACGCGACATCACCTCGTACGGAACGGGCGAGAAATCCGCTCATGATCGTGAACACATCAGGGTCGAGCGTGACCGACCGATCAAAGACGTCAACCGCGCGCGCGCGATCATCGGCAGCCGCATGCGCCAGTCCGGTGAAGAGCAGAACGACAGCGGCCGGAGCGCTCTTCGGCACTGTCGCCAATCGCGACACGGCGGCCGCATGTTGACCAGAGTGCAGCAGTGCCAGGCTCTCGCCGCCCCAGCCCAGTTCATGATCGGGCGCCGCGCGAATGACCGCGCGTGAGGTCGCGATTGCGGCCGAATATTGCCCGGTGAATGAGAGCAGAAACGAGTACCACGACGCGACGTCGAGATCTTCCGGCAACTGCTCATAGGCCAGGGCGAGCTGCCGCACCGCTTCCGCGACGTTTCCCTGCAGCGTCGCCACCAGTCCGCGTATCTCGGCGCTGTACGGCCTGAGGGGCTCATGCTGCTCGATCTGGTCCGCGTATCCGAGCGCACGGAGGAGCAGCTCCTCCCGATCCGGACGTTCGCCGGTGTTTGCGGCGTAGTAGCACGCGAGCCCGAGTCCGCGCAGCAACATCACGTTCGTGGGTGCCAATGCAAGCGCATCTTCGAGGTGACCGAAGGCCCGCTGCACACCGCTCAATGACATCTCGTGAAGCGCTTGCCGCGCCCGCAGGTAATGATCGTAAGCCTCGACGTCGTCGATTGCACGCTCGGCGAGTCGACAACGCTCGATTGGCGTGAGCACGACATCGAGCGCTCTCACGATCGCTTCCGCCACGCGATCCTGCATGTCGAACACATCGGCGAGCACACCGTCGAAGCGATCGGACCACAGTGATGCATCGTTGTCGGCGGCCACCAGCGATGCGGAGATGCGCAACCGATCACCCGACCTGCGCACACTGCCCTCGAGCACGTGCGTGACGCCGAGTTCACGCGCCACTTCGCGGAGCGCCTGCGTGCGATCGCGGTACTGCATCATCGTGGTGCGCGAGATCACGCGAAGCGTTCCAACCTTGGAAAGCGTGGTGATCACCTCTTCCGTGAGTCCGTCGGCGAAGTACGCGTTGTCGGCATCAGCGCTCAGGTTCGCGAACGGCAACACGGCGAGCGAGTACTCATCACGCTCTCGCGGCGCATCGGCTGATCTTTCTGTATCCGCGTCGAACGCGGCCGCGAACTCCCGCGCCGTCGCAAATCGCGCCGCAGGATCACGCGCCAACGCTCGGCGTACGGCGGCGTCGCACGCAGTTGGCGTGTCCGCGCGTTTACTGCGCAGCCGAGGTGCATCCTGCGTGAATCGCTTCACCAGGATCGCTTCGAACGTTGCTCCAGTGAACGGAGGCTCTCCGATGAGCAGCTCGTAGAGAATCGCGCCCAGCCCGTACACGTCAGAGGCCGGCGTGAGGGTCTGCTCACCGGTGGCCTGTTCGGGGCTCATGTAGGCTGGCGTACCGATTGACGTCCCCATTTGTGTGAGCCGCTCCAGCGACGGATCGCGCATGGCACGAGCAATACCGAAATCCGCCAGCAGTGCATGCCCGCGGCTGAGCAGAATGTTTTCGGGTTTGAGATCGCGGTGCAGCACGCCCTGCTCGTGCGCATAGTCGAGCGCGCCGGCGATCTCGCGCATGAAGCGCAACGCGTCGTGTACGGCGAGCGGTCCTTCGCGATCGAGATGCGCGCGCAACGACTCACCTTCCACGAGCGGCATCACGAAGTACAGCTGCGTCTCGTCATCGATTTGTACCGCGCCGGAGTCAAACACCGGCACAATGTGCGGATGCTGCAGATTGGCTGTGGTCCGAATCTCGAGCAGGAAGCGGTCTGCGGCGAGCGCCGCGCTTACCTCCGGTCGCATCACCTTGATGGCCACCTCGCGCTCGTGCTTGAGGTCGCGCGCACGGTAGACAGTGGCCATCCCGCCGGCGCCGAGTTCGCCGGTCAGGCGGTAACGATCGCCGAGGGCGATGGTGAGACGGGGGTTCGGCAAGTTCATGGCTCGCAAAGGTACGCGCGAACGCCCGGAATCGCACCCCAATGACCGGCGGCGCGAACGTCGGTCCGTTGCCACGCCGCCGATCCCACCCGACGTGCCCGCTTGCACTGAGCTTTGCGGAATACGATGTGCGGGTCGCTCAGGCCAACCCAACGGCAGACGTGCAGTCGATTCGTCCACCCCCCGTGCGTAGTAGCCGAACGTGTCGTGAACCATCGACGTTTCACCAATCGAGCCGTCGATCAAGTCGGCGAGTCGGCCGTCCGTGTCGCCGCGAACCTCCACATCCACCTCGACCGAGCGCTCGGCTTCCCACGGCAAGTCGTCGAACACGCTGCCATGCACCGCCTGGCTCCCGATCACAAGCAACTCCGATACGCCGAGCACGGCACCAGCCGCGCGCACTGCATGTTCAAACTGTTCGCGAGTCATGAGGCGCTCCGCATCGCAATCGAATCCTGCGTTCGATTCGCCCGCTCGACGTGTGCGAACTCGCGATACACGCCCGCCCGCTCCGCAGAAGAGAGCACTCCCGTGAACGGCGTGACATGACGCAACTCACGCGCCCACGGCAACGGGTCGCGCAGCACTGGCAGCAGTGCACTGAGCGAACGCCGCAGCACCACGCGCCACTCGTCAAGCAACGGCCGAGCTCCGGGATGAAGCGCACGCATGCGCGCGAGTGACTTACGTGCTCTCGCGAGCACCGCCGCCGGCTTTTCACTCAAGCGTATGGCGATGGCAGCGTGCAGGGCCAGCGAGCGTCGGTCCTCGCGCGTGAGCGGTGGTACAAACTCGACGTGGACAAACCAACCGGCGCACTCGGCGAGACGGTCGAGCGTGCGCAGCGTCGGGCTCTTGCGGCCACTTTCGTAGGCGCAACGGTTGGAGGTGACGTGCCCGCCGCGTTTGCCAACTGCTGCTGGGTTTGGCCGCGGGTCTCGCGGAGTCGGCGAATTGGGTTCATGCTGCAATACAGCCGAGTGGATATATGAGCACCAGCACCGAGAATCGACTCGGCGACGCGATCAAGGCCGGTGCAATCGCGATATTCGGATGCCATCCGCTGGCGAGCATCGCGCCGCTCTCAGGAACGGGCGCCACCTCCTGCGCGCGGGGGGTGGGCGCGTCTGATTAATGCCCCCGGCGGCCGCTGCGCATTGTCAGACCGATGTGGTATGCTGCATGTGAGGGCAGGCTCCATTCTCCAAACAGAGGTGCCATGAGCGACGTCGCCACATTGCTGGACGCGATTCATTTTGCCGCCGACAAACATCGCTATCAACGGCGCAAGGACCCTGATGCCACGCCGTACATCAACCATTCGCTGTCGGTGGCCGAGTTGCTCGCGCGTGTGGGTGATGTGCGAGATCCCGTAGTGCTGATCGCCGCCGTCTTGCATGACACCGTGGAGGATACCAAGACGTCATTTGACGAGATCGAGGCGCGCTACGGTGCCGAGGTGCGCAGTGTGGTGGCCGAGGTGACGGATGACAAATCGCTTGCCAAAGACGAGCGCAAGCTGCAGCAGGTGGAGCATGCGCCGCATTCGTCGCCGCGCGCGAAGCTGGTGAAGCTTGGCGACAAGATCTGCAACGTGATTGACGTGACGGAGCACGCGCCGTCGGATTGGGAGCGGAACCGGCGGATTGAGTATCTCGATTGGAGCGAGCGCGTGGTGGCTGGGTGCCGCGGGACGAATGCGGCGCTGGAGGCGGAGTTTGATCGGGTGTTGGCGCGGGGGCGGGGGGTGTTGGGGGCGGGTGTGGAGTGAGTATCCCTGATGCGGTGCTGCACATTCCGCATGCATCGGTGGTGATTCCGGAGGACGTGCGGAGGCCGATCGTGCTCAGTGATGGGGCACTCGAGCTTGAGCTGATTCACATGACCGATCGCTACACGGACGAGCTGTTCGCGATTGACGCGGAACTGGCGTCGTCGGTGGTATATCCCGTCAGCCGGTTGGTGGTTGATCCCGAGCGGATTCTTGATGATGCGCAGGAGCCGATGTCCACGCGCGGCATGGGCGCGGTTTACACGCGCACGTCACAGGGCGATGTGCTTCGAGAGGCGCCAAGTGCAGGGGAACGCCAGGCGTTGCTCGCGAGGTTCTATCATCCGCATCTTGCGGCGCTCACTCGCGCCGTGGACGCTGCGCTCGAGGTACACGATCGGTGTCTCGTGATCGACTGTCACAGTTTTCCTGCTGTGCCGCTGCCGTACGTGATGCACCAGGCTCAGGAACGCGCCGACATCTGTCTTGGGACCGATGCGTTTCATACACCTGCAGCGTTGCTTGAGCGCGCGCGACGGTTGTTTGAGGAGGTGGGGTACACGGTGTCGGTGGATACGCCGTTTTCGGGTGCGTTGGTGCCGAGTGTTCACTACCGGAGCGATCAGCGGGTTTCGGCGCTGATGGTGGAGGTGAATCGGCGGTAATACATGGACGAGGCTACGGGGGCGAAGGGGAAGGGGTTTGAGCGGGTGACGGGGGTGGTGCAGGAAGTGCTCGAAACGCAGATCTGCATGCCCAGGTGAGGAGCCGCACGTGTGAGGCGGAGGTCGCCACACATGCGTGAACTCACAAACGCACGAGCCGACGAGAGAAGCGAGAAACCTGAGCCAGGGACGCTCGTTCATCGCAGAAGGACACGTAGAGAATGTCGTCACGCACGAAATAGATCGCGTCCTGGTGAAAGCGCTCGCCAAGCTGACACGCCTGTTCGAAGGCAATGGCAGCCGCCCAACCGGGCTCGGCGTGTCCGGTTTCGGATGAGAAGCCTTCGACACGCGCGTGCCAGACGCCGCGCTGAGCAAGATCGGCTAGCAGACTGACATCTGCGGAGTCATTCTGCGAGGAGCTTTGGTACCAGACGCGGATCGCCTTTTTGAAGCTGCTGTAGGTCGCCCAATAGCAACAGAGGAGCGGGGAGGCTACGCGTCGATAGGCCGTCATTCAAAACACGCGCCGCGCGCACATGCGTCGCTCCGGGCTATCTCCGCGCCGGATCCACGCTCCCCATCGCCCGTCTCGGCGAGAATCCCTCCAGACGCGCGTCCCATCGTCGGCAGAGTTCAGATCGCACGGAGTCGTCGGCCACCCGATTCTCGTTGTTCGTCCAGTGTTCGCCGGTCGTCGCGGATGCCGTGATGATGGCGAACTCGCGGGGAAAGGTCGTTATCGGCGCGTCGGCGCGGAAATGAGTCGCAAAATATGCAAGATGCATCGCTTGCTCATCTTGGCGCTGATAATCTTGTGAAAGGGACGGCCGATTCGCGCAGGCGATCGCGCCAACGTTCGCGGGCCACTTTCCGGTGCAGGCTGCATATTCGCGTGAGCGTCAACGGACGAACAGCCCTGCTTGCCCTCAGCCTGTCAGACCCTCCATCCAGTTTCATCGCATGGACAACAATCTATCGGAGTCGCTGGCGCACATTACTCGCCTGCTGGGCGATGTACATGGCAAGAATCGGCGGATGCCGTCGACCGTGCTCTATAACGAAGGATGGCTGTTGCGGCTGGTGGTCGACTGGTACGCGCGGCACCCCGAGGTCAAAGGCTTGCTCTCGTTCCACGAAGGCAGCAACTGGTATTCGGAGGCGCTGCTTACCAGTCCGTTCCTTCGCGGCCGTTTCCGCGAGGGCTACACGCGAGCCGATGCGGTCATTGGTCATTTCGACCTGGTCACCGATCGCGGTGACATCAGTTTGGCGCCGAACGCGTCCCAGTTCGTCGTTATCGAAGCGAAAATGGGTAGCAGGCTCTCGCTGGGGACGCGACATTCGCCGGACTACAACCAGGCCGCGCGGAACGTCGCCTGCATGGTGAAGTTGATCGAACCGCTTGCTGCGACGCCTGTGGATGCACGATTCATCGTGATGGCGCCGGCCGCTAAACTTGCTGAGCACGGAATGGAAGCGTTCCTTGATGACCCGCATATAAGTGATGTCGTGCGTCGGCGCGCTGATCAGCGAGGCGAAGTGGATAGACAATGGGTTGAAAGCCATTTCGTTCCACGAGTCGAAGGTCAAAAGCTGCTGCGGCTGGCCGTTTCCTGGGAGGTGGTACTTGGCGAGATCAGCGATTTCTCGCCGGTGGATGGCGGCCATCTTCAGACATTCTATCAGCAGTGTCTGCGTCATATTCGACGGAAGGCGATCGAATCGTGAGCGATCAGGCGGAGCAGTACTCGGAGATAGCTACTATCTTGCGCGATGCTAAGCAGTTAGCGCAGCGGTACTACAAAGCAACGGGTCGTCCACTTGGCATCACCGGTGAAATCGCGGAGTTTGAGGCAGTTCGGCTTCTGGGCCTGACTATGGCGGACGCTCGACAGGCTGGCTGGGACGCGACGCGAATTCTGGACGATGGATCGATGGAGAAGCTGCAGATCAAAGGGCGCGCTGTGCGTGGGCGAGCTTTGGGTCGCAGTCGAATAGGTAAGATCGATCTGCGACATGACTTCGACGCCGTGCTGTTGGTGGTACTCGACGAGAATCTGAATGCGACCAGCATTCATCGCGCGGAGCGTGCACAGATTGAGGCGGCGCTGCAGGAACCGGGGTCTGTCGCGCGAAACGTCCGTGGTCAGCTCTCCCTGTCGAAGTTCTTTTCCTTCGATCAGCAAGTCTGGTCCAATCACGAGACTTCTCGCGTGCACCAAGTCTCGATCTCGAGTGAGTCTGTGTGGCCGATTCCCGAGTTGCGCGCCCGACTTTCGACGGGCGACTTCCTTTACTCGCTATGCAGGCCGAGAGAAGCGGCCGACGGACGCAATGTTCGGGAGCATCTGCTGGAGTCGCTGTTCCGTGAGTTGGCAGAAGCTCGGTTTGGTGCCTCGAATGTCTCCCGCGGCAAGCTGCTCCGAAAAATCCTGCCGCTTCCCGAGAACTCACTGCTGGCGAACGCCAGACCTGATCTCATCGCTTCCCTCGACGGCACCGTCCACGTTTGCGAGATCAAGTCCAACCGTACGGACTACATGCGCGCCGAATGCGTGGTGGGAAGGGATCTCGCTCGTCACCTGAAGGCGATCGGTCACAATGGACCAAGTCCGTGGGAAGTCGAGCAGGACATCATTCGACTGCTCGAACTTCGGGAGCTCTCAGAGAAGATGGGAAGCTGCACGCTGATCTTCGTTGACGCGTACCGGGGTAAATCGTCGTCGTGGACCGATGTGTTCTCCGATGGGAACGTCTTTCGATCACGAATGCGTACCGCTCGAGTTCGAGACATGGCGAAAGAAATCGTCTCGCGGACCTCGATCGAGACCGTGAGCTCTGCGAACATGAGCGCTCGGATGATCGTTTGCGAGCTTGGACGGTAGACGCACACATTGCCGCGACTCCAGCACTCCTCCGGCGCTCACTCGCCGATTGACTTCTCCCGACCGCCCGTCAAACCATGGCTGAGATGGTGATGACCCCGCGCGGAGGGACTCAAACCCACTCCGCACAAAGCAACTCCGCCTGCGCAAGCACAGTCTTGACCGCATCCGCCTGCAAGTCCGGCGGGTAGCCATGCTTATTGAGGATCCGCTTCACCATCACCTTGATCCTGGCCCGCGCGCTCTCGCGCAGCGTCCAGTCAATGGTGACACTCTTCTTCACCTGCGTGATCAGTTCTGCGGCGATCACCCGTAACTTCTCGTCGCCCATCGCAACGACCGCAGAGTCATTCGCAGCGAGCGCATCGTAGAACGCCTTTTCATCTTCGGTGAGGCCCATCTCCGCGCCGGCCTTCGTGGCAGCGTCGAGGTCCTTGGCGAGTTTGATCAGCTCCTCTATGACCTGCATCGTGGAGATCGCGCGATTGTGATACGCGTTGAGCGTTTTCTTGAGCTTCTCGGAAAAGACTTGCGCCTGCGCGAGGTTGCGCTTGGAGCGGACTTTGAGTTCGTCCTTGAGCAGCTTCTCGAGTAACTCTGCGGCTACGTTCTTGTGCTTGAGGCCACGCACTTCGGCGAGGAACTGGTCGCTCAGGATGCTGATATCCGGCTTGGGCAATCCGGCTGCGGTAAAGACCCCGGCGGCCACCCAAAATCCCCCATCTGTGGCCACCTCAAACTCCCCCAGCTGGCGTGAGGGTGTGAGCCTCTAATTCCGGGGGCCATCCGCGGGACGTTAC
>JBBQNT010000018.1:0-28868 GCA_038330215.1 Gemmatimonadales bacterium
TCCGTCGGGCGTGAAGTACAGCGCCTGATCATCACCGCTGTGCCAGGTGAGTTGCCTTGGCTCGCCCCCGCTCACCGGCATCACGTATACGTCGTTGTTGCCAAGTCGATTGCTCGTGAACGCGATCCAGCGTCCGTCGGGTGAGAAGCGCGGCATATAGTCGCGGGCAACGTGCGCCGTCAGACGACGCGCATTGCTCCCGTCACTGTCGGCCAACCAGATGTCGTCCTGGTAGGTAAACGCGATGCGTCCATCGTTCGCGACGTGCGCGTATCGCGCGAACTTGACGGGCGCGGGTGGCGCGGGCGTGGATGCCGGAGCGGGTGGCTGTGCCTGCGCCGCTGCGACTGAGCCCGTCGGCATGAGGGCCACGAGTGCGACGGCGGCGGCCCCGGCGGCGCGGGTGCAGGAACGGTGCGAGACGCGGGATCGAACGGCCGGAAGCGAAGACTGAGAGAGCAGGTGGGCAGGCATGGCGCTGGTGCACTCCGTGGTGGGGGTCAGTTCCCTCAATATGCGGGGCCTACCCGCGACAACGCGACCGGATTCGGGTACGTAGTTTGTGTGGCAGCTAGCACCTCCCCGATTCCCATTTCGAACGGTCCCATGTCCCACACGATTCGATCCGGCGCCCGCACCACGGCCTTTCCGGCCCGCACCAACGCACCCGTGCCCCGGCGGTCGGCTTCGTTCGGGCTCGCCGTCGCGCTTTTCTCCTCGGTCATCCTGTCGCAGCCCGGCATGCTCCAGGCGCAGCCGCGTCCTTCTGACGACCCGGCGATGGTGGCCCGCGCCCGCGCCATCCACGATCGCGTGATGACGCTCGACACGCACGTGGACATCAGTCCGGCCAACTTCCAAACCGGCGCACCCAACTACGCGAGCAAGCTGCCGCGCACCCAGGTCGATGTCGCCAAGATGGAAGAAGGCGGACTCGACGCGGCGTTTCTCATCGTGTACGTGGGTCAGTCGGCACAGCTCAACGCCGAAGGATTCGCGAGCGCACGCGAAACAGCGCTCGAGAAGTTCGCGGCCGTGCACCGCCTTGCGGACACGCTCGCGCCCACGCGCGTTGGCCTCGCGCGCACCGCCGCCGAAGCGCGCGCGATCCATGCCAGCGGCCGCAAGGTGATCTTCATTGGCATCGAGAATGGCTTTCCGGTGGGCGCCGACATCACCAACGTGAAGCGCTTCTACGATCTGGGCGGACGCTACATGTCGCTCGCGCACAACGGGCACAGTCAGCTCTCCGACTCGAACACCGGTGAACGCGACAATGTCTGGCTGCACAACGGCTTGAGCCCGCTTGGCCGGCAGGTGATCGCCGAAATGAACCGGATTGGCATCATGATCGACATCTCGCATCCGTCCAAGGCGAGCATGCTGCAGACGGTGGAGCTCTCGCGCGCACCGATCATCGCATCACACTCGGGCGTGCGAGCGATCTGCAATCACAGCCGCAATCTCGATGACGAGCAGCTCGATGCCATGAAAAAGAACGGCGGCGTGGTGCAGCTCGTGGCGTTCAACAGCTACGTGAAGTGCGACGCCGAGAAGAACGCGCAGCGACAGGCCGCGATCGAGACACTGCGCAAGGAGTTCGGAATCACCACCATGAACAATCGCGAGGTCTCAGCGGCGATCGCGGCGCTGCCCGACGCTCGGCGGAACGAGTTCCTCGCGAAGCAGGAAGACATCACCGCGCGTCGCTATCCCGCTGATCCGGCCGCCACGGTGTCGGACTTTGCCGACCACATCGACTATGTCGTCAAGCGCATCGGCATTGATCATGCCGGCATCAGCTCCGACTTCGATGGCGGTGGCGGCGTTGAGGGCTGGCGGAGCGCCAGCGAGACCTTCAACGTGACGCTGGAGCTTGTGCGACGTGGCTACACCGAGGAGCAGATCGCGAAGATCTGGAGCGGCAACCTGCTGCGCGTCCTGGAGCGCGTGGAGCAGGTGGCAACAGGCTGAGCAACGCCGTCGGTCATTCAGGCCGGCGGCGTTTGAGCTTTGAAGGGTTGGTCCGGCGAAGTTACGCGCGCACACGCGCGCAGGCTAACTTGCGAACTGGCTCCCACCCGACCCGGAGGACGATCATTCAACGCGAGTTGCGCCTGACCCCGTTGTTGCTCGCCTTGTGGTGGGTCATGTCCGATGGTGCGCCGGACGGATGGGCCTTTGGTGTCGCTGCCGTGACGCTTTCGCTTGCCGCGCTGCATATCGCCGCACCGCTGCAGTCCCGTCACGCGCAGAACGCGTTGCGCTGGACCGCGATTCCCGCCTTCGCCTGGTTCTTTCTCGGCCGCTCACTGCTGGCCGGTCTCGATGTCGCGCGCCGAACGCTGTCACCTGCGATGCCGCTTTCGCCGGCCATCGTGCGATATCCCACAGAACTGCCGCCGGGACGCGCGCGAGTCCTGCTCGTGGCCACACTCACGCTACTGCCTGGCAGTCTCGGCGTGGACCTCGACGAGAACCTCGTGACCCTGCATGTACTCGATGTTCGTGCCGACATCGAGCGCGATATCCGCATCGCCGAACAATTCATCGGGCCGCTGTTCGCGCGACCAGTGCTCGCATCGGGCTCATGAGCGACACATTCGCCCTTGTACTCGACGCGGCGGCACTCGTACTACTCGTGACGTTGCTGGTCGGACTTGTGCGCGTGTTTCGCGGCCCCGAGGCCGAAGATCGCATGCTCGCCGGACAACTCTTCGGTACGACCGGCGTTGGCATTCTGCTGGTGCTCGCCGGGCGCACGGAAAGTGCGCCATTGCGCGACGTCGCGCTTGTGCTTGCACTGCTCGCCGTCGTCACGGTCTCCGCGTTCGTGGATCGGGTGGGCGCTTCAGTGAACGAGCCGGGAGCGCAAAGTGACATGGACTGAGATTGTGCAGACCGTGTTCATCGCAAGCGGGCTCGCATTCTTCGCCGTAGGCACACTCGGCCTGCTGCGCTTCCCGGACGTATTCGCGCGTCTGCACGCCATCACAAAGGCCGACAATCTCGGACTGGGCCTGCTGGTACTCGGGCTTCTGCCGTCGGCGGTGAACGTGGCGGGCGGCATGAAACTGGTGCTCATCTGGCTACTGGTGCTCGCGGCGAGCGCCACCTCGAGCCATCTAATTGCCAGACGTGCAGTGGCACGCGGGCTCGCGCCCTGGACCGGGCCGGAGCGCCCGTGAGATGCGCCACATGCTGACTCTGGTGTTCGACATGCTGCTCGGTGCCGGCATGCTCGTGGCCGCGTTCGGTGCGCTCTGGTCGCGCGACCTGTTTCGCGCCGTCGTGCTTTTTGTGGTGTTCGGTTTGCTCGTGGCGATCGCATGGATCAGGCTGCAGGCCCCCGATGTCGCGCTGGCGGAAGCGGCCATTGGCGCGGGGCTGACGGGCGCGCTGCTGCTGGACGCGATCGGACATCTCCGGCGCGGTGCGCGCGAGGCGGGTGCGAGCACCGCGAATGTGCCAAGCGCGGATGCGTGCGAATGACGCACACACGTCGCACCATGGCCGCCCTGCTCAGCACCGGCGTAGCCGCCGCGCTTGCCGTCGCGATCTTCGACCGGCGGGCGCCGGTCACGAACCTCGCCGTGCAAGTGCGCACCGCCTTGCCCGCCAGCGGTGTCGAGCACCCGGTGACCGCCGTGCTGCTGCAGTTTCGCAGCTACGACACACTGCTCGAGATCGCCGTGCTGCTCGTTGCGGCGATCATTGCCCTCGCACTGCGCGACGCGCACGCGCCACAAGGATCGCAGCCGAATCCCGCGCTGCCGACTCGCACACCCGTGCTGTCGTCGGTGGTGCGACTGCTCATGCCGGTCATGATCGTCACCGCCGTGTACCTGCTGTGGGCCGGTGCGTATCAGCCGGGCGGCGCGTTCCAGGCCGGCGCGGTGCTCGCTGCGCTTGGCGTCGTGTGGCGCGTGTCGGGACGCCGACTTCCTCACAGTCTGCTCACGCGTTGGCGCCATGCGTTACTCATCGCCGGCTTCGCGATGTTCCTCGTGATGGCCTCCGCCATGCTCTTGTTTGCACGTCCGCTGCTTGCATGGCCGCCGTCAGGCGCGAAATACGTGATCGTTGCGATCGAATCGGTGCTGACGATCTCCATCGCTGCGGCATTGTTGGCGTTGTTCATCGATGCACCTGACACGCCATCGTCGGGTGTCGCCCAGCCTCGCGAACACCCATGAGTCGCGAGCTCTGGTTCGCGCTGATCGGTGCGCTGCTGTTTGCGCTCGCGCTGGGCGCATTCCTCTCACACACGCACCTGCTCCGCCGGTTGCTCGCGTTCAACATCATGGGCAGTGGAAGCTTCCTCCTGCTGGTAGGTCTCTCGCAGGACATGCGTGGACCGGACCCGGTGCCGCAGGCACTCGTGCTCACCGGCATCGTGGTGGCTGTCGCGTCCACGGCGCTCGCGCTCATCCTGCTGCGACGCTGGTTTGCGGCAACGGGTTCAACCACGCTGCCTGAGGACAGCGCGGAGTGAGTGAGCGCGCGCTGTCCTCGGCGCTTGTACCGCTTGTCATCGTCATTCCGCTCGCGTGGGCGGTGTTGTGCCTGTTGCGCCCGCGTCACCGACCGACGCTGTTGCTCTGGCCGGGACTGGCACTCTGGTTGATCGCTTCCGGAATGTTGTGGCAACACACTGCATCCGGCGGACTGGCATTGCATCTGCTTGGTGCATGGACGGAACCGCTCGGCATGAGCCTGCGCACCGACGGATTGGCGAGCACGATGTGCCTGGTCACCAGCCTGGTCGCGTCAGCGTGCGGCGCCTACCGTTTGCTCACGCCACTGGGCGACGAGCCATCCGAATCGCAGCGCTGGTTCTGGCCGCTCTTCTTCATGCTGGGCGCGGCGCTCAACGTCATCTGGCTCGCAGGCGACCTGTTCAACATGTACGTGGGGCTTGAGTTGCTCGGCCTCTCATCGGTCGGACTCGTGGCAATCTCCGGGCGTGAGCAGGCGTTGAGTGCAGCGCTGCGATATCTGTTGGCTGCGCTGCTTGGTTCACTGGCGTATCTGCTCGGCGTTGCATTGCTCTACGCGGCGTACGGCACGCTGGCGCTGTCCACGCTCGCCGGCACGATCTCGGCCGACAGCATCACGTACGTTGCACTCGCACTCATCACCATGGGGCTTTGCCTCAAGACGGCGCTGTTTCCGCTGCACGGCTGGCTACCGCCGGCACACGGTGTGGCACTCACGCCGGTGAGCGCGATGCTGTCTGCGCTTGTCGTCAAAGCGTCATTCGTGATGTTGCTGCGCATCTGGATCGGACTTGGCGTCGGCATCATCACGCCTGCGTTCGCGCAGAGCATCGGTGTGCTCGGCGCCGGTGCGATCCTGTGGGGTGGCTGGCAGGCACTGCATCACGCCGATCTCAAGTCGCTGGTGGCGCATTCGACCGTCGCACAGATCGGCTATTTGTTCGTCGCCTTGCCACTGCTCATGAGCGGTGCGGCACCGGGGCTCGCGTGGGATGGCCTGATGCTGCAGATCACATCGCACGCGTTCGCCAAGAGCGCGATGTTTCTGTCGAGCGGAACACTCATCGTCGCCGTGAGCAGCGGGAGGGTGGAGAGTCTGCACGGTGTGACGCGACACATGCCGCTCGCGCTGTTCGCGTTCGGACTCGCCGGCGTCAGCCTGATGGGGCTTCCACCGAGCGGTGGCTTCAGTGCGAAGTGGCTGCTGTTGCACAGCGCGCTCGCCGGCGGTGAGTGGCATTGGGTGGTGGTGTTGCTCGGCGGCGGCCTGCTCACGGCCGGGTATGTGTTTCGCGTCTTTCGGGCGTCGTTCGTGGCGGACGCCGATCACCGTTTCGACAAGACCCCGCTGGGATGGGATGTGATCGCACTGCTGCTGGCCGGTGCATCGATCCTGCTCGGACTCGCATCCACGCCAGTGCTGTCGGTCATGCGCATCGGAGCACCGCTGGCCGGGTTGGTGCGATGAATCTCGGCGCGCTGCCCGTGTGGGTGCTTGCAAGTTCGCTTGCGCCGGCGCTGCTGATTTTCCTGCTGCCCGAGCGTACGCGTGCGGCACGCACGGCACTCAACCTGTCGGCGGCAGCGCTCAAGCTCGTGCTCGTGGGCGTGATGACGTGGCGCGTAGCGCAGGGCCAGGTCACCGAGGTGCGCTTCGAGATGTTTCCGGGCGCCGACTTCGTGCTGCGCGCCGACGCGCTGGCGTGCCTGTTTGCCGGGTTGTCGGCAGTGTTGTGGTTGTTCACCACAATCTACGCCATTGGCTATCTCGAAGGCGCGCCCAATCGCAGCCGATTCTTCGGCTTCTTCAGCATGTGCGTGGCGAGCACGATGGGCATCTCGCTCGCCGGCAATCTCATCACGTTCCTCGTGTTCTACGAGTTGCTCACGCTGTCGACGTATCCGCTGGTCGTGCACCGCGGCAATGCGAAGGCGCTTGCAGCCGGCCGCGTATATCTCATGTACACGATCAGCGGTGGTGCGGCGCTGCTGCTCGGCGTGGCGCTGCTGTACGGCGTGGCGGGCGACATCGAGTTTCAGGAAGCGGGTTCGCTTCGTGCCGTGAGCGAGTCGTCATGGCCGATGCTTCGCATCATCTTCGCGCTGCTCATTGGCGGACTGGGTGTAAAGGCGGCGCTCGTGCCACTGCATGGCTGGCTACCGCGCGCCATGGTCGCACCGGCGCCAGTCAGCGCGTTGCTGCACGCGGTGGCGGTGGTCAAGGCCGGCGCGTTCGGGATCGTGCGCGTGGTGTACGATGTGTACGGCATCGAGTTTGCGCAGCGCCTCGCACTGCTCGTGCCGCTGACGATTGCGGCGAGCGCCACGATCGTGTGGGGATCACTGCGCGCGCTCTGGCAGGACGACCTCAAACGGCGCCTCGCCTACTCCACCGTCAGCCAGGTGTCGTACATCGCGCTCGGCGTCAGCCTGTTCGGACCCGTGGGTACCGTGGGCGCGCTGGTGCACCTGCTGCACCAGGGCATCATGAAGGTCACGCTGTTCTACTGCGCCGGCAACTACGCGGAAACGCTCGGCGTGCACAAGGTCAGTGAGCTCGACGGTGCAGGCAAACGCATGCCGCTTACGAGTGCCGCGTTCACGATCGCAGCGTTCGGCATGATCGGTGTTCCGCCGCTCGCTGGCTTCGTGAGCAAGTGGTACCTGGGCGTGGGCGCGCTCGAGGCCGACATGCCGTGGGTACTCGTGGTCCTGGTCATCAGCAGCGTGCTCAATGCCGCGTACTTCCTGCCCATCGTGATTCGGCTGTGGTTCCGCGAGCAGACGGCTGAGTGGCCGGAAGAGCGCACATACGGGCGCTGGGAGACAAGCGGCTGGTTGCTCATTCCAACGGTGAGCACGGCGTTCTTCACGATCGCCGCGGGCGTGCTCGCGAGCTTTCCGTTCAGTCCGCTGCAGTGGGCGATTCTCATCGCCCGACGGGCGTACCTGTCGTGAACAAGCTCCTGCTCGCATCCGCAGTGGTCGTGCCGCTGCTGGCCGCGCTCGGTGCGCTGTTTGCCTCCGCGCGTCCGCACGTGGCGCGGCTGCTGCCGTTCCTGCCCTTGCCTGCGCTGCTCGCCGCCATCGTTGTGCCGAGTGCAACGCGCGTGACCAGTTCGTGGCTGATATTCAGCGGCAACTGGTCGCTGGACACCACACGATCGACACTGCTCGCCGCCATGAGCCTCGTATGGTGTGTGGGAGGCTGGCATGCGCTCACGTCAGCGGACACGCGCGATCGGCTGCCGTCGCTGGCGTTGCCGTGGGCAGCCGCGCTCACCGGAAACATGTGGGCCGCGGTGGCCCATGACATCGGCGGATTCTACGGCGGATTCGCCCTCATGTCGTTCGCTGCGTATGGATTGATCGTGCACCGAGATACGGCTGATGCGCGAGCCGCTGGTCGGCTGTATCTCGTATTCACCGTGCTCGGCGAGATGGCCATCCTGTGCGGTTTATTGCTGGCGAGCCACGAGGGTGCCGGCGACAGTCTCGAAGGCGTGAAAAGCGCGATTTCGACGGGGGCACATCCCGAACTCATCGCCGCGCTGCTGCTGGTGGGATTCGGCGTCAAGTGCGCGCTGTTGGGAGTGCACTTCTGGCTGCCGACCGTCTACACGAATGCGCCGGCCCCCGTTCGCGTCGTGCTCGGCGGCGCGATGATCAATGCAGGTGTGCTTGGTTGGCTTGCGACGCTTCCCATTGGCAGCAGCGTGGCAACATCGCTGGCGCTGCCGCTGGTGATCGTTGGCCTCGTCGGGGCACTCGGCGCGGCGCTCTTCGGTGTGATGCAGGCGCGCGCGTCGACGGTGCTCGCGTATTCCAGCATAAGCCAAATGGGATTCATCACAGTACTGCTGGGCGTGGCGCTCGCGGCGTTCGGCGCGAGGGACGAGTTGCTGGCGGCGATCACCGTGTTCGCGGCGCATCACGGCCTCACGAAGAGTGCACTGTTCGTGAGCATCGACGCGATCGAGTCGCAGGCGAAGCGTTGGCCATTTTTTGCAGTGCCGGCGCTGGCATTGACCGGCGCGCCGCTTACGAGCGGTGCGCTCTCCAAGCTGATGATGAAGCACGCCGTATACGACGTGGGATGGACCTGGCTGTCGCCGTGGCTTTCGGTCGCGGCGATCGGCACGACCGTTCTCATGGCGCGAGCGCTGTGGTGCGCGATGTACCGGAGCCCTGCCAGCGACGTGGTAGTGATATCCCGCGCAACGCCGCTCGTCGCAGCGGCGTCTGCGCTACTCGTAGCCGCCGCGGTCGTGTGGCTGCCGAAAGACGCGACCGGATCGATTGGTGCGGGCGGCAGCGATGCGCTGACGCTGCTCTGGCCGATAGTCGCAGGCGTCAGCGTAAGCGCGTTGCTGTGGCGGCGTGGTGCCGGTTCGCGAGAAACGGGTGACACGCTGGCTGTTGCGAAGGGAAACGCTGCGAGCAATACCGTCACGACAGTCTCGCACGGCGTATTGCCGACGATGTTCGCCGCAACGCGCTACGCGCTCCGAGCAGCGGATGCAGTCGCCTGCACGGCGAGCGCCGCCCTCGAAAAATCGCGTGCGCTCGCGCTGGCCGCCGTGACGTATGCATCGGCGCTCGCCGACCCGGAACGCAGCGAGGCGTGGCTGCGACGCCACGCCTCGTTCTCTTTCGTATTGCTGATACTGGTCCTGCTTATCGCGCTGGCAGTGCGCTGACGTTACGCCGACGCCTGTCAGCGCAGGCGATCAGTGCGTGGCCAGCTTGCCGAACACGGTCTCAAGGGCGCGCCGAAGCTTGTCCGTGGCGCCGGCAACCGCCTTCGAAATCTCCGGTGCGTTGTGCGTGACCGCCGTTGGCTGCCGTCCGGCAATGCGCGCCTCGATCATGCAGCGCTTGTCGTCGGAGCCGCTCTTGTGACTGTTCTCGTCACTCAGGTGCACTTCGATCCGCGTGATTCGGTCGCTGAAACGATCGAGTGCATGGCGCACGGTGGACTCCACTTCCGTGGAAAGCGCTTCGTGGCCTTCCACACTATTGTCGGTGTTGACGAGTACGTCCATACGAAATCCGCCTCGGGATCGAGTTCGATGGAGCGGAGGCGCCGCACTACGGCGTGCAACCTTTCCGCGAGAGTCGTGCTGTTCCCTGTGCTACCCGGCTTGTCCACGAGAGAGCCGCCGAGCGCACCCCAGCGCCTCGCTCGGGTCATCGTGGCTCGACATCCACGACGACGGCGCGCACCGCGTTGTTGCCGTAGCCGAGCCGGTTCCATGCGGGCGTGTCCGGTTGCGCAGCACCGGTGGCGTCAGTGGCACGACTGCGCAGAACCAGTCGCCCCGGTGACACCTTAGCGACAGTACAGAACCACGGAGTCCACGCATACGGACCCTCGGCTGGCTCCAGCTCCGCGTCCTGCCAGGCGTCGGCACCGTCTGTGGCGAGCTGTACGCTCGTGATTGCGCCATCTCCCGACCACGCCCAGCCGCGCACCATCAGCGGTCCGGTCGTGAGCACATCACCCTCGATCGGCGTCGTGATCATCGACTTCACGCGGGCGCGCGTGACGGGCGAGACACCCGCCGCTTCATCGTAGACGTATCGCGCGCGCTGGAAGTAGCCGCTGAACTCGCGCGTGCTCGCGTGCAGTCGCGTGACCCACTTCACGTTGGCCATGCCGTACCATCCGGGCACCACGAGTCGCACCGGCGCGCCGTGCAGTTGCGGCAGTGGCTCGCCGTTCATGTCGAATGCGAGCAACGTGTCTTCGTGCATGGCCACATCGCGTGGCAGACCGCGCGCAAACACGACGTCGTCAGGCGTGTCTGCGTCGTCACGCGGACCGCGATCGGCGCCTTCGGCCACGATCTCTACGGCGTCGTCGGACAACGCAGCCTGTGCCAGCACATCGCGCAGGCGAACGCCCCGCCAGCGCGCCGTACTCACCGCACCGCTCTGCCACGGCTCGCCCGCCGGCAGGGGACGCAGCCCCAGCCGATCGTTGCCGGCGCACTCCATCGTCACCACAAGCTCGTGCTGCGGCATGACACGCAGCGCGTCGAGCGTGAGCGACAGCGCTGTGTTCACCGCACCGTCCACCGAGAGCACATACTCGGCGGGGGCGATGTCCGGCACCGGAAAGTTGGACCGCACGTAGTGGTGCGCGGTGCGCGTGAGCGGTTCGGACCACGCCAGAGGTGATGTTTCGGCGTTCAGCGGATCCCGCTTGACGATGCGTCTGTTTGGCATGCACTCAAACTGCCATGGCATTGTCCGATCTGCCAGCGACGTGCATCATGCACGCATGATCACGTTCCTGTCCGACCTGTGGCCTCTGGTGCTGTCGTTCTTGCACGTCGCCGGCGCCGCCGGGGTGACCGTGGACGCGGTACTGCGCAAGCGACAGGTGCCCGCGGTGATTGGCTGGGTTGGACTCGCCTGGCTGGCGCCTGTGGTCGGCTCGCTGCTCTACGTATCGTTCGGCATCAATCGCATCAAGCGCGCGGCGCTGGCGCTGCAGCGCGAGCCGATTCTGGGTGATACCGGCGAGCTTCGCGCCGCGCAGGCAGGCGGTGATTTTCTCGCGGCGCTCGCCACGCAGCATCCCACCTTGCCCGGACTCGCGCGGCTCGGCTTTCAGGCCACTGGCAACCCGCTGATGCCGGGTAATCAGATCCAGTTGCTGCGCGACGGCGACGAAGCGTATCCGGCCATGCTCGAAGCCATCGCGGGCGCACAACGCAGCATCACACTACTCAGCTACATCTTCGACAGTGACGCAGCGGGCGACGCCTTTCACAAAGCGCTCACCGCGGCGGCGGCGCGCGGCGTCGAGGTCCGTGTACTCATCGACGACGTGGGATCACGCTACTCACGCCCCACCATGGTGCAGCGACTGCGTGCGGCCGGCATCAACGTGTCCACGTTCCTTCCCACGCGTCTGCCCCGACTCGCTCGCTACGCGAACCTTCGCAATCATCGCAAGATCCTGGTCATCGACGGGCAACTCGGCTTCACCGGCGGCATGAATATCCGCGTCGGACATTGGCTGAAGCATCAACCGGCCGATCCAGTCCGGTGCCTGCACTTTCGGGTCGAAGGCCCGGTCGTGTACGAGTTGCAGCGCGCGTTCAGCGTCGACTGGGCATTCGCCACGCGCGAAGCACTCGACCGGGACCCGTGGTTTCCCAGGCTCAGCCGAGTGGGCGATGTCGTGGCGCGCGGCGTGCCGGATGGGCCGGACACCGATCTCGACAACATCCTCGAGCTGGTGCTTGGCGCGCTGTCGGCTGCCACTCATCATGCGCGCATCATCACGCCGTACTTCCTCGTGGACGATGTGCTGTTGCGTGCACTGCAAGTCGCCGCCATGCGCGGGGTCATCGTCGACATCGTGCTACCTGCGCGAAGCAACATTCCGATTATGGACTGGGCGATGGCGCCTCAGTTTCTCCCGCTGATCGAGAAGGGCTGCCGGATCTTTCAGTCACCAGCTCCGTTCGACCACACCAAGGCCTTCACGGTGGACGGTCAGTGGTGCCTCATCGGCTCGACCAACTGGGACGCGCGCAGTTTTCTGCTCAACTTCGAGTTCAACCTGGAGTGTTTTGATCCGCAGTTGACGGGTGAGCTGGATGCGCTGATCGATGGGCGCATTGCCAGTGCGCGACAGGTGAGCCGCGCCGAGCTTACCTCACGGTCGCTGCTGGTACGATTGCGGGATGGGATTGCGCGGTTGGGGGCGCCGTACCTTTGAGGCAGGAGGGGTTGACTGCCTTGAACGCGGAGGCGCCGAGGCGCGGAGGAACTGCCGGGAACTTGGAAGTGCACCGACAACATTCCAGCAGTACCTCTGCGCCTCGGCGTCTCCGTTAAAAGCAGTATATGACGCCCGGCCGCCCCCTACCGCGCCCCTCGCACCGTCACCCGCACCGGCGCCGACACCAACTCCCGGCTGATCACCTTGTGCTCGTGATCGGCCAGCACCGCGCGCAGCGTATACGTTCCGGGCGCGAGCGTCAGCGTGGTCTCGATCTGCCCTCCCCCGAAGTGCCGATGCAACGAGTCGGCAGGGATGACAGTACCAACGGCGGGCGCGTCCACATTGATGAGGATGTGGAAGTGGCCCGTGCCAGTGAGGTTGACACCCACCGGCGCGACGCCGTAGTTGCGCAGCCCGAACTCCACGGGAAAGGTGGACGGAACGACCGCACCTTTCTGCGGGGCGCGCAGGTAGATCTCAGGAGCCGGCTTGACCTGCGCGGTCGCCGACTGGGCGGAGAGACCGGGTGTGACAGCGGGCGCGAGCGACAGCGCCGCTACGGCAACGAGCGTGGCGGCAGAGCCGCGCGCCACGCGTGAACGAAGCATCTCAATCACAGTCATTGGTCAACTCAGCAGTGGAGGCGGTCAGAACGAACGTGCGGGAAACTACCCGGTCGTCCAGTGAACGATCCTGAACTTACTGCTGTTGCCGGCGCGCCTTCTCGAGAAAGACTTCGCGGCCCTTCCGCTCCATGAGATAGACCACGCCGTTGGGGCCAAAACCGGCGATCGTGCGACCTGCAGGCAGCTGAACGCGTTCGACGATTTCGCCCTTCCGGTTCACCACGTCATAGGCGAGACCCGCCGCGTTCGCGGCGGGCATGCCCATCAGGCCGCGAGCCTGAGGCGGCAGCATGGCCGTCATCTGCGCCGCCAGCGACGACGTCGCGGGCAGCAGCCACAAGTTGCCGTCGTAGTCCGCAAGCGTGGTGCCGGCGCGAATGGGCGGATAGTAGTCGGGCAGGAGTTCCGCCTCGACCGGCTCGAAGCCAGGGCGGAAGCCGCGCGGACCACCCATCATCTGCTGCGCCTGTTCGGTCGCGATTTTGGCCGCCAGCTTGAGCGAGTCGACCATCTTCGTCTTCTCGTCGTCGGTGATGCGCTTCCAGTCGAAGGGCAGCGGTGCGGTGCGCTCGAGCGTGCCATCGGGCTTGAACCAGTCGATGCGATAGTCGAGCACGCGAACCACCGCGACGGTACCGTCGGCCATCAGCGCCCAATCATCGTTCTGCGGCAGCGGGTTCATCTTCACGTTGACCTGCGTGCCGCCGTCTTCCGTCGTCTTCATCTCGAACTTCGGATTCGTCACGCGCATGAACGTGACGGTGTCCACCTTGCGCGTGTCGAAGTTGGCGCGCAGGATCGGGACGGAATCGGGCAGGTTGCTCTGGTTGAACGAACGCGTACGACGCTCGCCGTTGACGGTGATCTGCGCCGAGTTGCCGGACGGAAAGCGGTCTTCAGCGACGGCCTGCACCTGACGGCGAATCTCGGCGGCACTGGGCTGCGCCGGCGGTGTTGCGCCGCGGCCTGCTGCCCGTGCACCCTGCGCGGCGGGCGGCGTAGTCGCTGCCGCACCGCCACGTCCGCCCTGCGGTGCGCCGCCGCGCCCGCGATCACCACCCCCGAAGCCGCCGCCACCGAAACCAGCGCCGCCGCCAAAGTTCATTCCGCCGAATCCGCCCTGCTGATTCGGCCGATAGATGAGACGACCGTTCGTGTCGAACGCGTGCGAACCAAGATTCGCGCCGGCGAGGAAGTTGATGTCCTGCGTGCGGGGCGCCGCCATGACGCGCACCAGGTCGCCGCGCGCGTTCAGCACGAGCAGCGCGAGCGATGCCGGATCCACCATGAGTGTGGAATCGCCGATGTACGGCAACAAACCCGCGTTGCGCTGTCCGTAGGGCAGCGGCGCTTCGATCGTATCGGCGACCACTTTGCTCACCTTGAGCGCGTCGTCGAACAGCAGGATCTGGCGACGCATGCCGTCGTTCACGAACACGGAACCGTTCGGCAGTGCGCGCAGCGTATTGATGTTGCCGAGCGACTCGGCGGTGCGCGCTTCGACGGGCCCGAGCTGACGCACGGGAATGACCTTGTTGGCGACGACGGCCGAATCCTGCGCTAGTGCCATCGGCGCGAGGAGGGCAATCGCGGCAATCGAGCGCAGGGTGTACTGCAGAGAGCAACGCAGCATCATGACGAACTCAGAGAGAGAATGCGATGTTGCCGGCCCGGAGGCCGGCGTTGGCGTGCGCACGATGAGCCAGCGGAAATCAGCGACCACGGCCACCGCCTCCACCACCGAATCCACCGCCAAATCCACCGCCACCGAATCCACCACGTCCGCCAGCGGTGCCTGACCGAATCGCGCGCAGCGTACGCGCGTCCATGGCACTGGCGATCTGCGCTGGCAACATGCGGTACTGGTCGGGCGTGAGCAGGTCCTTGATCTCCGGCGTGAGACGCAGCAGCATGTCGACCGATGCCTCACGGCCACGGCGATACTTGGCGAATGCCGCGTCGTGGTTGAAGCGATCCGGCAACTCCGAGAACTCACGGGCGAGCGGCAGCCAGATGGAATCGCTCTTGAGCACGTAACGACGGTTGAGCAACACGAGACTGTCCGCTTGCTGACGCGTGAGCTTGAGCGAATCGGACTGCTGCAGAATCTGCGCCATCGGATTGACGAGTCCTGCACTCACCGTACCGCGCAACTGCTGCGCCGTGGGCTTGTTGCCGGGACGCGTGCGTCCACGATCGAGCTGCTGCATGAGCTGCTGCTTTTCACGCGTCGGACCAACATCGAAGCCCACGATCGCCGTCAGCGCGGTCGGACGACGCTGCGTGTTCAGCGCGGGATTGGTGTTGCCGAAGCGCTCGTTCGCCTCGTAGCGATACGTCTGCGTGGCGGCGTCGAAGCCACGCACGTAGAGCAACTGATCGTCGATGTTCGGATTCTGGCCCCAACCCTTGAGGTTGTCCTGTCCGTTGATGAGGCGATCGATGCCGCCGATCGGATTGGCAATCTGCAGCGACAGGTTCGCACGCTGCGGAAGGCCGATCATGATCGAGTTGAAGCGCACCGTCAGATTGCCGTCAATCGTCCACGGACCGCGGCAGGAGTTGCGGCCGGCCAGCGTTCCCAGCTGCGCCTGCAGGCAGGCCTGAGCGCCACCGCTGGTGGTCGCCAGCAGCGACTCGAGGCTTGACGCCAGCACCGGATCCTGCGCGCGCACGGACGACGGATCGAAGATGAACGCGCGGTCGTTGCCGTAGCTGTCACCATTGACGTCGCCGGCGATGCGCGGAGTGTACGGGGTGCCGGAGCGGAGGTTGAAACCCCACGACAGCGTGACTCGCTCGAAGAACTCGCGGCTCAGGCTCGCCTGGATCTGGTGACGCGAGAACCGGCCCGCGCCCCACTCCCGCGTCATGGGATCGCCCACGGTGCTGGAGAATCCGTAGAACTGCTCGCGCACATCGGAGAGCACATAGCTCGTGCTCCAGCGCAGCTTGGAGTTGAACGCGATCGGACTGAGGCGAACGGTGAGCTGTTTGCTGTCCGAGCTGATGTCGGAGCGCTGCTGCGACACCCGTCCGAAAGCATCCACCACGCGCGCATTTCGCCACGCCGTCTGCCCGGTGCTCGGCACGATCACCGAGGGCGAGACAAACACTGGTCGACCGCCTTCGTTAGCCAGCGAGAACTGCGCCTCGGCCGGGAAGTTCAGGTCAATGGTGCCGGACTGACCGTAGTTGAGCGAGTAGGTCGCGTCGATGCTGGCGTTGAAGCGATTCTTGAGGATGGCGCCGGACCACTGAAGGTTTGAGCGCAACGAACGCTGCGTCATGTAGTCGGACGCGAACAAGCTCACATTGGGGCTACTGTTGGCGAATACCGTGCCGCTGGTGCCGTCGGCACACTGCAGCGGAATGTTCGCGATATCGATCTGGTACTCGCTCCAGTTCGGCGATGGGGCCGCCGCACCGAGGCAGGTGAGCTGCTGCAGCGCGCCCGGCAGGCCGGTGTTGTCGATGGCGCCGGCGATGAGCTGGGTGTTCGGCGCATTCTGAAATATGCCGATGCCACCGCGCACTACCGCGCGCGGAATGCGCGCCTGTCCCGGGATGAACGCGACTTCAGCCGCACTGCCATACGTCCACGAGAAACCGACACGCGGACTGACGTAGAGTCGGTTCGGCACCGTGGCGTTGTCCACGCCGAACGCGCTCACAACGGCGGGATTCGTTTCCGGTCCCATGAGGAAGCGATTGCCGTCGACGCGCACGCCGTACTGCACCTGCAGATTGTCGCGCGGTCGCCACGCGTCACCAAGCGACATCGCACCGATCGCAACGCTGCCTTCTCGGCGCCGAGGCGCGAGCTGGCGCGTGAACGAGGCCGGCTTTCCCGCTTCAAGGTCGGCCAGCGAGTTGAAGCTGAACGTGCCGAGCTCATTGCTCGTGAGGTCCTGCCAGTAGTTCTCGTACCGCGCCTCGGAGGTCAGCTTGAGACGGTGACGATTGTCTTCGCTGAACCAGGACAACGTGTTGACAAAGCCGACCGTATTGTTGCCGCTCTGCGTATTCGAGTTCGGACTGCCGCCGAACTGCAGGTTGCGCACACTGGCGCTTCCGTCCTCGAACTGCGAGTTCACGCGCACCGAGGCCGCCGGGAGCAGCGTGTACGGCTCCGCGTCGCTCTGGCGTGTGCTCGCACCAATCGACGTTTCGGTGAGAATGCCGTGCCAGCCGAGCAGCCCGCTTTGGCGGAGCTGGCTGGACAGGCTGTAGTTGAGCGACTTGCCGTTGCGTGTAGGTGTGGACAGTCCCGCGCCACCAAAACCGCCACCGGTGGGCAAGCTGCGGTTGACGTTGCCCGAGAACGTGAGCGCATACGTGTTGCCACGCGACGAATTGAGCGGCGTGAAGTCGATGCTGCCCAGCAGGTTGAGGCGATCCGTGCTGCGCTGTCCAGGGAAACCGGCGATATTGGCCGGCAGCGACTGCGCGCCGAGAATGTCGAGCAGGCGCAGAACTGAATCGGGCGCGACACCCGCCGTGTTGAAGCCCAGCGCGCTGGTATTCAGCAGGGTCTGCAGGTCGTTCAGGTTCCGGTCGAACTGGAATGACGAGTTATAGAACAGGCGGTCGGGCTGGATCGGGCCTGACGCGCCACCCCCGAGCGACATGTTGGTGTACTGCTGGCCCGTGGCCGCGGCTGCGCGGTCGGCCCACTGCATCTGGGGTGCGACGAGGTTCGAGCTCAGGCTGCGCGTCATGAAGTTCGAGCCGGAGCGCGTGCGCAGCGTGATCTGGCCGCCCGAGAAGCCGCCACGCGCTACATCGTACGGCGACGTGGACACGGACGACAGAATGGACGCATCACGCGGTACGCTGCCGTCGCCGAAGTTGAGGCCGTTGAGCTGCGTATTATTCTGATCGCCGCCCAAGCCGAACACGGAGAACTGATCCGCGCCGCCATCGGCGCCGGGAATGAGCTGGACCCCGGGGATTGCCGAGGCCATGGCAGCCAGATCGCCCATCTGCTCCACGGAGAGCAGGCCGGGATCGATGGCCGTCTGCAGATCGCGTTCATTGCCGCTGACGTCACCCACGGTATCGCCGCGGCTGACACCGGCGCGCGCCGACGTCGTCACGGCGTCGAGCGTGAACGGCTGCGGCGACATGCGCGCGTCGGCGATGAGAATCTCCTGGTCTGCCGTGCGCTTGACCTGATAGCGGCGCGGCGTCAGGCCGATCGACGTGAAGCTCACCCAGTAGTCGCCCTCGCCACCGGGAAACGAGATGGTGTAGCGACCGCTGCCGTCGGTGGTGACGCGGCGATTGACCTGGCCCAGCAGCGTGGTGGCGGTCACGGTCACATTCGGAATGCCGGTGCCATCCGGCGCAGTCACGCGCCCGCGGATGATATCGACGCCCTGCGCGGCCAGCGGCGACGCCAGTCCGAGCACAAGCAGCAGGGCCCCAAGGGCCAGAGATCGTAGAGTATTCACAAACACAGTGGACGAAGACGCAGCGCAGTCGTTAAGGCGTCCGCGGAAAAGGTTCCGCTGGGGCGCATGCATGGGACGCAGAGCGCGGTCAAACCGTTGGCAGACGGGCGTTTGCGGGTAGTTCGTCCCGCCTGACACGCGCTTCGTCCCGGCGACTCTAGGCGCCGAGTCGAATCTCAGCGTCGGACTCGCCCGGAACTGCTCGGGCAGGCCGTCGACGTCCCACTGCAGGTCGGCGCTGCGCGGAACACGACAGCGGCGCGACTCGTGTGCATCCGGCGCGCCATTTCCGCATTGCTCACTCCGCTCCCTCAAGGGACGGCAGCTTCCAACAACGTTGCACCTTCGGCCGAGAACACGGGCGCGTCGTACGGGCCACGCAGCACAACGTCGTCGCCGGTCACCTCTAGCCAACTGCCCTCCGGCAGACCGACCACGCGCGCCTCCGGATTCAGCACGAGATACTCGGCCAGCCGCTCGCGCCGTGTCTCCCCGCGGAAACCGGGCGGGTGAGCGTCCGTGAAATGCGCGTTGATCTGGAACGGGACCAGTCCGAGCGCCCCGAATCCCTGCGGCGCCACGATGGGCATGTCGTTGGTGGTGCCGATGGTGGGACAGGCGATCACCGAACCCGCGCTCCAGCCGATGTACGGCGCACCGTCGCGCACACGCTCCCTGAGCGCATCCAGCAGCGCGTGATGTTGCAGTCGTTCCAGCAACCGGAACGTGTTTCCCCCGCCGATTACGATGGACTCGGCCGCCTGGACCGCTCGCTCCGGATCCGCCGCCTGATGAATGCTCTGGACAGCGACGCCAACAGCGGCGAATACTGTCTGAACGCGGGCGACATAATCATCGTACGTAAGGGTGACACCGGCGTACGGAATGAAGAGCGCCGAGGTGATCCCGGCGAGATGTGCTGCGATCGCCTCACGGGCGTGCTGGAGCATCTCGCCGTCGGCGTTTCGTGAGTTCGACAACAGCAGCAGTTTCATGCGATCATGTCTGGTCGGTCTGCTTGACGGTTTGCTTACAGGTTTGCTTGACGAGTTTCTTGACGGTCTGGCTGAGCTTCGCTGGACGACACTCCCCCCACCTCTCTGCACACTCCCCCAATGATACGCACCCTTCCCGTTGTGCTCCCGACCCGGCCCAGCCGGTCATACTGTCGTAGGCGGCACACCTGGCCATCGATCGCGCGATCGGCTGTGGCGCTGGCCACGCTGGTCGCGCTCTCCGCGTGCGACGGCGTTTCAGGCGACCGGGCTTCTCCTCCGGGTGGTGCGGCCCCGGCGATCGGCGCCGTGACGGTGCACGAGTCGCCCGTGTTCGAACGCGCCAACACACCGAATCTCGTGGTCGCGGGCGATGGCGCGGTGCACCTGAGCTGGACCGAGCGCGTGGACAGCGCGTCGAATGCGCTGCGCTTTGCCACCTGGAACAACAATGCGTGGAGCGAGCCGCGCGACATCGCACGCGGGCGCCCCCTGTGGGTGAACTGGGCGGACTTTCCGAGCATGACGGTGCTCGACAACGGAGACCTGGCCGCGCACTGGCTCGAGCGTGAAGGCGCCGGCACGTACGCATACGGCGTGCGCATCACGCGCTCACGCGACGGCGGTGCCACCTGGGATGCGGCGCGCACCCCACACGGCGACGGTCTCGAGGCGGAGCACGGGTTCGTCTCGCTCTGGGCCGCGGGCGGCGATGCCATCGGCGCCGTGTGGCTCGATGGTCGCAAGACGGCCATGCCGGACAGCGCACGCGAGATGACCATTCGCACCGCCGTGCTGGGCACCGACACGGCGCACGCGCCCGAAACGCTGCTCGATGCACGTGCCTGCGACTGCTGCCAGACTTCGAGCGCGCGTACGCGCAGCGGGCGCGTCATCGTGTATCGCGATCGCACGCTTGAGGAGATTCGCGATATCTCGATCGTGCGCGAGGAGAACGGTCAGTGGAGCGAGCCAGCCACGGTGTACGCCGACAACTGGCATTTCGAGGCGTGCCCGGTGAACGGGCCAAGCGTGGCCGCCATGGGCGATACGGTCGCGGTAGCGTGGTTCACCGGAGCGCAGGACACGGCGCGTGTGCGACTCGCGGTGAGCGTAGATGGTGGCAAGCGATTCGGGGCGGCCGTGCGCGTGGACGACGGGGACCCGGTAGGACGCGTCAGCGTGGTGCTCGACGACGCGGCGCGCCCCGTCGTGATGTGGATGGAGCGCACCTCGGCCGACAGCAGCGAGGTGCGCGTGCGGCGCATCGGAGCCGATGGCGCGCTATCGCCGGCAGTCTCGGTCACGCAGGTAGCGGCCAGCCGTCGCAGCGGATTCCCGCGCATGGTGCGCACCGGCAATCAACTGCTCTTTGCGTGGACAGTGCCCGGCGAATCCATGCAGGTTCGCGTGGCGAACGCGCCGCTCACCGCTCGCTGAACGGCGGTCCACGACCGGCGCACCTGCTTACGTCCCCCGGCGACCGCCGTTTTTCGCCTTGGCGGGCGGCTTCTGCGGCTGGCGCGGGTTGGGCTGCGATGCCTTGCTGGCGCCAACCGCCGTGGACTTGGCGCCGGGCAGCGGTTTCTTGCGTGAAAAGTCCGGAATTGCGTTGTTGTTTTTCTTTGACATGGTCCCTCCTCGGTCTGAGCGGCGTCGGATACTGGCGATGGAAAACCGCCGTGGTGCGCCGCGCGAGATAATCTACCCCGCTTCGGGCAACTCGTGCTCGCCACGGCAGCGCCGGCCCAGGCGGCGGGTCAGCCTTGCTCGAATCCGTGCTGCTCGAGACGCGCCAGCAGTGCGCGGGACACATCCGGCCACTCCGCGCGCACAATGCTGTACACCACCGAGTCGCGCACGCTGCCGTCGCGCCGCGCGTGGTGCTGACGAATCACGCCGTCCCGCTGCGCGCCAAGCGCCTCGATGGCGCGCTGCGATCGCATGTTGAAGTGATCCGTCTTCAATCCCACCACGCCGCAGCCAAGCGTGTCGAACGCATGCCGGAGCAGCAGCAGTTTGCAGGCGGGATTGACGTGCGTGCGCTGCATGCGCGCCGAATACCAGGTGTACCCGATCTCCACGCGATGCGCGCTCGGCACGATGTCGTGATATCGCGTGGTACCGATGATGCTGTCGCTCGCCAGTTGACGCACGACCCACGGCAGCATGTGTCCGCTCTGCATGCCTTCGAGCGCGCTGGCGATGTACTGCGGCGCCTCCTCCGGCATGGGCACCGACGTATACCACAGCGTCCAGAGCTCGCCGTCGCTCGCCGCCAAGGCGAGCGCGTTGGCGTGCTCGGCGTGCATTGGCTCCAGCCGTACTCCATATCCTTCGAGCACAACGGGCTGGAGCGGTTGCATGTGTGGTTACGCCGGACGCTCGGTGTCGTCGCCGGCGTCGCCGTCGGCCTGATCATCGGCGTCCGCGTCCGCGTCAGCATCCACCTCGGCCATCACCCACTCGCCGTTTTCGTCGAGCACCATGCCTTCGATCTCCTCGGGCAGTCCGGCTGCCTTGCGACGCGCGCGCTCCTCACGCTTCGCCTCCTTCTTGTTCTTGCGATCCTGTTCCTTCTTGCGACGCTCAAAATCGTAGTTGGGCTTTCGTGCCACGTGGCAGAACTCCGTTGGGTCGGGTGAAAAAGGCACCCGGACACCAGCGTCACGAGGCACCGCGCGTCTGCCGGAGCGGACGATCAGCAAAAGCTAACGCATTCGGCGGCGTTGCACCGCATCCGCCAGCCTGCACCGCTTGGAGAGCTTACACCGCATCCGACAGGCTGGTGAAGTTGAAGTCCCGCACCTTGATGGCGGGCATTACCAAACTGCCACCGCCTGCGGTGCGCACCGACGGACCGATCGCTTCGAGATTGTTGAGCATGAACAGCGGCGAATCGTTGAAGCGGAAGTTCTTGATCGACCGCGCAATCTTGCCACCTTCCACAAGGAACGTGCCGTCGCGCGTGAGCCCGGTGTATACGAGCGTGCGGTTGTCGACGGAGCGCAGATACCAGAGTCGCGTGACGACAATGCCGCGCTCGGTGTTCGCGATCATTGACTCGATGCCATCAGGGCCACCGTCCATGCGCAGCGAACCGCCACCCGTGGTGGGCTGCTTGCCCTGTCGCTGTGCCCAGTAACGCGAATAGGATAGCTTCTCGAGCACACCATTCCGGATCCACGTTTCCTTCTGCACGGGCATGCCTTCACCGTCGAAGGGTGAAGCGAGCACGAGCGGATCACGCGGATCGGATGAGATCGTCACGCGTTCATCGACAATCTTCTCTCCCACCTTCGTGCCGCCGCCCGGCCTGGAGAACGCCGAGCGACCTTCGTCGGCCGAACGCGCCTGCAGCGCACCACGCATCACCGACACCAGATTCGCCGTGGCTTCCGGCTCGAAGATCACCGTGTAGCGTCCTGGTTCGATGGCGACCGGATTACTCGAGCGCCGTGCCTTGTCGATCGCGTCGCGCGCCACGGCATCGAAGTCGAGCTGATTCCAGTCATTGTCCTCGACGGCAGCCCATCCCGATCCGGTGCCGTCGTTGGTGCGCGCCGTGAGCGTGTAGTTCGCGTTCGTGCTGCGATGATAGGCGAACAGGCCGGCGTTATTGCCGAGTGCTGTCGCGCCCGCGTTGCACACCATGTAGCCGGCGACCGTGAGATCGTTGGCCGCGCGAGCCGGTGCGAGCGCCGTGAGCGCGGCCTGCGCGCGAGCGTCTGCGCTCAGATCCGCCGTGCTGTCGAACCAGGCGGGAACGGGCGCATACTCCTGCGGGCCAAGCTCTCCGAGGTATTCGGGATCTTCGGGTGCAAGTCGCGCGATCGCTTCCGATTGCTGCACGGCACGGCGCAATCCCTCGTCGGTGCGGTCGTTCGTCACGACCGAGGCCTTGCGCTTGCCGAACACGCTTTCCACCCGAATGGTGGTGTTCGTGGTCACGCCCGACGTGGACATCTGGTTGTCGGCGAAGCGCAGGTTCGTCTCCCGTCCGCTCTGCACCGATACGCTCACGGCATCGGCCTTCGACATTCTCACCACGCGTTCCACCAGCAACTGCGCTTCGTCGCGGGTGAGTACGCCAGTGGCGGCGAGTACGCCGTAGGCACCTGCACCGCGCAGGTGGCGCGGCGATCCGAGGTCGCGGCTCACAGCGCCCGTCCGGTGTTGATCACATTGATGTTCTTGATGCGAACCGGCGGACAGCCATGACTCACCGCGTTCGCCTGCCCCGGCTGTCCCTTGCCGTCATTGAATGTGCCGCCGAATTCATAACTCGACTTGCCGCCGAGCATGTCGAGCGAGTTCCAGAAGTCGGGCGTGCGCATCTGATACGCGACATCCTTGAGCTGTCCCACGATCTTGCCGCCCTTGATCTCGTAACAAAGCTGCGCGCCGAACTGCGCGTTGTAGCGCTGCTGATCAATGGAGTACGACGAGCGTCCGATCATCGCGATGCCCTTGTCCGTTGCGGCAATGAGATCGTCCCACGACAGGTCTTCCGCGCCAGGCTGCAACGACACGTTGGGCATGCGCTGGAACTGCACGTCGGCCCAGCTCTGCGCATACGAGCATCCATGCGAGCGCGGCTCCTGTCCGTTCTTCTCGTACCACCAGTTGAGCCACGGCGCCTGCTCGCGCGTGGTCTGGAAGTCGTTGAGAATACCGTCCTTGATGATATGAAACTCGTCAGGCTGCACACCGTCATCGTCGTATCCGATGGTGGCCAGTGCGCCCACTTCGGATCGGTTGCCGATCAGGTTCATCATTGGCGGACCCAGCTTGAGCGAACCGAGCACCTTCTCCGGCGGCGCCATGAAGCTGGTGCCCGCGTAGTTCGCTTCGTAGCCCATTACGCGATCGAGTTCGGTGGGGTGCGCGAGCGATTCGTGAATCGTGAGGAACAGCTGCGACGGGTGCAGGATGAGATCATAGCGTCCCACATCCACTGACTTCGCCGTCAGCTTCTCGGCGGCCTCGCCGGCCCACTTGGGCGCGTTCGCAGTGATGTCAGCTTCGAGCACGTATTCCCAGCCGCGTCCCGCGGGCTGCACCACCTCGGGTCCGCGCACGGCCACTTCGCCGTTGGCAACCGCGGTGCACGACATCGTCACCCAACTGCGCACGTAATCCTGCGTGATAACGGAGCCGTCGGTGTTGGCGTAGTTGCGCTCTTCCTTCACGAACGACAGCCCCGAGTTCACGAATCGAATGTTCGGCACCTTCTGCGCCTCGGCGTTGGCGCCGAGCAACAGGCCGACCTTGTCTTCGAGGGAGATCGTGAATGGATCCACCGTGTACGAACTGCGCCACGTCGCGTTCGGATGTGCGGGCGCGGGCGCAAGTTCAACACGTCGGTCGCGCGCCACCCGATTGGCCTTGGCAATGGCGACCGCCTCCTGCGCCGCGCCGCCAACGCCCGGCTTGGTGAGTTCCTGCGTGGCCGCAAAGCCCCAGCAACCATCCACGAGCACGCGCACACCGCAGCCCATCGTATCGCTCTCGACGACGTTTGTGACCTGCTGTTCACGTGTATTGACGGAGTTGTTGCGATTGCGACTGATGCGCACGTCCGCCCACGACGCGCCGGCGCGCTTGGCGGCGTCGAGTGCTTCGAGCATGAGCTCGCGCGTTGCGGGATCGGTGTAGAGCGCGGGCAGCGGTCGGAACGGGCCCGGATGTGTGGTGCCGGGGATCGCATGCAGCAGGCTGGGCGCGACAGCGAGCGCGCCCAGCGAAACGCCGCCGGTCCTGAGGAAATCGCGTCTGGAAGTCATCTGCGCAGAGTCGTCGGAGGGAACGGCGTGTGCATCAGATTGCGCATCGGGATAGGAGTCAGAATATCAATCGGGATGTGCATCAGGCCGCTGATGCAGAATACGCAGCGGGCACGGCCTTCGCTGCCCGTGTGATCCTGCTCACTGTGTTCCTCCGTACTCACGCTGCTCACGCCGCACGCCCTGCTCAGCCCTCGGCGGCGATGGTCTCGAGCGCTTCCCAGCGCGCCAGCAGTTGCGCCAGCTCCGCCTCCACGCGCGCCAGTCGCTCCCGCGCCTCGGCGACGGCGTGGGCATCACGCAGCACGGCCGGGTCAGCCAGCGCGCCGTACGCGACTTCCCGCGCCTGTTCGGCCGAATCGATGCGGGCAGGCAGCTCCGCGAGTTCGGCGGTTTCCTTGAACGACAGTTTCTTGCGCCGCGGCGGTCGCGTGTCCGTCGTTGTGGCGCTTCTTGAGGCGTTTTTCGAGGCGCTTTGCGAGGCGCTTTGCGAGGCGCTTTGCGCCGCGCTTTGCGCGGTGGGCGACGTCGCCGCGGACGATCCGGCGGCATTGCGGGGTGCCGCCTCCGGCTGCGGACGCTGACGCAGCCAGTCGGTATAGCCACCCGCGTACTCGTCCACTCGCCCGGTGCCGTCGAACACGAGCGTACTCGTGACCACCGCGTCGAGAAACGCGCGGTCGTGACTCACGAGCAGCAGCGTGCCCGAAAACTCCAGCAGGCGATCCTCGAGCAGGTCAAGCGTCTCGATGTCGAGGTCGTTGGTGGGTTCGTCGAGCACGAGCAGGTTGAACGAGCGCGTGAAGAGACGAGCGAGCAGCAACCGGTTTCGCTCTCCGCCGGAGAGTGCGCGTACCGGAGTCCGCGCGCGATCGGGTAGAAAGAGAAAGTCCTGCAGCCAGCCGTTCACGTGTTTCTGCGCGCCGCCAACGGTGACGAACTCCGCGCCGTCGGCGATGGACTCGAACACCGTTGCGTCCGGGTCGAGCTGTTCGCGCAACTGATCGAAGTATGCGATCTCGAGGTTGGTGCCAATGCGCACCGTGCCCTGCTGCGGTTCGAGCTCGCCGAGCAGCAGACGCAGCAACGTGGTTTTGCCCACGCCGTTCGGACCAATGAGGCCCACCCGATCGCCCCGCATGATTGTGGTGCTCACGTCTCGCGCGATGACCTTGTCACCGTGTGCGAAATGCACACCCCTCGCCTCCGCCACCAGGCGACCACTGCGCTCCGCGTCCTGCAACTGCAGCTTCGCGGTACCCACGCGTTCGCGGCGCGCCGAACGGTCCACACGCATGGCCTCGAGTGCGCGCACGCGTCCTTCGTTCCGCGTGCGCCTCGCCTGGATGCCGGTGCGAATCCACGTCTCCTCGATCGCCAGCCGCCGGTCGAACTCCGCGCGTTCGCGCTCTTCAGCGTGCAGCGACGCCTGCTTGCGCTCGAGGTACGTGTCGTAGTCGCCGCCCCAATCGGCAAGCCTGCCGCGATCGAGTTCCACAATGCGCGTCGCGACCTTGCGCAGAAACGCGCGATCATGCGTCACAAACACGAGCGTCTGCGTGCGTTCGGTGAGCGTGGCTTCGAGCCGCTCGATCGCGGCGATGTCGAGGTGGTTGGTAGGCTCGTCGAGCAGCAGGATGTCCGGCTCACGCACGAGCGCGCGCGCGAGCAGCGTCTGGCGCTTTCGTCCGCCGGACGCCGCATCGAACGGCGCGTCCGGCTCGAGATCGAACTGTTCGAGCACCGTGGAGACACGGTTGTTGAGCTGCCACGCGTCGGCGACTTCGATGGCGTGGTGCAACCGGTCCAACTCGCGCATCGCGCGTTCGTTCGCACCCTGCGCGAGCTCGTGGCTGGCGTGATGATAGCGCGCGAGTAGCTCACCGAGTTCGCCCAACCCGCCCGCGACCACGTCGAAGATGCTGCCCTCGAGGTGATCCGGCACATCCTGCTGCAAGCGCGAGATGCTGATCGTGCCTTGGCGAACGATTTCACCGCTGTCGGGCTGGAGCGTGCCGTCGAGCAGTTGCAGCAGGGTGCTCTTGCCGGCGCCGTTGCGGCCGAGCAGGCACATGCGATCACCACGATCGATGGCCAGGTCTGCGTGCGAGAGCACGGGCGGTCCGCCAAACGCGACCGAAATGTCCTGCAACGCCAGCAACGCCATTCAAACGCCAGTCTTTGTCGTGGAAGAGAAGCCGATTGGGCGACGCTCGCATCGGCCCCGCTCACAAGATATCCTCAGGACATGCGCAAACGACTCGCCGGAGCCCGTGCCGGAATGCTGATTGCAAGCGCCTCCGTCCGGACCCTGCTTTGCAGCGCCACCGTCGGAACGCTGGTGTTCAGCGCCGCAGCCGGTGCGCAGCGCACGCGTACCGCGCCACCGGCAACTGGTATCGCGGCTCCGGCGCGCGCTGCCCAGGCAGGCGCCACCTCGCTCGAGGCGCTCTCCACGGCGAAGTTCGCGCGACTCGTGGGCGCGCTCTCGGAGTCTGGTGGCTACTTCGATACCGATAACCTCATCTCCAACGAGGCCAGCTACCTGCACGTGACCGGGGCGCTGGAGCGAGTCGGCGTTCGCGGCGGCGCGTACATCGGGGTGGGCCCGGACCAGAGTTTCTCGTACATCGCGAGCACGCGATCGGAGCTGGCGTTCCTGGTCGACATTCGCCGAGACAACCTGCTGCAGCACCTGCTGTTCAAAGCGCTGTTCGCCGCATCCCGTACGCGCGCCGACTATCTCGCGCTTCTGCTCGGCGTGCCCGTCACCACCGATGCGCGTGCACTTGCCGATCGCTCAATCGCCGAACTCGTGTCGCTGCTCGATACGCTGCCTCCGACACTGGCCAGCCGAGTGAAAGCGCGAGAAGCAGTGCGGGTACGGGTGACCACGTTCGGCATCTCGCTCTCCCCCGCCGAACTCGCCACTATCGAGCGATTCCACGGCGAGTTCATGTCGGCGGGACTCTCCCTGCGGTTCGCCTCGGCCGGACGCGCGCCACGCCCCTACTATCCCACGCTGCGCGAGCTCATCCTCGAAACCGATCGTCAGGGCCGCCAGGCGAGCTATCTCGCGAGCGAGGCAGACTTCCAGTACGTGAAGGAGCTCCAGCGACGGAACCTGATCGTCCCCGTGGTCGGCGATCTGGGCGGCACCGCCGCGCTGCGGCGCATCGGCGAGGCGCTGCGGGATCGCGGGCTCAGCGTGAGCGTGTTGTACGCATCGAACGCGGAAGACTACGTAATGCGCGACGGCAAGTTCGCGCAGTATGTTGCCAATGTGAACGCGCTCCCGCGCAACGCGCGCAGCGTGATCGTGCGCAGTTGGTTCGGCGGACCGGGCACGCACCCGCACAGCGTACCCGGCTACTTCAGCACACAGCTTGTACAGACCATTGACGACTTCTCGGCGGCAACCTCGCCGGGCGCGATGTACTCGTACCGGCAGCTCGTGTCGACGGCGCACATCGAGCCGTAGCCGTGCGATGGTCAACCGTTTACCGCTACCGTCAACCGTTCCACGCCGAGATCGGCTGCACGGTTTACGGTGGCGGTTGACGGCGGACGGTTCGGGTTTCCCTCGTCTTCTTCCGTAGCGTACTGCCGTCTTCATACACGATGTCATGCACGCGCCACTCTCCCTGCACGCGCTGCAGTACGAACGTCGAGCGGGTAGTGCGGTACGCATCGCGGAACACCACCTGCACCCGCGACTCGGTGGGTCCTTCCTCGAGGCTTGTGAGCACAAACCGCGCGGGA
>JBBQNT010000019.1:0-28794 GCA_038330215.1 Gemmatimonadales bacterium
GGCAGGATCGCGTCGATGCGACCACGCATCGTGCGCCCAGGCACCGCGGCGCTGGTGACGACGGCTTCACCGCCGGCACGCAGCAGCGGCAGGTCGTGCTCCATGACCTGCGCTTCGATGCGCAGTGCGCCGAGATCGACTACCGTGGCAATGGGCGCACCCGCTCCGATGCGCTCGCCGACGGCGAGGTGCACGCGATCGACATAGCCGTTGACCGGCGAGGTGATCACCGCGCGCTCACGCTCCCACTTTGCTTTTTCCAACTGGATGGCAGCGGCCTCGACTCCGGCGCGCACGCGCAGCATCGCAAGCCGCGCTGGCGTTGGCGTTTCGCCGAACGCGATGGAGTCGGGTACCCACAGCTCGCGGAACGCCTGTTCCCGTTCGGCGAGCGTCGCCTGAGCCGCCCGCACTACGAGATCGAATGGATAGGGATCGAACCGCACGATCGCCTGCCCCCGGCGCACGCGCGATCCGGCCTTCACGGGCAACTCGGAGACGGTGCCGCCTACTTCGGACGACAGTTTGACGATGACATCGCCGAACACAGCGCCCACGGCGTTGACACGCAGCACCAGGTCTCCTTCTCGCGCTTCCTGCGCGACCACTGGCAGCGGCACCGCCGCGCGTGGCGCGGCGCCTTCGTCAGCTGACGCAGCCGAGGAGTCGCTCGCGCTCGTATCGGGGTCCGCACCGTCGGCGGACTCCTTGCTGCAGCCGTTGAGGCCAACACTCAGCAGAAGCAGCAGGGGCCATATGGTGTGGAAGCGAAAGCAGGAGTGCATGCGCGGGCGGGGGGACGCGGGGGCGGGGGCGGGAGTGACGAGCTGAGCCGTCAACGAACACAGCGTAATGAGAGAACGAGGCAAATACACGAGCATTTGTCGCCGCGATCACGAGAAAGGTTGCTTGCGGCATCACACGGTATCACACGGTATCACACGGTATCTGCGGGATCGCAGCGCTGCGAGAGTATATCACCTGCGTACGATTTCGCCCACGATCGGTTGCACAAGCGAGCGATAGGGTTGGGCCGAGCGTGGAATTGGTTGCCCACGGCGCACACTTATTGCCCATGGCGAACACCTGTGCGCGTCGAAGGCATCACATAGTTCACGTGTTGCTCTTTCCGTTTTGTTGCCTTAGCCCACTCCGGCTGTGCATGAATGACGTGCCGAACACTGGCGATCGCGAGATACCCGAACCACGATATGAAGTGTGGCTCGCGGAGCGCGAGCTGTTAGCAGCAGCGACGGCTGTGCGCGACCTCGGCGCAACAGCGCGTTCCCCGGCGCGCATCGCGTACGAGGCGGCATGGATGCGCTTCATGGTCGCGTTGTGCAACCTGCCGATTGCCGATCGTCCGTACGAGGTGGATCGCATGATCGAATCGCTGCGTGTGGCGCATGTCATGCAGAGCCGCGGCGAGCTTGCCGATGTCGCGACGCCCGAACCTTCGGTCAGGGCGAACGTCCGCAGCGGCCCGATCGTGCCCCCAAACGACCAACTCAACCCATGACCCGATCACCGGCTCACGCCGAGCGTCAGGAGCATCGATGCGCGAACCTTTGAATCCCATGGCCGCTTACACGGCCGACGTCCGTGAAGGGGAGCGGTGGCTCGGGCATCCGACGCAACCGCACGGTTGGTTTTCGATCACGCACATCGCGGTACGCGTCGTCACGTTGCCGCCGGAAAACCGGTTGCAGTTCCTGCGCACGCTGCCGGATGAGATTCTGCCAGATGAGTCGCGTCGTCCCACGCACATCGATCACGAAAGCGCACGCACGTGCAATCCGTTCGCGCGGGCAGCGGAGCGGTTGCGCGTGGCGGCGGAAGACATGGAGCGCGATCTGTGTTTCGAGATGGCCTATGCGACGGTTTCCGCGGCGGCTCGCATTGTCGCGCGGTACGACGCGGCGGGAGCCATGTCCGCGACCAATCATCTCGCTCGTATTCTGCGCCAGCTGGGTGAGACCGCGGCCGCGGAAGAGTTGTACCAGAGCATCGTCACCGAGGCGACGCATCGCGGCTTCCCGAGTGTTGCGGGCTATGCGTTGACCGGCCTTGGCAACCTCGCGATCATGCGTGGTAACCGTCCCGCGCAACTTCGCTATTACACTGATGCCTTGGCGCTGGCACCGGTTGACAGCACGCTCGAATCGGCGGCGCGCTGGGGCTTGATGAATCACGCGCTCGCGAGCGACTCGCTGAGCGACGCGCTCGTGCACGGATGGCGGGCGTACGATTTGTCCGGCTCGGATGAAGAGCGCGCCGGTATTCTGCACAACTTGTCGTCCGTGGCCTTTCGCGCGCACTTTGTGGACGAAGCGCTCGCCGGGCTGGAGAGCGCGCTTCGGCTTTCGCGGACGGCGCGAATCTGGTTGGCGATCGCCGCCACGGCGGCTGAAGCGGCCGGTGTGGGATGCCGGACCTCACTGCTGCTCCGACTCGAGGAAGAGGGGCGGCGCCACAGCGGCGTTGCAATCCCCTTCGAAAACGGTCAATGGCTGCTTGGTTTGGCCCAAGGCTGGGCCTCGGCCGGCGCGAATGAAGCCGCCGACCGATTTGCGCGCGAGGCGCTGGACCTAGCGCAACGGCACGAATTCCACGAACTTGTCTACCGAGCGGAGCAGGTGCTTCAGCAGATCACGGTGGCCGCGAGTGACCCGGGTGTCCCCGACTCGTCCTTCCCCAGAGAGGCGACGATGACGGAATCCACGAAATCCGGGTTGGCGCGATTGTGTACCGTGGGAGGCTGACGCAGCCATCCGTTCTGATCAGGTCCAGGGCATCGAGTCAAATCCCGCGACCGGTTGCGGATCGTCAACGCCGGTGGGGGAACCCGTGCAGGCGGCCAGGGCGAACGAGCTGATCAGGGCAACGGCGAGGAGACGAATCGAACGTGACATGCTGGACTCCGGTGAGGGTTACCTCACAGATAGTGCGCTTTGCGCCGATGCGGGTGTGCGCCATGGGCAATTGGTGTGCGCCATGGGCAACGACTTTTCAGTCGGGTCGTGACTGAGCGTCGTGTCGCACTGATTTATGGCGATCGCGTCACCAACGCGCGCCTCTCCGAAGCCTTCCGCGGGTTCGCCACCGTGTGGGCCACCGACCAGGTCGCGTCCGTTCTCGACGCGTTGTCAAGGGAGATGCCGGTTTGCGCCAGCGTGATCCTGTTCTCCCCCACCCGGCGAGACGAAGCGCTGCGTGCGGCTGACCTGCTTCGCCTCGCGCATCCGGACCACCCGGTGATCGGCTACGTCGATCCGCGCACGCTGAGTTCTCGTTTCATTCTGGAAACAGGCAAGGCCAACCTCGCCGATCTGGTGCTGCGCGATGTGGACGACTCGCGAGCCGTGCTCCTGCGCGTTATTCAGAACGCCGAGCAGCGCGGCGTCGGGATGCGGATCGCCGATGAAATGTCGGAGGGCCTGCCGCGCACCGTTCGCGTCGCCCTGCAGTTCATCTTTCGGCACCTGCGCGAGCCGCTCGACGTGCCCAGCGTGGCTGCCGGATTGGGCGTCAATCGACGAACGCTGCATCACCGGTTGGGACAGGCGGGTAGTCCGTCTGTCAGCGAACTGGTCGGATGGTGTCGAGTTGTCTTCATCGCGCATCAGCTCGCCACGGCCAACGTGTCCCTTTCGCACATCGCGTCCCAGCTCGACGTGCCTTCGTGGCGGAATCTGAACCACCTGCTGCGCCGCTATCTCGGCACCGGCGCCCGCCAGCTTCGCACCCCCGCGGCCTACGCAGAGGCGCTGCTGGCGTTCCGACGCGCGTGCCGAGCGCACTCCACCGTACCGGCGACGGAGTGGACCAACATTCCCGCTGAATCCTCGCTTCACCCAGCTTGAGAGCAGCGCTTGGCCCGAGCGTTTGACGGCCGAGTTGTGACGCGACTTCAGCAGACCCAACACGCGCCGAGGCCCAAAAAATCCAACTCGGCCGGCGTCGCCGGGCGTGGTGTCGGAGGGGACGCGGGTGTAGCAGCTGACGCACACGTGGGATCGGTTTCGGACGCTGCAGATGAACTCGCCTGAACTGCGCGGGGCACGTAATCTGACGCGCCGCTGACCGGATCCACTCCCCGATTTCGCCCGAGTGCGGCGAGCAGTGGGGGTGCCACTGGCGCGAAGCTGCTCACTTCGGCCGGGGTGAGCTTGAGCATGCGACGGAGGAATTGTCCGAAGATGCGACGCCGCGCCTGCTGATCGTATTCGGAAAGCGGCGCCGTGAGCAGACGCTTGCCCAGACGGGCCACGGAAGAGGGTCGCGCGCTCATGTCGTGCGCCGCCGAGGCCCAGGTGCGGTACAGGTCTTTTCGTACGGCGATGTGCAACAACTGCAGCCAGTCCACGAAGATTCCGGGGGTGGGAATCTCGCGCTCGCAGCGCGCCCAGGCTTTCCAAAGGGAGGTGCGATGCAAGCCGGCCATGAGCGCCAGCTCGGATACCGACGCGATCGGACGGGACGAGGCCAGCGCACGCACCATCAGCGTGCGAGGCAGGTCGGCCAGGTGCGTGGTTCGCTGCACGGTGGCTGCGAGACGCCTGAGTGGCTGGGTGCCCCACGCCTGCGCGATGGTGCCGTCGCCGAAGTGCGAGTCGCTCCACGAGATGACACTGTCCGCACCGGCGTCGTGCAGCGCGAGCCGGTCGGAGAACTCGAAACCAGACCGTGGGATGGGCCCGGCGACCACAATAGGAAGCCACGGGTAGAGACGCCGGACCCGCAGCACGTCGGCCAAAACCGCCGTGCTGGTGGGACCCGATACGCCCAACACGAGGCCCCCCGCCCGGGCGAGCAACGGCTCCGCGCGCTGGATGCCTTTCGCGCGCGTATGTGGGACACCGCGAGGAATGAGGAAGGCCAGCAGGGCATCCGCGTTGTCCGGCAGGCCGGTTTCTATGATCATGGCGTAGGGTACAGGATGTGGGACGCCCGTCCGGACGCCACTCCCCCCGACAGTACGCGCTCGCGTCATCTCTGCGTCACATAGGGCCAGCCGCTTGCTCGGACGTGGTGAGCGCCGTTAGTCTTTCGGGTCTGCGCGCGTAGCTCAGTTGGATAGAGCGTCGCCCTCCGGAGGCGAAGGTCGCAGGTTCGAATCCTGCCGCGCGCATTCCCGTAGCACCCTGTTGCAGCAGCACCCTGTTGCAGCAGCACGCTGTTGCAGCAGCACGCTGTTGCAGCAACACGCTGTGCAGATGTACCCGGATGTACCCGGAGGTACCGGCTGTTCTGGCATTGACGCGGACAGAGGCGGCGGATACGTTCGCCTCCCCACCTCTAGCCCCGTCGCACTTCGTGCACGTCGCCGAATTGAAGCGGAAGTCGGTGCAGGAGCTCCAGTCGCTCGCAGCGTCGCTTCACGTTACCAGCACATCAGGCCTGCGCAAGCAGGACCTCATCTTCCGTATCGAGCAGGCGCTGCTCGATACGGAAACCACGTTGTACGGGGAAGGAGTGCTCGAGGTGCTGCCGGAAGGGTATGGATTCCTTCGGGCGCAGGACTTCAACTACCTGTACGGCCCCGACGACATCTATGTCTCTCCGTCGCAGGTCAAACGGTTCGATCTCCGAACCGGCGACACGGTCATGGGCGAAGTGCGTCCACCGAAAGAGGGCGAACGCTATCTCGCGTTGCTGAAGGTGGAGCGTATCAACGGTCTCGATCCCGAGAAGGCGAAGCAGCGGATCTCCTTCGACAATCTGTCCCCCCGCTATCCCGACGAACGCATCCGCCTCGAGCACGAGGGCGGAGACGTCGCCTGTCGACTCTGCGACATCATCGCTCCGCTCGGCAAAGGTCAGCGCGGCCTCATCGTGGCGCCGCCCAAGGCCGGCAAGACGATCCTGTTGCAGCAGTTCGCCAACGCCATCGCGGCCAATCATCCGGAAATCACGCTCATCATTCTCCTGATTGATGAACGGCCGGAAGAAGTCACCGATATGCAGGCGAACGTGCCGTCGGCGGAGGTGATCAGCAGCACCTTCGACGAACAGCCGGACCGGCATGTGCAAGTGGCCGACATGGTGATCGAAAAGGCGAAGCGGCTGGTGGAAAGCGGACAGCATGTCGTCATCCTGCTAGACTCCATCACGCGCCTGGGACGCGCGCACAACGCGATCGCCCCGTCCGGCGGCAAGATCATGTCGGGTGGCGTCGAAGCGCAGGCGCTGCAGAAGCCCAAGCGATTCTTCGGTTCGGCGCGCAATGTCGCCGAAGGTGGATCGCTCACCATTCTGGCCACGGCGCTGATCGAAACCGGTTCGCGCATGGACGACGTGATCTTCGAGGAGTTCAAGGGCACCGGCAACATGGAGCTCGTGCTCGATCGCAAGATCGCCGACAAGCGCATCTTTCCGGCGATCGACGTCAACAAGTCGGGTACGCGTCGCGAGGAATTGCTGCTCACGCCGTTCGAGCAGCAGCGCATCTACCTGCTGCGCTCGTTCGTGAGCGAGATGCCAAGCGACGAGGCCATCCTCTTCCTGCTCAAGCGCATGGAGCGCACCGAGACAAACCAGGAGTTTTTCGAGCGCATGCACGAACCCTGATCGCAGCGGCGCTCGCAGCGCCGAAGGTGACATGGATCGTGTAGATTTCCCCGATGCCCTGTCGCACGCTGGCCATCGATTGGGGAGACCGCCGCATCGGTCTCGCCGTGAGTGACGAACTCGGAATGCTGGCTGCGCCGGCCGGTGTCGTGACGCGACGGGCCGGCAAGCGGCCGCCCATCGCGGAACTGTTGCGCCAGGCGGATGCGCTGCACGTCGAGGCGATCGTTTTCGGATTGCCGATCAATGGCGAGGGACTCGAGACCGATCGTTCGCGAGAAGTTCGCGATGTGGCGGCGCGCATGGCGGCGCGTACCACCCGGCCCATTCGACTTGTAGACGAGCGCTTCACCACCGCGGCGGCGCTGCGCAGCGTGCGCGAACAGGGCGGCAGTACGCGCGGACGAAAAGGCGACGTTGATGCGCTGGCCGCCGCGATCCTGCTCGAGCAGGTGCTGCAGGCCGATAGAGGCGGCGTTCAGTTAGGCGAGTTGGTGACGCCGGTCGCGGCGGGTCCCCAGGCCGATGCGGAGACTGAACGCTGATGTCCCGACGACGCAGCAGATCCTCGACACGGGCTCGTGGCGTCCGTGCGGCCGTGCGCCGATTTCTCACGGCCAGCGCCGTGCTGTCGGCGCTTCTGTTCACGGGTGTTGTCGCCAGCGTGGGCGCCTGTGGAGGCTCGCCTGCCGGCGAACCGGTGCGCGTCGTCGTACCCAGTGGCGCGTCGCTGCGCTCGGCCGCGGATTCGCTGGAGCAGGCTGGCGTGATCCGCTCGTCGCGGCTCTTTCGCTGGTACGCCACTCTCGGGGGCAGCGATCGCACGATCAAGGCCGGTACGTATTCGCTGCACCCCGGCCAGCCATGGAAGGATGTCTTGCAGGCACTGGTGGACGGACGCGGCATGCTCGTGACCGTGACCATCCCCGAGGGCTTCGACCTCCGCGGCATCGCACCCCGCCTTGCGAGCGCGCTCGAGGTACCGGAAGACTCGGTGCGCGCAGCCGCAAGTGATTCCGCGTGGCGTGCGCAACGCCAGGTGACCGCTGCAACACTCGAAGGTTATCTCTTTCCCGACACGTACTCGTTCGCATCCGGCACAACGGCGCGCGAGGCGGTCAAGGCCATGCTCGAACGCTTCGACAGCGTGTGGGAGCCTGCGTGGGATCTGCGCGTTCAGGAACTTGGCATCACGCGGCATGAAGCGGTGACGATGGCGTCGCTCGTGGAGAAGGAAGCGCGTGTCGGCACCGAGCGTCCCATCATTTCGGCGGTGTACTGGAATCGTGTGAAGCGCAACATGCGGCTGCAGGCCGACCCAACGGTGCAATACGCGCTGCCGGCACATGTCGACCGCGTGCTGTTCGTGCATCTCGAAGTCGACTCACCGTACAACACCTATCGCAATGATGGCCTGCCACCGGGGCCAATCGCGTCGCCCGGCGCGGCGAGTCTCGAAGCGGCGATCTATCCGGTGGACGTGCCGTTCCTGTATTTCGTGGCGCATCCGGACGGGCATCATGAGTTTCGCACCACGTTCGCCGAGCACCAGCAGGCGATTGCGATGGTGCGCCGCGAAGCGCGTCGACGCAGCGCCGAACGCAGCGCGCGCGACACGGACGACGGCTCGCAGCCGTGACTCAGCGCGCGGAGTCGGGAGCGCAGATGGTATGGACAGCGGCGACAGTGCGTGAGGCGCTGGCCATCATCGCCATCACCGATGACTTGCGCGATGGCATTGACGGGCTCGTGGCACGGTGCCTTGCAGCCGAGTCGGGAGGCGTGACGATGGTCCAGGTGCGACTCAAGCAGGCCACATCGCGCGAGTTGCTGCGCGTGACACGATCGCTCGTCGGCGCGCTCTCCGTACCCGTGCTCGTGAACGACCGCGTCGACATCGCAATCGCCGGCGGTGCCGCTGGCGCGCACCTCGGTATGGACGATCTCCCGATCGCCGTCGCGCGCCGAATGGTGCCACACGGATTCCTGCTCGGCGCGTCGCTCGGCAACCCCGGCGAACTCGCAGAGCTGGACGATGCGGATTACGTCGGCGTTGGCCCGATTGCCAGCACGCCGAGCAAGCGGGATGCCGGTGCGGCGCTCGGCATCGAGGGTGCAGCGGCGCTCGCACGACGCGCGCAACGTCCAGCGGTCGCGATCGGCGGCGTGGACCGCGAGAATACCGCCGCGCTCGTCGCGGCGGGTTTTGACGGCGTGTCGGTGATCCGCGCTGTGCTGTCGCAAAACGATCCGGCCACTGCGGCACGCGCCATGCGCGACGCGGTGACGGCCGGCAAACGCGGCTAATGCCTAACCTGCAAAGCGCGCACGACGGTGCGCACAGTTGGCACCGACCCGACGTGCGCCTTGCTCCTCACCACACTTCGCTCACAACCGTCGTGACAACGCCGCCAGTCGCTCCGGGTGGCTGAGTCTTCGACGTCATCATTCTTCCAGTCGCCTACATGACACAATCGACCGAGGTTGACGTAGCCGTCGTCGACCGACGCGGAGAGGGCCGGCTCACGCGCGGCCATCCGTGGATCTTCCGCAGCGATGTCGAGCGGGCCCCCGCGATGCCGGCCGGCGTGGTTCGCATGCGCGCCGGCAACGGCCGCCCGCTCGGTTCTGCACTGTGGAGTCCGACTTCGGAGATTTCGCTGCGTTTGATCGAGCCGAACGCGGAGCGAGTCATCGACGCGTCGTGGTGGCATGAGCAGATCGGGAAGGCGATCGCACGACGCGAGCCGCTGCGTGCGCACACCAACGCGCTGCGACTCGTGCACGGTGAAGGCGACGGACTGCCATCGTTGGTGGTGGACCAGTATGATCGTTGGCTCGTGGTGCAGTTGCTATCAGCCGGGCTTGAATGCTGGCGTGATGCGATTGTGTCAGCGCTGCTCGCTCATACCGGCGCCGAGGGAATTCTCGCGCGCAACGATCCGGCGGTTCGCACGCGTGAAGGACTGCCGCGCGAAACCGTGCTGCTGCACGGCGATGTGCCGCGCACGATCGCGGTGCACGAGTTCGGTATTCACTTTCTCGCGGCTCCGTGGGACGGGCAGAAGACCGGCGCATTTCTCGATCAGCGCGACAATCGGGTGCTCGTGGGGGAGCAGGCGCGGGGCCTGGCACTGGACTGCTTCGCATATCACGGCTCGTTTGCGCTTCACCTCGCTCGCAACGCCGAACGCGTCACCGCGCTCGACATCTCGGCGGCCGCACTCGAGCGTGCCATGGAAAATGCCGCGCTCAACGGCTATGACAATGTGGACACACACGAGGGCGACGCATTCGAGACCATGCGCAGCTGGTCCCGTGAAGGCCGGCGCTTCGACACGATCGTGGTGGACCCGCCGGCGTTCGCGAAGTCCAGGAACTCCGTGGGAGCGGCGCTGCGCGGGTACAAGGACGTGAACATGCAGGCGATGCGTCTGCTCGCGCCGGGTGGACGACTGTTCACCGCGAGCTGCTCGCACCACGTGGACCGCGCGGCGTTCCTCAGCATGCTGCTGTCCGCGGCGTCGGACAGCGGGCGTCGACTCGCACTGCGCGCCGTCACCGGGCAGGGCGTCGACCACCCGGAGATCATCACCATCCCCGAGACCGGATATCTGAAGGGCGCGCTGCTGGAGGATGTTGGGTGATTCTGGCGTTGCATGGGTGGGGCGCTCGGGGCTATATGCGCTGACAACGGCCGCAGTAATACGTGCTGCGACCCGCCTGCGTCACGCGGCGCACCGGCGCTTCGCACCTGGCGCAGGGCAGTCCCTCGCGATCATACACGTTCCATCCTTCATCACCGCCATCGCCGATGGCATAGGCGTGCCCGTCCCCGGTTTGCCGTCGTCCGTAGTACCGCGCAGCAGGAGCGCGCTCCAGCACCGCGCGCACGGCCTCGGCAAGGCGCGTGGTACGCACGCGAGAGAGCTTGTTCGCGCGGGCGTTTGGATGAATGGCCGCTTCCCAGAGCGCTTCGGCGGAGTAAATGTTGCCGAGTCCGGCGACGACACGCTGATCGAGCAGCGCCGGCTTGATTGGGCCTCGCTTGCGGGCGAGCGCCTCGCGCAGCGCATCGCCGGTGAACGATGCGTCCATCGGCTCCGGTCCAAGTGGCGGCAGGAACTGCGCGCCGGGCGCGTGAACACGCAGTACGCCGAATGCGCGGCCATCCACGAGCGAGATGCGCAGCCCATGTGCGGTCTCGATGCGCACGCGTTCGAGCGACGGCGGCTCGAGCGATACCGGACCGATTGCCCAGTCGCCGGTCATCTTGAAGTGCACTTCGATGGTACGCCCGTCGTCGAGATGCATGAGCTGATACTTGGCGCGGCGTTCCACGCGTTCGACGCGGTGCCCGGCGAGCGACCGGGCGGTAGCGGCTGGAAGCGCACGCGCAGCGGAGGGGTGCAATGTCTTCACGCGCGCGATCGATTGTCCTTCGATGGCATCGCGCAACAGCTGTGCTGCACGCTCGACTTCGGGAAGCTCAGGCACGTTTATCGAAGGCTGATGTGGCGCGCAGACTGTAAGAGTGATGAAATGTGCCTGCAATGCATCGATTGCTCTTGCGTATTTTTCATTGCAACCTAGTATTTATCCACACTCATCCACATCGGGGCATGCCCTTCCAGAATCCGCGGTCGCTCAAGCACGAATACGAGCTTTACGTTGAACGCGAGATCGAGGACTACAAGGACTCGATCCCGCGGAGCGCTATCCTCAAGATCGGGGATGAGGCGGTCGCAGCGCTCGCGGAACAGGCTCAGGTCGGGCTCACCGAGATTCTGATCTGGCAGGAAGTGGACCGCATCATTTCCCGTCGCCTGCGATTGCCGAGCTACTCAACGTGGCGCCGCCGCCGGCTCAAGGATCTCGAGCGCTATCGCCGGCCCGAGCATTGGGGCCTCGACCCCAACGCCGTTCTCGTTCGCGAACTCCAGCACTCGCCCGATCGCCACGTGCTGGTGGCCGGTGCATCGCGCGAAGGTCAGGCGCTCTTCCTGGCCGCGAATGGATGCGCCGTCACCGCGCTCGATCCGGCCGCCGATGCCATGCAGCGCGTTCTGGCCGCTGCGCAGCAGGCCGGACTGGTCGATCGGGTGCGAGGCTATTGCGCCGATCTTGCGGGCTGGAGCCCGGATGTCGAGTTGCATGCGGTGGTGTGCAGTGCCGCAGCGCTCGCGAGCCTCTCTCCGGCAGACCGCGAGCGTGTCATCAGCGTGCTGCAGATGGCGACCGCGGAAGGCGGCGTGCATTTGGTCGAGACGGCGGCCGACGCCGGCAGCACCGAGGCTGAACGTGAGGCGACAGAGGCGATCGTCATCCCGATTGAGGAGCTCGAGTCCCGGTATCGTGGCTGGCAGGTGTCGCTCGAGCGCACGCGGGACAACGGCAGCCGCACGTTCCTGGCGCGAAAGGAAGCCGTCGCCTGACCAAGAGGCGTGTCTGGATGACACATCACTGTCCTCGTTCTTCCGTGTCGCGGTGACACATACCCGGTGCCTATAGCTCAGTTCGCTGACAGCTAAACTGTTGCTCTTCAAGATCTTACAGTTAGCGCGGAATCAGGCACGACTCGTGCACTTCATCGCGTTCAGTGCGGCGCGCAGCACCTCTGTTCGCAGCCGCAGATTCCTGAATCCGGTGGGGGATGGTGCAATGCGACTGAATCGTAAGAACGCCGTGTCGGCAGACCGTGAGCCGATGGGCATTGTGATCGCTGATGGCGGTGAACCCGAGACGACGACGCGGTTTCTGGCGTTCGTGTGGGGTCCGGTGCCGGACGATGTCGACTCGCCGAGTGACGCGCCGGTGATGGCGGCGGCGACGGTGTAGCGACTGGAGCGGTTGGTCAACCGAATCCGTCCACGGTGCTTTGGCGCTGTGGGCGGTTTTGTTTTGGGGTGCTCGTGGGTGGGTGGCTTTGCGGGCGGCTGACGGTTGAGCGTTTACGGTTGACGGTTGTCGGTGGCTGGAGAGACGAAACTGAAGAGAGTTGGGATGCAAACGCGAAAGACGCCGGCAGACATGCCGGCGTCTTTGCGTTCGACGAATCCCGAAGGACCCGCGACGGGTTGTGGCTTACGCCTCAGCCGGCGCGGCAGGAGCTTCAGCCGCCGCGCGCTTACGCGTGGTCTTGCGGCGGGCGGACTTCTTGGCGCCCTTCTTGGCCGCCTTGCGGCCGGCCTTCTTGGCGGTCTTCTTCGCGCCCTTCTTGGCTACCTTGCGGCCAGCCTTCTTGGCGGTCTTGCGTGCGCCCTTCTTGGCTGCCTTGCGGCCGGCCTTCTTGGCGGTCTTGCGTGCGCCCTTCTTGGCCATCTTGCGTGCGCCTTTCTTGGCGACCTTGCGGCCGGCCTTCTTGGCGGTCTTGCGTGTGGCCTTCTTGGCAGTCTTCCGCGTGGCCTTCTTCGCGGTCTTACGAGTGGCCTTCTTGGCCGTCTTGCGCGTGGCCTTTTTGGCCGTCTTCTTGCGCGCGCCCTTCTTGGCTGGTGACATCTGAAAACTCCTCACGAGGAGGGTGGTGTGCCGAGCCAACCCCGGTGGTGACTCGAGCGACGTATCACCATCCGTACTCGGAGCGAACTCCCGGCGGGTGATACGCTGAGCATGCGCGTCGCGAACGAGTTGCATGCACAGCTTGCGAACACTTGTCGGATGGACGTCATGACAACACATGACGTCACGAGAATCAGACGGCGTCGCTTAGACTGGTGAACGTGAAATCACGAACTTTGAGCGGTGGGACGACAACGGCCTGACCAGGCCCGCCGCTTTCGCTGGCGCTGACACGCACTGGTGCGCCCATCGCCTCGACATTGTTGAGCATGAATATCGGTGACTCGTTCCAGCGCAGATTCTTCACCGCGCGTGTCACCTTGCCATTCTCGATCAGGAAGGTGCCGTCGCGCGTAAGCCCCGTGTACAGAATCGTGCGCGGGTCGACGGGACGGATGTACCAGAGACGCGTGACGAGCAAACCACGCTCGGTGGACGCGATCATTTCTTCGATGCTGGAATCGCCACCCAACATGCGCAGCGAACCCGAGAACGCCGACGGTTGCGCGCCCTGCTTCTGCGCCCAGAATCGATCGTAGGCGAGGTTGCGTACGATTCCGTTCTCGATCCAGGTGATGGGTCGGGTGGGAAGGCCGTCGCCGCTGAACGTATTGCCGAATGCATCGGGATCACGCGGATCGGAGCGCAGCGTGACACGCTCGTCGACCACTTTCATGCCGATCTTGGTGCCGCCGCCGGGCTTGGAAAAGAACGACCGTCCCTCGTCGGCGGAGCGCGCCTGCGCAGCGCCCGCAATGAGTTGCACGAGATTGCCGACGGCCGTTGGCTCGAGCACGACGGTATAGCGCCCCGGTTCAATGGCCACCGGGTTCACCGAGCGACGCGCCTTGTCGATCGCGCGTGCGCCAAGCTCCGCCGGATTGATGCGTGTCCAGTCGTGATGCGTCGCCCCCGCCCAGCCTGAACCGGTGCCGTCGGTCGTGCGCACCGTGGTGGTGAGCGCGGTGGACGTCTGCTCGCTCCACGCGAACAAGCCGCGCGACGTTGCAATGGCTTCAGCGCCGGCGTTCGTTTCGAGGTAGCCGGTGGCCACGAGTCCGGCCGCTACAGCCGGATTGGTGATGCTCAGCACCGCGCGCGCGCGACCCGCCGGATCGAGTTCGGCGGTGGTACGCGCAAACGCGGGAATGTCGAGATAGTCCTGCGGACCGAGCTCCGGCAGCATCTCCGGATCTTCGGGCGCAAGCCGCGCCAATGACTCGGCGCGCTGCACGAGCGCACGCAACGAGTCGTCGTCGAGCCGGTTGGTGGTCGCGCTTCCGGCCTGCTTGCCGAAGATCGAGCGCACCGTCACCGACACGTTCGTATTGTCGCCGGCGGTGGAGATCTGGTTGACCGCGAAGCGCGTGTTCGCCGACGAGCCGGAGCTCACCGACACGCGCATTTCGTCTGACGACGAGAACGCCAGCACGCGCTGGGTGAGCGCGCGCGCCTGTTCACGCGTGAGGTGCGGTGCCGCGACCGCTGAAAAGAGCGAGCGCGGTCCGCTCATCCCTGCCGTCCCGTGTTGATCACGTTCACCTGGCGATGACGTGTTGGCGGGCAGCCGTGACTGACGCTGTTGGACTGCGCGGGCTGACCCTTGCCGTCACCGAACGCACCGCCGAGTTCGTAACTGCTGCGTCCACCGAGCATGTCCATACCACCCCAGAACTCGGGCGTGCGAATCTGGTAGGCAACGTCCTTGAGCATGCCGACGATCTTGCCGCCGCGAATCTCGTAGAACAGCTGTCCGCCGAACTGCGCGTTGTAGCGCTGCTGATCGATGGAGAACGACCCGTCGCCGACAATCGCAATGCCGCGGTCGGTGGCGGCGATGAGGTCGTTCCAGGAGAGATCCTGTTCGCCCGGCATGAGCGAGACATTGGGCATGCGCTGGAACTGCACATCGGCCCAGCTCTGTGCGTACGAGTTGCCGTGCGAGCGTACCTCGCGGCCCTGCGAGCGATACCACTCTTCCAGATACGGCGCCTGTTCGCGCGTGGTCTGGTAGTCGTTCATGACGCCGTTTTTGATGATCAGGTACTCGTCGGGTTTGACGCCCTCGTCATCCCAGCCCACGGCGCCGAGCGAACCCTCCTGCGAGCGATCGGCCTGCACGTTCATGAACTCGGGGCCGAAGCGCAGCTTGCCGAGCACGTCCTGCGGCGGCGCGACGAAGCTGGTGCCGGCGTAGTTGGCCTCGAAGCCGAGCGCGCGATCGAGTTCGGTGGGATGCGCGATGGACTCGTGAATCGTGAGCCAGAGGTGCGTGGGATGCAGCACGAGGTCGTAGCGACCGACGTCCACCGACTTCGCGCCAAGCTTCTCCATCGCTTCGGTCGCCCACTTCTCCGCGTTCACGATGAGGTTGGCGTCGAGCACGTGCTCGTAACCGCGCCCCATCGGCTGGATGTCGGTGGACTGACGCGACTGGAAGTCGCCGGCGGCCACGTTCACCGCCTGGCAGGTCATGTTCGGCTGCGCACGATAGATGGTCTGCACGGTGAACGTGCCATCGGTCGTGCCGAGCGTCTTCTCTTCGCGCAGGAAGAACATGGACGAGTTGACGAAGCCCATGCCCTGCCCGCCGGGCTTGAGCACCTTGAGCGCCGCCTCGTTGGCCTGCAGCAGCAATCCAACCTGGTCTTCAATCGCCACGTCGAACGGATCGATACGCGCGGGCGAGCGCCATGTGCCGTCGGGCGTTGGCGTGACCGGCGCGAGCGTGACCGGGCGGCGCAGCGCGGAGCGATTGGCTCGCGCCTGCGAAACCGCCTGACGTGCGACGCGCGTCACTGCATCGCGCGTGAGATCGTAGGTGGCCGCGAAACCCCACGCACCGTCGACGAGCACGCGCACGCCAATGCCGAAGGTTTCGTTGTCCACGAGGTTGAGCACGCGCTGCTCGCGAGTGCTGACGTTGCGGACGTTGTTGCGGCTGATTCGGGCGTCGGCGTACGTCGCGCCGGCGGACTTCGCGGCGTCGAGCGCGAGCAACACCAGATCTTTGGAAACCGCGTCTCCCGGCGACTCCGGACGAACCGCTCGCGGTGCGGCGAAGGAACGCGCGGACAGCAGCGACGGTGTGCTCACCGTCAGTCCGAGCGCCGCGGCGGCAGCGCTCGTGCCCTGTAGAAAGTCGCGTCGGTTGATTGCCACGCAGTACCGGGGTTCAGTGAGCGCGCGTGCAACATGTGGACAGCGCGCGCAAGTTGTTGAATTAACGCGAATATACGTGTGGACATTTACAACGCGCAATAGTGCGTATAAAGAACGCGCGCGAAATTAAGAACGCCGCATGCGCGCAGTCGCGCGTGTGTGCGCCGTTCGCGCACCCTTCCAACCACCCGGACGACGTGCGAGCTTTGACCTGCGTGCGCGTTCGCCGCGCCGCGTCACTGCCCTTCAGACCTCCATCGCAACGCCACCGTGAAAGCGCTCGTCAAGCCGTCCGCCGCACCTGGGTTGGTTCTCACCGACGTTCCGGTTCCCTCGATCCGCGACGACGAAGTGCTCATTCGCGTTCGTCGTGCCGGCGTATGCGGCACCGACGTGCACATCTACGAGTGGGACGCGTGGGCGCAGGGACGCTGCCACGCACCGTTCGTCGTCGGACACGAGTTTGCGGGCGATGTCGTCGAGGTGGGCAAGCTCGTGGAGTCGGTCGCGGTCGGCGATCGCGTCACCGCGGAGGGGCACATCGTCGACGAGCGCTCGATCTTCTCCCGCACCGGCAACGCGCACGTGGATCCGTCCACCCGAATCATCGGCGTCGACCGCGACGGATGCTTCGCCGAGTTCATCGCCATGCCCGCCACCAACGTCTGGCAGCTCGACGACGCGATTTCGTACGAGATCGGCGGCATTCACGACCCGATGGGCAACGCGTTTCACACCGCGCTCTCCGCCGACATTCCCGGTGCCGTGGTGCTCGTCACCGGATGCGGACCGATCGGTGCGTTCGCCGTCGGCATCTGTCGCGCCGCGGGCGCCGCGCGCATCATCGCGACCGATGTGAACCCGCGACGCCTCGAACTCGCGCGCACCATGGGTGCGCACGACGCGGTGTATCCCGACGAGGCCGCCGCGCTTGTGCACGCCGCCACCGATGGACACGGCGCCGACGTCGTACTCGAGATGTCCGGCGTGCCCAGCGCGATTCACCAGGCGTTCGCGCTCGCGCGACCAGCGGGGCGCGTCAACATGCTCGGCATTCCCAGCCGCACCATCGACATCGACTTCGCCACCGAGATCATCTTCAAGGGTCTCACCATCTACGGTGTGGTCGGTCGGCGCATGTACGACACCTGGCACCAGATGACGCGATTCCTGCGCGCCGGCACGTTCGATCCCACGCCGGTCATCACGCACCGCCTCCCGCTCGAAGCCGTCGACGAGGCCATGCGCCTCATCAAGTCCGGCGAAGCCGGCAAGGTGATCTTCGAGATCGCGTAAGCCGATCCATCACGCGCACTCCAATCCCGGACGACCCATGATCAACGCCCGATTCGTTGCCGACAGCGACGCCGAGATCGCCCAGCTCAAGGCCGACCGCGTCTACAAGCGCCTCAATCACCTCGAATCGCCGCAGGGCGCGCGCGTGCAGATGGAGGGACACGGCGAGGTCATCGTGCTGTCGTCCAATAACTATCTCGGTCTCGCCAATCATCCGCAGGTGGTACAGGCAGGTGTGGATGCGCTGCATCGCTACGGCGCGGGCACCGCCAGCGTGCGCTTCATTTGCGGCACGTTCGCGCTGCACCGCGAACTCGAAACCGGACTCGCGCAGCTCGCCGGAACGCCCGCCGCGCTGTCGTACGTGTCGGCGTGGAATGCCAACGAAGCGTTCACACCCACGCACGCGGGGCCAGACGACATGGTGATCTCCGACGAGCTCAACCACGCGTCCATCATCGACTCGGTGCGCCTCGCGAAGTCCATCACCAAGTGCCGGAGCGCCGTCTACAAGCACAGCGACATGGACGACCTGCGGGAGAAGCTCGCAGCGTCTCGTGACGCGCGTCGCCGTTTCATCTGGACGGACGGCGTCTTCTCAATGGAGGGCAGCATCGCGAAGCTGCCCGATATTCTCGAGCTCGCGCGCGAGTTCGATGCCATCGTCATCATGGACGATTCACACGCCACCGGTGTGCTCGGCGCCACCGGGCGCGGCACCGCCGAACACTTCGGCGTGATCGGCGAAGTGGACGTGATCACGTCCACACTCGGCAAGGCGCTCGGCGGCGCGGCGGGTGGATTCGTGGCCGCGGCCGAGTCGGTGGTGGACCTGCTCACGCAGCGTTCGCGCCCGCAGCTGTTCTCCAACGCGCTGCCGCCGACGGTTGCGGCGTCGTCGCTCGCCGCGGTGCGCGTGCTCAACGCCGAACCTGAGCGCGTCACGCGCCTGCGCGAGAACGCGAACTGGTTTCGCGGTGCGATCCGTGACGCCGGATTTTCTCCGCTCGACGGCGAAACGCCGATCGTACCGATCATTGTCGGGGAAACGGCACTCGCGATCCGCATGAGCGAACTGCTGCTCGAGCAAGGTGTCTTCGTCACCGGTTTCGGGTTCCCGGTCGTGCCAAAGGGCGAGGCGCGCGTTCGCTGTCAGGTGAGCGCGGATCATACGCGCGACGACCTCGAGCAGGTGGTGCGTGCATTCACCGTGGCGGGTCGCACGGCGGGGATCCTCAAGTGAGCGCGCGGACGCGGTCGCGCGCCTGCGTCGCAGCGCGGGGCTGGCTCGGCGCGCTCGCGCTGTCGGGCGTGAGCGGAGCGGCCGGCGCGCAAAGCATTCGCCCGGTGACGGGTGTGCCAACGCCGAGCGCGCACGTGGGTATCGACGTCGGCGCGGATCGTGTGCTGGCGGACTGGACGCAGATCACGAGTTACTTTGGCGCGCTCGCGCGAGCGGTGCCGCAGGTGCGGCTCGATACGCTTGGCGTGACGACGCAGGGCAAGCCGTTCGTCGTCGCGGCGATCTCCACGCCGGAGAATATTGCGCGCCTCGATGAGATTCGCGCCGCGCAGGTGCGCCTGGCCGACACGCGAGGACTGACTGCAGCCGAAGAGGCGCGCCTCGCGGCGTCGCAGCCGGTGGTGATGTTCGTCTCGTGCAATCTGCACTCGAACGAAATCGGTGCGTCGCAGATGGCGATGGAACTGGCGTACCGGCTGGCCACGGTGGACACGCTGCAGCGCCAGCTCGCAAACGTGGTCGTGCTGCTGGTGCCGTCCATGAATCCGGACGGTCAGCAGATGATCACGGATTGGTACCGCGAAGGCGTGGGCACCCCGTTCGAAGGTGGTCCCCTGCCGTGGCTTTACCATGTGTACACCGGCCACGACAACAACCGCGACTGGTTCATGGTGACGCAGGCGGAAACGCGGCTCGTCACGGACTTCCTCTACCGGCGTTGGTTTCCGCAGATCTTCTATGATGTGCATCAGCAGGGCAACCGGGGCATGCGCCTCACGGTGCCGCCGCATGTCGACCCGATCAACGCCAACGTCGATCCGCTCATCGTGCGCGGCATCAACCTGATCGGTATGCAAATGCAGTACGCGCTCGAATCGCGCGGCAAGACGGGAGTGGGCGACGGCGTGACGTACGATCTCTGGTGGCACGGCGGCGCGCGGTCCACGCCCACCCGGCACAATATGGTCGGCCTGCTGTCGGAGGCGGCGAGCGTACGCATCGCGTCACCGATCACGCAGTCGGTCAACGAACTCACGGGCCATCCGCGCGGTCTGCCAACGTACGAGCGCAAGGTCAACTTCCCCAATCCGTGGCCGGGCGGTACGTGGCGCCTGCGCGACATCATGGATTACCAGTTGATCGCAGCAGAGGCGCTGCTTGAACTCGCGTCCACGCAGCGGGCAAGCTTCGTGCGCAATCAGGCGCAGCTCACGCGCAAACAGGTGGCGCTGGGCGCCGATTCCGCGCCCTATGCCTACGTGATTCCCCCCGGGCAGCGCGATCCGAGCGCAGTGCAGCGGCTCGTCGAAGTGCTGCGCATCGGCGGCGTGGAAGTTGGCAAGGCGGATTTACCGTTTCGCGCCAACGGACGCGAATACGCTGCAGGCTCGTATGTGGTGGACATGGCGCAGCCGTTTCGCGCGCACGCGAAAGACCTGCTCGAGGTGCAGCGCTTCCCGCGCATGGAACAGTACCCGGGCGGTCCGGTGGCCCCGCCGTACGATGTCGCGGGGTGGACGCTGCCATTGCAGCTAGGCGTGACCGCAGATGCGGTGACTGACGCGCCGCTGCGTAATGTTGCGACTGCGCCAGTGGTAAGCATGGACGATCGCGCGGCGACATGTGGACCGGTAGCGGCACGCGGCCCCAGCGCGCTCGATTTGCGCGACACGCGTTCGTACGCGGTGCTGGCACGAGCGCTGGGCGCCGGAGTGCGGGCGCGTGTGACAACGGCGGCGGCAACATCAGTGAATGGCGCGGCAGTGCCGGCTGGAAGCGTCGTGCTCGAGCGGTTGCCGGATGCGCGCGCGCTCGACGGCGAAGCGGTGTGCGCGCACCAGGTGCTCGCGCTGTCCCGCATGCCCGAAGGTCGCCCGCTGCGTGCGCCGCGCATCGCGCTCTACAAGCCGTGGACGGCGAACATGGATGAAGGTTGGACTCGCTGGGTATTCGAACAGTTCGGCGTGCCCTTCACGTCGCTCACCGATTCCATGGTGCGCGCCGGACGGCTGGAAGCGCTGTACGACGTGATCGTCGTGCCCGATATGCCACTCACGCAGATGCGCGAGGGCATGTCGGAGCGCGACGTGCCGGCACGCTACGCGGGTGGGCTCGGCGACGCGGGGCTCGCCACGCTCGCGACGTTCACGCGCGCCGGCGGTACGCTCGTGCTGCTCGACCATGCGAGCGAGTTCGCGGTGGAGCATCTCGGCGCGCCGCTGCGCATCATCGCCGGTGGGAATCGTACGGGCGAAGCAAATCCGGGTGGTGATCAAGCGGCCGTTGCGGCGCCTCGCACGTCGCCGTACGCGCCCGGCTCGATTTTGCGCACGCTCGTGAGCACGCGTCATCCACTCGCGGCGGGGGTGGGTGATACCACAGCGGTGTACTTCACCAATAGCGTGACGTTCGAGATGCCCGCGGATGGTCCGGCGGAAGTGATCGCGCGGTACCCGACGGACGCCGGGGAGATCCTGGCGAGTGGGTACCTGGATGGCGCGGAGACGATCGCGGGACGCGCGGCGATGGTGCGGGTGCGAGCGGGCAGCGGGGCGGCCGTGCTGTTCGGGTTCCGGCCGCAGCACAGGGCGCAGTCGTACGGGACGTTCAGGTTGCTGTTCAACGCCATGTACATGCGGTGAGATCCCCGGGCGGGTGAGGGTGGGGGCGGCGACGGGCGGCGTGCCGGATTGCTGGGATCGGTTAGCCGTTGACGGTGGACGGTTGACGGTGGGGGCGGCGACGGGCGGCGTGCCCGATTGCTGGGATCGGTTAACCGTTGACGGTGGCGGTGGGGGGCGGCGACGAGCGGCGTGCCGGCTCGCTGGGATCGGTTAACCGTTGACGGTGGCGGTGAACGGTGGACGGTTGACGGTGGGGGCGGCGACGGGCGGCGTGCCGGCTCGCTGGGATCGGGCAACCGTTGACGGTGGACGGTTGTCGGTGAGGTGGCAACGATAGGATCGCGCGCGGGACGGGATGGTGAAGGTGACGGCATGTCGCGGTGCCACTATTGGGGCATGCAAGACATCCGCAAGCTTCGCGTCTGGCACGAGGCCCGCGCACTGTCACTCGGTGTGTACGAGGCGACGCGGGTGCTCTCGTCTCGCGATCATCCGGGCTTGGCGGGACAGCTTCGTCGCGCGTCATCATCAGTCGGCGCGAATATCGCCGAGGGCGCCAGCCACGACTCGCCGCGCGAGTTCGCGCGTTACCTGCAACTCGCGCTGGCGTCGGCGGCCGAGGTTGAGCATCACGTGAGCGCTGCCGCCGACGTGGGCGCGCTGGATGAAGGCGCGGCCTCATCGCTCGCCAACGACTCGCGCCGTCTGCAGCGCATGCTCGTGCTACTGCGTCGCCGCGTTCTCGCCGTTCCGGCGGACTGAGCCAGCGCGCTGAGCCAGCGGACGCAAGCGCTAGACTCGGCAGCGCACGTCGCATTCCCCCACCGTCCACCGTTCACCGCCACCGTCAACGGTTCACCGACCGCGGCATTGACCGACCACGCGCGTAGCCGCCCCCACCGTCCACCGTTCACCGTTCACCGCCACCGTCAACGGTTCACCGACCGAGGCATTGACCGACCACGCGCGTAGCCGCCCCCACCGTCAACCGTCCACCGTTCACCGCCACCGTCAACGGTTCACCGGTCCCCGCATCCATCGACATCGCCCGCCCCCGCCCCCCTCACCCCCGCGCCCGAAACCGCAGCGGCCAATCCATCGCCTTGCTGATCCCCACCCGCGGCCCAACCTCTGCCTCCCCCACCTCCACCCCACGACAAACCGTGAGCGCTCCCCGCTGCAGCGACGCGCCGTCGTGCGCCCGCGTGATCCCCAGCGCCGCGCACAGCTTCCCGGGGCCGTTGCACAACTCAAGATCGCGCCGCGCCTTGGGCCGGCGGGCGCGCATCAACCCGACCCCTTCGATTGGCGCGAGCGCTCGAATCAGCACCGCACTACCGAATCCCTCCTCGCGCGTGACCGCGTTCACGCACCAGTGCAGGCCGTAGATGAAGTACACGTACGCCGTCCCGGGCGCGCCGAACAGGTGCCACGTGCGCGCCGTGCGGCCGGCCACCGCGTGGCACGCCGGATCGTGCGGCCCGAGGTACGCTTCGGTCTCCACGATCATGCCGCTCGTCACGCCGTCGTCACTCTGTGAACGCAACACGGCGCCCAGCAGGGCCCGCGCTACGATCGCGGCATCACGATCGTAGAACGCGGGCTCCAGCGGAGCGCCGATGTCACGCGCATCCGGCACCGAAGGCCCCGGAACCGGACGCACGGGAACTACGTCGACTTCTTGGCCGCCTTGCGCGCTGACTTCTTGGCCGGTGTCTTGGCCGCCTTCTTGGCCGGTTTCTTGGCCGCAGACTTCGCGGGCGATTTGGCTGACGTCTTGGCCGGCGCCTTTGCCGCACCCGTCTCGGACTGGTTCGCGCTGGTGCGAGCGGCCGTCTTGGCCGGTGTCTTTGCGGCGGACTTTGCTGACTTCGTCGCCGACTTCCCTGCCTTGGCCTCCGGCTTGGTCGAAGTGCGCGGCGCTGTCTTCGCCGCCTTCTTGGCCGGGCGACCGTCCGACTTGCGGGAAGACGATGCTTCCGTAGCCGCCTCCGACGACGCTACCGCCACGGGCGTCGACTCTGCCACCTGCGTCGCCGGCGCTGATGCTGCTGCGGCCGGCGCACTCGCTGCGCTCGCCGAAGGCGATGCCGACGACGACGCCTTGACCACGCCCACCATCGACAACTCCGGCGGCGGTCCGCCCGCGCGCCCACCACGCGATCCGCCGCGACCCGCCACGCGTCCACGCGTTCCGAGACCCGTGGGACCGGCCGTGCCGCTCGCCTTCGCGGCGTCCTTCTGCACCTGCGCAAGCTCCGCTTCCTTCTTCGCCAACTGCTCGGCGATCGTTGCGGCCTCGGCGACGCGACCAACTTCGTAGTCGTCACCGCGACGACGCAGGTCGATCACTTCCGCATCGTGCGCGTCGCGCAGGATGCGCTCGAACATGCGCGAAGCCAACGTCTCGGAATCACGGCCGAGCAACTCGAACGACTTCCGACGCACCGCCTCGGCAGAGGTGGTGGCATTGCCCGACACCAGTGACGTGACGGCGCGCTGCACCAAATCGAACGCTTCGGCGCGCGTCAGCTTCTCGCCGCCCAGTCCGATCGTATCCGGCGCGTCGGTCGACGCGGCACGTGGTGCGTCGGTGCGCGGCGCGTCACCACCCGGTGCATCCGTACGAGGTGTGTCCTGTCGCGGCGTGTCCTGTCGCGGCGTGTCCTGTCGCGGCGTGTCCGTGCGCTCGCGCGCAGGTCCGCGATCTCCACGCCCATCTCCACGATTGTCTCGCGGTCCACGATCGCGTCCACCCGACGAGCGTCCCACGGCGCCCAGCGGCGCAGCATCGGCAGGGGAGGCCGTACCAGCAGCTGCCGGTGCCGACGCAGCTGCAGGCGATGACACACGCGCGACCGCACCGAGCGGTGCGTCTCCTGCGGCGGGCGACGACACACGCGCCACTGCACCAAGCGGTGCGTCGCTCGCTGCCGCTGCCGCCGACGGGGTGCGCTCAGACGTTGTCGGCGCCGCGTCATCTGCGTCTGCCGCGTTCGCGCCCTCTGCAGCGGCGCCCGCACGCGGACGATCATCGCGATCCCGATCGCGTCCGCGACCACGACGACCGCGGCGGCCGCGACGTTCCTCTCGCTCCTGCGCCGTGCCGCGCTCCTCGGACTCTTCCGCTTCGGACGTCGCAGCGGGAACGGCCGAATCCGAAGGCGCCGCTTCGATCGCGGCCGACGTACCCGACGGCGCACCGATCTCGAGCTGGCCGTTTTCGAGCTTGGTCACCGTGAGCAGACCGCGCGACTGTGCTTCCTGCACGAAGCGCGAGAACTTGGGCATGCCCAGGTTCTTCTCGTCGAACGACGCGTCGATTTCCTGCATCACCTGCTTGAGGCGATCCGAGCGCATGACGTCGCCGTTGCGCTTCATGCGCTGCACAGCTTCGGTGACGAGTTCGTATGCGTCCCAGCGCGTGGACTCTTCGTCGCTGGTGCGCACGAGGCCCGCGAGCGCGTTGTACGAGTAGTACTCGTCGCAGTTCATCACCAGCAGGTCGCTGGACGACTCACGGATGCCGACGCCGATCACGTACTTGCCGTATTCCTTGAGCTTGATGACCATGCTCGAGAAATCGGAGTCGCCGGAGAGCAGCACGAACGTTCCGATTTCCGGACGTGTGAAGACGAGTTCGAGCGCATCGATCGCGAGGCGAATGTCGGTCGCGTTCTTCTTCGCCGAACCGTAGGCGGGCGCGAAGATCAGGTCGATGGACGCTTCGGTGAGCGGCACGATGTACTGCGGGTAGCGACGCCAGTCGGCGTAGGCGCGGCGCACCGCGACCTTGCCCTTGATGATGTCCGAGGAGAGCAGGTTGTTGAGCTCTCCCTGCAGGTCGGAGCGAATGCCCATCGTGACGTTGTCGAAGTCGATGAGCAGTGCGGCATTGGGGGCCTGCGGCGGCATGGCGCCACCGACCAGCGTGTTGGAGCCCAGCGGCGTGGCCTGCGGACCGCGATGCAGCGGCGCGACAGGACGGCGAGGTGGTGCGGACGGACGAAGATGACGAGGAGACATGGACTCAGGTGTACGATGCGGAGAGTTCGAGCGCGATCGATCGCGCCAGCTCGCGCCGCCTCACCTTGCCGCTCCCCATCATGGGGAAGGCATCGTAGAAGCGCACGAGATCGGGAACCTTGTATTCAGCCATCGCGTCCCGGGCGAACAACATGATATCGCGACCGGTGATGACTGCGCCCTCCATGGGCACGATGCACGCGCACACCTGCTCCCCCAGCACGTCGTGGGGAATACCGATGACGCAGACATCGTCTACCGCTGGATGCGCCCGAAGCCGGTCTTCCACCTCGCGGGGATACACTTGGAATCCCCCGCGCGCGATGGTGTCCCGACGGCGACCAACGATGCGAACATAGCCATCCTCATCGATGATGCCGAGATCACCAGTGAGGAAAAAACCTTCCGGCGTGTGGACCTTGGCGGTCTCGGCCGGCATGCGCAGATAGCCGCGCATGAGAAAGGGTCCGCGCACGGCGATTTCGCCGACCGCTTCCGGACCGTGCAACACTCCCGTGACGACGTCGACCGCCATCACTTCCACGCCTGGCAAGGCGCGTCCTACACTGCTCACCGACTGCTCCTCGGAATCCGAGAAACGGGTGATCGTGACGGTGGGGCCGGTTTCGGTGAGGCCGTACGCCACCAGCACACGACACCAGGTGCGCACACGCTCAACCAGCTCTTCCGCGACATCCGTGCCGGCAATGACACCCGTGCGCAGTGACCGCACGCGATCGGCCGAGAACGAGGGATCCCGCATGAGCAGATGCCACATCGTGGGCACGCCGTACAATACCGACACCTTCTGAGCTTCGATCGTGTGAAGCGTGTCGGCCGCATCGAACGACGGGGTGACGACGAGCGTCGCCCCTGCCGCCAGCGCACCCACCATCACCGAAAAGCCGAACACCGTGAAGAACGGAACCGGCGTGAGCACCCGGTCTTCCACCGAGAGTTCGAGCACCTCGCCCGTCTGCATCGCGTTGCCAAGCAGCGCGTGATGACTGAGGCGAACACCCTTCGGCTTGCCTGAGGAACCCGACGTGTAGATGACCGCAAGGTCATCGTTGTGCGGCACGTCGATGTGCGGCAGGGCGCGGCCCATGCCGCTCGACAGCAGGTCTTCGAACTGGAAGATGCGATCGTCGTACCACAGATCCTCGTCACCCACCGTCACCACGTACTGCAGACCGGGAAGGTCGGCAAGCACGTCTTCGAAACGCTGAAGAAAATCAACCCCATCGAGCTGTTCGATGGTCACCACCACACTCGCTTCAGCGTGTCGAAGCTGATAGCGCAACTCGTGAATGTTGAGCTGCGGACTGATCGGCACCACGACCGCGCCGAGCCGAACCGACGCGATCAGCGTGACAAGCCATTCCACGCTGTTGGGCAGGTTGACCGCGACGCGGTCTCCTCGCTCCACACCCAAATCGGCGAACGCCGCTGCGAGCGCCGATGCTTGCGCGTCTACCTGACGAAACGAATACGACCGGTCACCTGCCACGACGACGAGGCGATCCGGGTGATCCCGGACGCGCGACTCGAACAGGGTGGTTAGGGTCCACTGGCTTGGCATTCCGCTCCGGTCATGGGACGAACAATCATGTAAATTACCAACCATGAACGAGATGCGGAAGCTGACACCGCAGATGGATCCGGGCGCGCCGCCTCAGAAACCCTCCATGGCGACGGGCCGTACGGACACGCACAGCCGAGGATCGGATGCCGGACGACGCGCTCATCGGGCACGCGCCCCGTTTCGCTCCCGACTCTTCACCGTCCTGCTGCTGTTCGCCATCGTGCCCTCGCTGCTGGTCACGCTGGCGTGGGTGGTGACCACCAGCCGTACGCTGCCGCTGATCGGTGCCACCTCGGCGTGGGATCGCGTCGGTGCCACCGGTGAACGTGCGGTCTCCACGCTGGCGGATGCGCCGCTCACTGATGTTCAACGCGAGGCGTTGCGTGCCCACGAAGCAGAACTGCGTCGCTCCGTCGAAATGGCCAAGCGGTTCGGGTTCGTGGTGCCCAACGCGGTGCGTCTGGTCGCCCTCGGCGCACTGGTGCTGCTGATGGGCGTCGCACTCGGGGCCTCCCGCGTCGCGGGCCATCTCGCGCGACAACTCAGTCGCCCACTCGACGAACTGGTCGGGTGGACGGGAATCATTCGATCCGGCGCCTCCCTTCCGCCAGCCGCGCAGCGCGGTGCGCCGGAGTTCGAGGTACTGCGCACCGGCATGCGTACGATGGCCGCCGAGCTGGAACACGGACGCCGTCAGGCACTCGAGGCCGAGCGCGCGGAGGCGTTCCGCGAATCGGCGCGACGTTTCGCGCACGAGCTCAAGAATCCGCTCACACCCATCAGATTCGCAGTGGATCGGCTTCGCCGCAACGCGCCACCGGAGCTGCACGACACGGTCGAGGTGCTGGCCGAAGAATCGGCGCGACTCGATTCCATGGCGCGTTCATTCGCGCAGTTCGGTCGGCTGCCCGACGGACCGGCCGCCGACATCGACGTAGGCGACCTCGTCGCGCGCGCGGCACAGTCCACCGTGCCCGAGCGCGTCGCGTTGGTGCTCGAGATCGCGCCGGACCTGCCGCTCGTGCGCGGCTTTCACGACGCCTTGGTGCGCGCCGTTACCAATGTGCTCATCAACGCGGTTGATGCCTGTCCCCACGGCGGCACCATCACCGTCCGCCTGAGTGCAGATCAAATGGACGGACGCCCGGGTGTCTGCATCGAGATCCGCGACACGGGCCCCGGCATCGAGGCAACGCAGCTCTCGCGCATTTTCGATCCGTACGTGACCACGAAGGCCGGCGGCACTGGACTCGGTCTCGCCATCGTCCGGCAAACCGTGCAGGCGCACCACGGCAGGGTGGACGCACGCAGCACGCCCGGACAGGGCACCAGCATTCGTTTCGTTCTCCCAACCTCCGCTGGAGTTGGATCATGAGCAGCATGTATCAGACACAGGGCACGCCCAACCGGCAGGACGTCGGTCGAGACATTAGTCGAGACATCGAACGCAGCGTGCAGGACGCGATCGCGGCTTCGATTCGCGCTGCGCAGGCGGCCGGCAATGTCGAGGCGGAAGCCGCATTGCGGGAGGCACAGGAGGGCGTAGCGGTGCAACAGCCGCCGGAGCCCCCCGAACCACCCACGTCTCAAGGCGGTCCCGACGGGTTCACGGTTCGTCCGGGCCCCGACGGCCTCGTGTTCGTGCAGCGCAATACGGACGGCACCGAAACCACCGCACCATGGGACGCGGCCAACATCATTCCGCCCCAGGTCACCGACATCATGCTCAT
>JBBQNT010000020.1:0-27203 GCA_038330215.1 Gemmatimonadales bacterium
ATGGCCGGCGGTCCGCCAAAGTATTCCATGTTGGCCGTAAATCGAATTTCACTGTTCGCTGCATACGACACAAAGCGATACGGCCCAGTACCCACAGGCGCCGTATTGACCGGATTCCGCAGCGGATCGCTTCCGGCGTACAAGTGCTGTGGCAGGATGGGCGCCTCAACGACATCCAGCTGCTGCAACAGCGGCGCATACGGTCGCCGGAATCGGAACTCCACCGTGGAATCGTCAACGACGTCAATGCTCAGCAGCGCCGGCGCCATCGACGCACGCGTCCGCGCATGAAAGCGCAGCAACAGGCTGTCAAAAGAAAACTTGACGTCAGCTGCGGAAAAGGGCTGTCCGTCATGCCATTTGACGTTTGGACGCAGATGAAAGCGATAGCGTGCCCCACTGTCCAGCACTTCCCATCGTACCGCAAGGGCGGGCACCGGCTTGAGCGCGCTGTCGAGCGCCAGAAGTCCATCATACAACAGACCGGACGCGGTATGAATTCCGCCATTCGTGGTGATGGCGGGATTCAGATGTCCGGGATCGCTTTCCAATGCGGCGACCAGGGTGTTGGGATCACGAGCCGCACGCTCACCGCCGCACGCTGTCAACAGCAGTGCACCGACGCAGCATGCAGCCCATGCGGCAAGAGCGCGGATGCACCTGACGGGGCGGGTGTCGTGATGCATTGTTTGGTTGGGCGGAGAAGGAGGGGGTTCCGGGCCGGAGCGGCTTGCGAGCCACAGGAATGAACGCGAGGTTCCCGCTCTCCTGCAACACCAACGCTCACCAATTCGTCAACTGGAACCCCCCTGGACCCGGTGCTGCGCCATTGAGCGAAAATACCAATCATGCAGCGGAACGCGAAATTCCTCACTGCGGGTGTGCCGATCCGGGCCATGCGAACGCGTCCACCTGTTACTGCGGGGTGGATGACCTGATGCGGATCATCCGCCGGAAGTACTCGCTGATCGTGATGAACGCGGTGCATGGTCGCGGACGCGTGCGATATCACGACATCGCATCCGCGTTGCCTTCGATCAGCAGTTCCACCTTGTCCGAAACGCTGCGTGCGCTTGAGGCTGCCCACTTGCTGGATCGTGGGCAGGAAACGGCCGACCGGCCGTACATGATGTACTCGCTGACGAACTCAGGTGTAAAGCTGCTGTATCGGCTGCGACAACTGCTGGAAGAAATTGAATGACCGACTACTGGACATTCGGAACCCGTTCGGCGGCCGTCCGGCGCCTCTGATGGAACGACCGGAGGAAACGCGGCGGCCCTTCGATTAATCGAAGCACAATTGCTGATCTGCGCGGGAGCGGGTAACGTGGAAGAGACGCTGGCCCGGCCGATGACGGTAGGGCTCCTGCCGCGTTGACCCTGGTGCGAGGTACTTCTCAGGCATGCTGGAGCGCCGCGTCATTGAAGTCGAGGGTACGGTGCAGGGCGTGGGGTTTCGACCCTTCGTCCATCGGCTCGCGGCTGCCGGCGAATTGAGGGGTTTTGTTCGCAACAATGCCAATCTCGTGGTCATCGACATCGAAGGCGAGACAACCGGCCTCGATGCGTTCTGTGCAGCGCTCAGACTGGCACCGCCGCCGCTGAGCGAAATTTCGGCGCTGCGCATGGTGACGGCACCGGTGCTGTCGCACGACACCTTCCGCATTGTGCCAAGCGTTGTCCGCGAACATATCCGCGATGACGCGGCCACGGGTATCTCGCAGGTGGCACCGGCCATTCCGCCTGACGTGGCTACCTGCGACGCCTGCCTGGCCGAAATGAAAAATCCCGCCAATCGGCGCTACCTCCATCCATTCATTACGTGTACGGATTGCGGTCCGCGCTACACCATCGTGTGCAGTGCGCCCTTTGATCGCGAGCGCACCACGATGGCAGCATTCGCGCGCTGTCCTGCGTGTGACCTCGAGTACCACAATCCGCTGGACCGCCGTTTTCATGCGGAAGCCATTTCCTGTCATGCCTGCGGTCCCTCGCTGACTGCATACCCTGCTTCGGATGTTGCACCGCTTGCCGCTGCTTGCGCCGTGTTGCAAGGCGGGGGCGTGGTGGCGCTCAAGGCCCTGGGCGGCTTTCACCTCGCGTGCAGTGCCACCGATTTTCGTGCCGTTTCCCGCCTGCGCGAACGAAAACATCGTCCCACCAAACCGCTGGCCGTCATGGTGCGGGACATTGCAGGTGCCGGCGCCATTGCCGAGCTCACCGCCGATGACGCCGCTGCGCTGACCTGCTCGGCGCGTCCGATAGTGCTCGTTCAGCAACGCATGCACGGCGCAACCTCCCGCCATGAACTGGCTGGCAATATTGCACCAGGCAACAGCACCCTTGGCGTAATGCTGCCCTCAACGCCGCTGCACCATTTGCTCCTGTCGGCCATGAACGAGCCACTGGTGATGACGAGCGGAAATCGCAGCGGCGAGCCGGTCGCCATCGACGACGACAGTGCCCGCCACGCGTTCGGGGATGTCGCCGATCTGATACTGTCGCATGATCGCGACATCGCAGCGCGATGTGATGACAGTGTGGTTCAGGTGGTGGCGGGTGCCGTTCGTCATGTTCGACGCGCACGTGGCCAGGTGCCGCGCACCATTCAACTAGCGGCACCGGCGCGCGGTCCCGTGCTCGCCATGGGCGGGCATCTCAAGAACACCGTCTGCCTGTTGCGAGGTCACACGGCGTACCTGTCGGCACACGTGGGCGACATGGACAGTGTTGCAAGTCGCGACGCCCTGTTGGCGGCCATCGCCGACCTGATTGTGTTGGCGGACGCCCACCCGACGATCATTGCGCATGACATGCACCCAGGCTACGTCCCCACGAGCATGGCGGAGCAGGTGCGCATCGATCGGGGCATATCGCGAATGGTGGCGGTGCAGCATCATCACGCGCATGTGGCGGCATGCACGGCCGAATATGGTGTGCGCGCGCCAGTCATTGGAATAGTGTTCGATGGCGCCGGAGCGGGCACTGATGGCGCCGTTTGGGGTGGCGAGTTCTTGGTGGTCTCAGGCGCTCAGTTCGTGCGTGCCGGCCATCTGCGGTACGTCACGTTGCCAGGCGGTGATGCGGCCGCACGCAAGCCATGGCGGAGTGCGGTCACACACCTGGCCTCAGCTGGCGTGAACGCGCAGTTGTCAGCACGCTTCAGGCCGGCAGCGGTTCTCGAAGCGGACTGGGAACTGGTGCGGCAGCTCGCCCTGCACCCGCATCCGCAGCATCGCACATCAAGTGTGGGTCGGCTGTTTGACGCCGTCGCCTCGTTGATTGGCGTATGTCACTCGTCGCACCATGAAGGCGAGGCCGCGATGGCGCTGGAGGCGATCGCGACCGAAAACGACGCGTGCGGGTACCCACTCACACTCGGCGCTGGTGCGCCCTGGACGGTTGATGCGGCGGAGATCATTCAGGGCGTGCTCTCCGATATTCGACGGGGACGCAGCGTGCCGGCCATTGCGTCGGCCTTCCATGCGAGTGTGCGTGATCTGGTGGTCCTGGGTGCGGAACGCATCCGCGAAGATACAGGAGTGACTACGGTGGTTTTGTCCGGCGGGGTGTTCATGAACAAACGGCTGACGGAAGGCACCGTAAGGGCGCTGGAGGCCCGTCGATTTCGCGTATTGCTTCCGCGAGCCGTTCCGGTCAATGATGGCGGACTTGCGTTGGGCCAGGCCCATGTTGCGGCGTGTGCCCTGGAGGATGAATCATGTGTTTAGGAGTGCCTGGCCAGATTGTCGAGTTTCTGGAACCCACGCACCATCTGGCGAAAGCCGAGATATCCGGCGTGCGGCGGTCCATCAATGTCGGGTTGCTGGTGCCCGATGGACTGGAAATCGGCGATTGGGTGCTCATCCATGTAGGGTTTGCACTCAGCAAGATCGATGAAGACGAAGCACGTCGCACGCTGGAGTTTCTGACGCAGCTGGGTTCGGATTTTGCGGAAGAGATGCAGCTTATCGAGCAGAGCGATATTCAATGACCGTCTCCGCGATATCGGACATGAGCGCACTGGCCGCGGCGCGGGTTCACGGCACCAATCAGGTGACCAAGCAGTTTTTCGCGTCGCATGCTGACGACATCGCGCGCACCTGCCAAGCCATGGCCGCGCGTTTTCACGCCGGCGGGCGATTGTTGGTGGCGGGTGATGATGCCCAGCGCAGCGATGTCGCCCATGTGGTGGTGGAGTTTCTGCATCCCGTGGTGGTGGGAAAGCGGGCGCTGCCGGCCATTGCGCTGCCCGATGTGCATAGCGGTGCCGCGATCAGGGCGCTTGCGATTCTTGGCCAGGAGAACGACATCGTAATGGTGTTGAGTGCGGTGGCGTTGTCGCCCGCGTGCCTTGCCCTTGTGTCCGCAGCACAGGCCCGTGGCATGTTCTCGATCGTGATGTCGGGTAGTGACCGGGCACCGATGAACGCCAACCAGCGCTTTGTGGTGGAAAGCACGGATGCCTGCATGGTGCAGGAGACGCACGAGGTTCTCTATCACGTGCTCTGGGAACTCGTGCACGTGTTTCTGGATCATGGCGCGGGAGCACAGCCATGAATCGCCAGCTGTGTGAACCGCAGTCTGATCATTGCCAACTGTGCGGCGATGACGCGCAGCTTGGACTGGTGCTCGCCATCCGGACTGCAAGCCGCACGGCAACTGTGCGGTTTGGAAACGTCGACGGTGTCGTGGCGCTCGACCTGGTGGATGCGGCCGTTGGCGATACCGTGCTGGTGCATATGGGTTTTGCCATTGAACGGCTTGTTCGCGTGAATGAGCGGAGCAACGTGTGATGACCGAACGGGATTTCGCGCGTGACCTGTATCCGTTCCTATATCCCGCCGAGCATGCGGGGGGCAGTGAGGCTGCGCTGCTGCAATCGGTTCGTCAATCGACGCTGGACAAGTGCGCGCACGTGGTGGCGCTCCGAACCGAGATGCTGGCGGAACACGACCAGCTGCTTGAGCAGACGGCGGCGCAGATGGCATCCCGATTTTCGCAGGGTGGCAAGCTGCTGGCGTTTGGCAATGGCGGAAGTGCCACTGATGCCGACGACGCCGCTTCCGACTGTATGGCGCCGCCGCTCGCGCATTGGCGCGCGCTGCCGGCCGTTTCACTGCCGTCGGACAGCGCGACCATGAGCGCGCTCAGTAATGATGTCGGACCGGACGCCGTGTTTGCGCGCCAGATCGCTGCCTTGGGTGCGCGCCACGATATCGCACTTGGTTTTTCCACCAGTGGAAACTCCGGCAATGTGCTGGCGGCGTTTGACGCGGCAGCGCGGAAAGGCATGTACACGGTTGCATTCTCCGGGTATGACGGTGGCGAACTGCAACGCGCCGGCAACGTGTCCGTCTGTTTTGTGGCCCGCCGTGAGTTTGTGCCGCGCATCCAGGAGGGGCACGCGACGTTGTGGCATGTGCTGCTGGAGCTGGTGCAGCAGGCGCTGGGAGCAGCGCCGGAGGGTGCACACTGATGCGCTTTGTGGATGAATATCGGGAGCCTGGCGGGATTGCGAAACTGCGCGACGAAATTGAACGCGTGGCGAGCGGTCGATTCGTCAAGCTGATGGAGGTGTGCGGGGGGCACACACATGCCATTTACAAGCATGGTCTGCAGGATCTGCTGCCCGGGAACGTCGAGCTGGTGCACGGGCCGGGCTGTCCGGTGTGTGTCATTCCCATGGGGCGCATTGATGATGCCATCGCCATTGCCCGAACACCGGGCGTGACGTTCGCAACGTATGGCGACATGATGCGCGTGCCCAGCAGTACCGGCAGCCTGATTGATGCAAAAGCCGATGGTGCCGACGTGCGGTTCATTTATTCACCGCTCGATGCGTTGACGCTGGCCCGCAAGAATCCCGACCGGGAAGTGGTGTTCTTCGCGGTGGGGTTTGAAACCACGGCGCCGTCAACGGCCGCCACGCTGCTGCGCGCGCGCGAAGAAGGTCTCAAGAACTTTTCGGTATTCTGCAACCATGTGACCATCATTCCGGCCATCAAGGCCATACTCGATTCACCCGGCATGTCATTGCATGGGTTTGTCGGGCCCGGTCATGTGAGCACCATCATAGGAATCGAGCCGTTTACGTTCGTGCCACGTGACTACGGGCTGCCGATGGTGGTGAGCGGCTTTGAACCGGCCGACATTCTTCAGTCCATTGTCATGATTCTGCGCCAGTTGGCCAACAACACCGTGCGCGTGGAGAATCAGTACGCGCGCGTGGTGCGTGACGGTGGGAATCGACGCGCCATGGAGATGCTGGCGGAAACCATGCAGCTGCGTCCGTTTTTTGAATGGCGCGGCCTGGGTTTCATTTCGCAGAGTGCGTTGGCCCTGCGTCCCGAGTTTGCCGACTTTGATGCCGAGGTGCGCTTTACCGTTCCCAATGTGCGGGTAACCGACCCCAAGGCCTGCCAGTGTGGTGAAGTGCTCAAGGGCGCCATCAAACCGTGGCAATGCAAGGTGTTCGGCACCGCTTGCACGCCGGAAACGCCCATTGGGTCGTGCATGGTATCGCCGGAAGGGGCGTGTGCGGCGTATTACAACTATGGTCGGTATTCACTGATGCAAAGGGGCGATGCTGGCGAGTCGCTCATCTCAAGGGCCCCGGTGGCTTCGCCATGAGCAGCGCCAATCGGGTAGAATCGTCGTTGACGGCGCAGCTGGGTCGCATGGAGCGAGCCAAGGTGGTGCGTGAGGGCTCGCCCAGGATGCGCGACGAACACATCACGCTGAGTCACGGCAGTGGCGGCAAGGCGACGCACGCCCTGATCGAATCGATGCTGATTCCGGCCTTTCAGAATCCGCTGCTGGACAGCAGCGCCGATTCCGCAGTGCTGCGCACCGTGGCTGGCGCTGAACGAGTTGCCATGACCACCGACAGTTATGTCGTCAGCCCGCTCTTTTTCCCCGGTGGCGACATTGGCAAGCTGGCCGTGCATGGCACCATCAATGATCTCGCGGTTGCCGGCGCCCGCCCAGTGGCGCTGTCGGTGGCGCTCATTCTGGAAGAAGGTTTGTCGATGGATGTCCTGAGACGCGTGGTCACGTCCATGGCGGACGCAGCGCGACAGGCAGGCGTGCCGATTGTCACGGGCGACACCAAAGTGGTGCATCGCGGCAAGGCCGATCAGCTCTTCATCACGACCAGCGGCGTGGGGATGATCGCGGCCGATTGTCGTTTGTCGATGCATGCGGTGCAACCCGGCGATGTGGTGTTGTTGAGCGGTTGTATTGGCGATCACGGCATGGCGGTCATGCTGGCGCGTGAGGCGCTGGAACTGGACGCCGACATCGAAACCGACAGTGCGCCGCTGCACGATCTGGTGGCGGCGCTGTTGCAGGCTGCACCAGATACACGCATCATCAAGGATCCCACGCGCGGCGGCGTGGCGAGTGTACTCAACGACATCGCATCACGAACCCAGCTTGCCATTTCCATAGAAGAAGACCGGGTGCCCGTGCGATTGCCGGTGCGGGGTGCGTGTGAAATTCTTGGCCTCGAGCCACTCCACATCGCAAACGAAGGCAAGTTGGTGGCGATCGTACCCGCCGCACAGGCCGAGGCAGCACTCAAGGCCATGCGCCGGCATGCGTACGGAGCCGATGCCGCTGCCATTGGTACCGTGTTGCCGCAGCCGGCCGGCATGGTATTGCTGCGCACCGGCATTGGTGGGTCGCGTGTGCTTGACATGCTGGTTGGAGATCCACTTCCACGTATCTGCTGATCCACTGACTACCGATCCGCCGTTTCTGCACCGAGCAGCTGTACCAGAGTACGCCGCACGACACACGAGTCAACACAGTGTTCATCGTCACGGGGAGCGAACGACATGGGTACCGCGATAGAGGAACGGACAAACGCCGAGGCGTCGGGCGAAACAATGCAGGGTGGACAACCGTCCATTCCCGAAACGCTGCCCAAGGCACAAAAACAAAACCTGCCACTCGGCCCGCTTGAAACCATCCATGTGTTCTGGATGGCTGGCATGAGTTGCGATGGCTGCACCATCACCGTGGCGGGCGCGACAAACCCCGGCATTGAAGGCCTGCTGCTGGGCACCGTGCCGGCCATGCCGAAGGTGATTCTGCATCACCCGGTGTTGTCCGTCGAAGCCGGTTCGCATTTCATGGAAGCGTTCAAGAAGGCCTACAATGGCACCTTGGGCGATCCCTATGTGGTGGTGTTCGAAGGCTCCGTTCCCGATGAACGCATTGCGAAACGCATGGGCGGTTACTGGTCGGCCATGGGGTCGGAAGTGATTGGCGGTGAAGCGGAAGGCGGCGGCGGTGGCGAACAGCGCATGATTCCCACCGCCGAATGGCTGACCCGCCTTGCCCCCGGGTCGGCGGCCACGATTGCCATTGGCACGTGTGCCACATGGGGCGGCGTACCTGCGGCCGAAGGCAATCCAACGAATGCCATGAGCGTCATGGATCACCTGGGCAAGGAATTTCGCAGTGCGTTCGGGTTGCCGGTCATCAACATTCCGGGCTGCGCGCCGCAAGGCGACAACTTCACCGAAACGGTGTTTGCCATTCTGCTCTTCCTGCAAGGGCTGGGACCGCTTCCCTCGTTCGACGAGCTCGGCCGCCCGTCGTGGTTGTACGGCGAAACGGTGCATCGCACCTGCACCCGCGCAGGTTATTACGAAGAAGGTGTGTTCGCCGAAGAGTATGGCGATAAGGAATGTCTGGTGGAAATCGGCTGCTGGGGTCCGGTGGTGCAGTGCAATATTGTCAAACGCGGCGCCATCAATCACATGGGCGGCTGCATGGAAGCCGGGGGCATATGCATCGCCTGCACAATGCCCGGATTCCCGGACAAGTTTTCGCCGTTCTACAAGGCGCCGCCCGGCGGCATCATTTCCACGACCATGTCGCGCGGCGTCGGCGGCGTGATCCGGCGACTGCGCCGCATCAGCAACCAACACGCCAATCGCGAAAAACGATGGGACCGCACAGAACATGTGCCAAGCGGCTGGGCGAACGTTCCCACGGCAACGCCGGGCCTCAAATTCATCGAACTGTTTTACCAGAAGTGGCAGCACTGGGGTGCGCGGAAACCTGGTCGACGCCCTGGCGAAGAACAGTGGCTGTGGGGCGGCACTCGGCCCGGCAAACCCAGCGACTATCACGACAACAGCGTGTCGGAGGGGAAATGAACGACGCGGAGCTTTGGAGCGCATGGCGACTGTGGATGATTGTCGCCACCGTCATTGTCCTGGTGGCAGCCACGCTGCTGATCATCATCTGGCGCACGGCGCGCGGCATTCATGCGGAGGCGCTGCGTGCGCTGGCGGCAGCAGAAAAAATCCGCACGAACACCAACCCTATCTGGGCACTCGAAACAACCAACGACGTGGCCACCAGCATGTTGCAAACCGTGCAACATATCGAGCAAAACGGCGGGGCACTTGCCGGCGCGCTTGAATCACACGCCGGCGCACGCTAACGGCCATTACCGGGAGACGGAATCATGGATACCCCGTCGGTTGATACAATCCAGACCATCTGGATCATCTCGCTGGCTGTGTTTGTGGTCGTGCTGGTTGTTGTGGCCACGCTGCTCACACTCATTTTGCGCACCGCGCATGATATCCGGGGCGGCGTCAGTGCGATCTGGAACGTCGGACAACGCATCGCCAACAACACCATTCAGCTGTCCCTGCTCTCGAAAACCAATGATGGCGCCACGGCCATCCTGCAATCGGCGGTGGGCATCGTGAACGCCACCGGCGCCATCAAGGGGCACGCCGCCGAGTGTCCGAGTTGCCCGGCGTGTGTGGTGGGACCCGGGTGGAAACAATGAATACGTTCCCGTTGCTCATGCTGCTGTCCGTCATCGCGGTGGCCGCACTGTTTCTTGCGCTGGCTTGGTTTCTGCTGGCCATCACCGGTCAACTCGAACTCATTGGCGGCGACGAGAGGGGCTATGGCCTCAAGGCCAGCTACCTCTCGAAAATTCGAGTGGGAGTGCGGGCCATTGAAATGGAAACCGGAATGATTCCCGTGCAGGTCACGCAACTCAACAGCACCCTCACCAGCGTGCGCGACGGACTGATTGCCGTCAATGGCAACATGGCCGGCGTCATTGCCGCTGTGTCGGCACAGGAGGTGTCATGAACGAGCGACTCATGTCCGATGCCGTGTACACCATCTGGTGGGTTGGCCTGATAGTGACACTCGTGGTCTTTGTGCCGCTTGCCGTGTATCTGCTGAATCGCACATTCAAGGCTGCCCGATCCATTCGCCGGTATGCCGACCAGACGCTGACGGCGGCGGCGGGAATTGCGGGGAACACACAATACATTCCCGCGCTCGACGACACGATCGCGGTTGGCAGTGCCATGGTCGGCGTGGCCGGAGAAATTTCGGAGAAACTCGATACCGCAGCAACCGTGTTGCATGCGCGGACGGAGGGAGCCTGATCACATGCTGCTCATACTGACCCTGTTTACCGTGGCGCTGGTGGTCATTGCACTGGCGGGCTACCTGATCGGCATTGCCTGGCAGCTTGTGGCTGCCAAACGCAGCATCGCCGCCATTGCCGACGGACTGGAAGCCGTTGCGGGACACACCGCACCGCTGCCGGAAAAACTCACCACCATCAACGGAGCGTTGGTGCAGCTGCTCACCGGACTGCAATCGGCCGACCGCCATCTCGGGCGTGTCGCCACTGTCTTCAAGCTTGGCTGACGACTATGTGCTTCAAGAATCTTCCCGTTGAATTCGACGCGCAGGGCAAGGCGTTCCTGAAGGAGGGCGCCGCCAATCCCTACATGACGGCGGTGGCCGTGCCGGATGGCCCCAAACAGCTGGATCACGACAAGGTGCTCGAGCTGGTCAAACGCAACGGCCACATCAAGGACGTTGACTATGATCCCGTGACGCGTGTAGCCGGCGCCCTGGCCTTTCATACCGTGACCGACGTCCGGGAGCGAAAAGTGCTTGAAGCCCGCTCCGTGGCCACGCTCTTTCGCGGCTATGAAGTGATCATGATTGGCCGAGATCCCCGCGACGCCATCTACATCACCAGTCGCGCCTGCGGCGTGTGCGGCGGCGTGCACTCCACCTGTTCGGCACTTGCCATTGAGATGGCGATCGGATGTCAACCGCCGCCGCTGGGCGTGCTCATTCGCAATATCGCGCTCGCCCTCGAGTTCTTGTACGACCATCCGCTGCATCTGCATCTGCTGGCCGGTCCGGATTATTCGGCGGCCATTGTGGAAGGGTGCAATCCCGAGATGCTGGACAAGGCCCGGTCAACGCCGGCGGCTCACACCGATGTACATGGCTACAAGACCATGTACGACCTGATGGTCGATCTCAATCCGCTCAGCGGCAGCTTGTACCTCGAAGCGCTGGCGATGACTCGAGTAGCGCGCGAAGCCTACGTGCTGATCTGCGGCAAGTATCCGCATCCGCAAACCATTGTGCCGGGCGGCATGAGCTCCACCATCAATCTGACCGTGATGAACGAAATGTTCTTGCGACTCAGCCAGTTTTTTGACTACGGCAAAAAGATTGCGGGCATCTGGGACGATATCACCGAGTTCTTTTACGCTACCGATCCGAAGTACAAACTCGTGGGCTCGCGTCGCGCGACCATGATTGACACCGGCATTTTTGACGACCCTTACGCGTACGACGCGACGTATGCCAACTGCGATGAATGGGGCAACAAGCGGTGGGCCACACCGGGCGTCATTGTCGACGGCAAGCTCGTGACCACGGATCTCACCAAGATCAACATGGGGATCGAGGAGTTCGTCGAACATTCGTACTATGACGAGTGGACCGGCAGCGGACAGCAGCAGCACTTCGCCACCGATCCCAATGGATTACCGCTGTCACCGTATCATCCGTGGAACAAGGTCACCAAACCGCGGCCCGGTGCCCAGAGCTGGAAGGAGAAATACACCTGGGATACTGCGCCGCGCTGGGATCGGCTGGGCATGGAGGCCGGCTGTTACGCGCGCATGTGGAATACGGCCGTGGCGCAGAAGCTGCCCGACAATCCGTTCCTTGAATCCACTGGACATTCACTCAAAATCCGGTTGCCGCGCGGCAAGCTGCCGGAAACGGAAATTGAGTGGAAAGTACCCGACGTATGGAACGCCTTTGAGCGCAACCGGTCGCGCGCGTACTGTGTGGGTTACACGGCCATGATCGCGATGAACAACTGGATGGCGGCCATGGAAATTCTCAAGAGCGGGGACACGCGTACGTCCACCAAGTTCGAGATGCCCAAGCGGGGCGAACAGATGGGTGTGGGTTTCTGGGGCGCTGGCCGAGGATACCTCACGCATCATCTCGTGCTCGATCGTGGTGCCGTGGCAAACTATCAAATCGTGACGCCGTCCACCTGGAATGCCTCGCCCACCGACAAGTGGGGACAGCCGGGGCCGTATGAAGAAGCGGTCATGAATACGCCGTTGCTCGAAGAATCAACAGATCCGGAGAAGTTTCGCGGGGTGGATATCCTGCGCGCCATTCGGAGTTTCGATCCATGCATGCCGTGCACCACGCATATTCAGTCGGAAGCGGGCATGATCACGCGGGAAGTGAACACGTGTGCCTGCGGGCTTGATGAATAACAAAGTGTATCACGCGATGACGAACGTCGCGACCCGCGGGCACCACGACACGGTACCGGGAGTGCGCAACTGATGCGGGCGGTAATTGGCGGCGTTGGATATCGAAATCTGCGGGATCACTCGCTGGGCATCGTGATGAGCGATGAACTTGAGCCGTTGGCAAATCCACCGCACTTGCTGGTGGAGGATCTGTGTTATGGCCCGGTGGCCGTCGCCCAGTGGTTTCTCGACGAAGCCCGTGATACTCCAATCACCCGGGCCGTGTTTATTTCGGCCATTGAACGCATGAACCGGCCCTCTGGCACAATCAGCGTGTACCGGTGGGATCGCACGCTGCCGCCGGACGAGCAGGTGCAGCGTTGTGTGGTGGACGCGGTGACCGGTGTCATTTTGCTGGACAACACGCTGGTGGTGATTGAATGGATGCAGGCGTTGCCGCAGGAAACCATCGTCATCGAAGTGGAGCCGCTGGAGCATGCGTTTGGCGATGAGATGAGCCAGCAGGTGGCGGATGCCTATGACACCGTACGCGAACTGGCGTTACGCTATGCCACCGTTGCTGAAGCGATAGACGAGTTGCCCGTCCAGCCGCTCGGTGGCAGCTGGCCGGTATTTCCCACTCCGCTCGTTGCCCCGCGATTCGTGGAATGACGGACAGCACGGAAGCCCTTGCGAACACGGAGGATCCGGACAACGCGGAAGATCTGCTTGCCCACGTGGAGGCGTTGATCGGCAAACTGAATGCCCACGCGGACCCGGAAGTCGGCGCGGCGGTCACGGCACTGCTTGAACGCATCGATGCCGTGCACCGTACTGCGCTGACCCATCTCATGGGCGCTATTCAGTCAATGGCGGGTGATGCGTTTATCAATCGGCTGACCGGTGATCCAGCCATTCGCCTGCTGTTGATGTCGTACGACCTGCTGGCGGTTGACCGGCGAACGCTCACGGAAGAAGCGTTGGACAGCGTGCGCGGTCACCTGCACCGACATGGTGTGGACACCGAGCTGCTGGAAGTGCTGGGCGGAGTGGTAACGGTGCGCATTCACGGCATGGCCGCTGACCACTCGGCGTACCCAGGTGTTGTGCGCGACATTCAGGAGGCATTGTCAGCCGGACTGCTGGGCTTTCAGGAGTTGCAGATTCAGGACGGAAAAAGTGCGCGACCTGCGCCGGCATCGTCGGTGTTTTTGCCGGTGGAATCATTAAAGCGGGCGTTCCGGCCCGTGTATCGCGATGTATGCGCGGCAGATGCGTGTCCTCCGGGGGCGATCCGCTCCGCGTTGCTCGGGGAGGACAATGTGCTCGTGGCACGGGTGGATGACGAGTTTTTTGCGGTACGGAACGCGTGTGGTGAAAGTCCGCTGCCCTTGGACTACAGCACGTTGAGCGGTACCGAACTCACCTGCAGCTGGCACCATTGCCGGTATGACATTCGCACCGGCGCTCGCCTGGATCGGCCGGATGCGCCGCGCGAGGAATGGCTGAGCGTGTTGCCGGTGCGGGTGCACGAAGGCGTGGTGCAGGTGGTACTGGGCACCGAACGTGTACGCGCATGACGCGAACACTGATTGCCGGGTTCGGCAACGTGCTGCGCGGTGATGACGGCTTTGGGGTGGAAGTCCTGCGTCGCCTGGCCGACCGCGGCGTGGCGAGCCACGAGGTGGAGCTGCTGGACGTCGGCACCGGCGGCATACGGCTGGCGCAAGAACTGATGACGCCGTACGACAAGCTCATCATCATTGATGCGGCCACCCGTGGCGGAACGCCGGGATCGGTGTACACTTTGATAGTGGACGACGTACGCACGTCCCGGGACATCGACATGCACACCACGGTGCCCTCTCGCGCGCTTGAGGTGGCCCGGGCGCTGGGTCCGTTGCCCCCGCAGATTTTCCTGGTCGGCTGCGAACCCGATGTGGTGGACGAGTGGACGATGGACCTCAGCCCCGCCGTTTCCAGCGCCGTTGACCGGGCCATACACGAAGTCGAGAAGCTGCTATGACCAGCGGAGATGCCGGCGATTCCATTGCCCGCGAAGACGAATTGCTCGAACTGTTGTACTGGTTTGAGGGCGAAGGGTTTGGGGGCGTGGCAACAATCGCCACCATCACCCGTTTTACCACGCTTGATGAATCGCTCGTCACGCGCACGCTGGACCGACTGTTGGCGCGCGGCGATATCACGCTGGAAGAGATGGCAGGCGCCAGCGGCTCAGGCGCGGAATATCGGCTCACCGAACCTGGTCGGCGGGAAGCGGCACGCCGCTTTGCCGCAGAGTTTGCGCCAATGTTGAGCCAGGGTCACGGGGAGTGCAGCGATCCCAATTGCGATTGTCATACCAGCGAAGGCGGCGCCGCAGAGTGCCACGCGCGCGCCCACAACCACGCCCACTAACGCCCGTTCACATTTCCAGACAGGAGTACCGATGCGAATTGCAATCGCCGGAAAAGGCGGCACAGGAAAAACCACCATTGCCGGGACACTGGCCCGCGCGCTCGCTCGCAGCACGGACCGCGAAGTGCTGGCCATTGATGCCGACACCAATCCCAATCTGGCAAGCGTGTTGGGGATTCCCCGGGATCAGGCAGAAGAAATTGTGACGCTGCCGCGCAATCTCATGGAACGGCGCACCATGGAAGACGGGAGTGTCAAGCAGTTTTTTACCGGTGACCCCGAAGCGCTGGTGGGAGAGTTCGGCATCAAGGGTCCGGACGACGTTCGCCTGATGGTGATGGGAAAAGTGGGACATGCCGGTTCGGGATGTCTATGCAGCGCGCATGCGTCGGTGCGTGGATTTCTCGGTGAAATTTCGTCAAAACCCACCAGCAATCGGCATGTGATTGTGGACATGGAGGCCGGACTTGAACACCTGAGTCGCGGCACGGGCAGACATGTCTCGCGTATCGTGGCTGTGCTGGAGCCCTACTATCGGTCCATGGAAACCGCGCGCAATGTCGTCTCGCTGGCCAATGACCTTGGCGTGGCCGATGTCGTGGTGCTTGCCAACAAGGTGCGAGACGATCAGGACAGTGACGCCATTGGCGAGTTCTGCGACAAACACAACATGCATTTGATTGGCACGGTACCGTTCGACCTCGCACTCGCCAATGTCGAACGTCGTGGTGGTGCGCCCATTGATGCCATCCCGGATTCGCCGGCGGTACGTGCCATAATTGGTTTGGCCAACGCGCTGACCGCGGAAGCGTTGCCTGCCTGATGTGTCCACACTGCCCGCCACAACTGCCGGGCGATGGTGACCACCGCAATAGGTGAACCTCGCCGCATTCGCTGTGCGACTTCGTCGGAGCAGCCATCGGTGTGCCCCACTCGTGCCAGATCAATACTGCCCCTCGGTAGAATATCCAGCACTCCGCACGAGCACAACATTCCAATATCGAGGGACAATCGGCAGCACCACATTCAGCAGGCGTAGCCAATGACACACGACAGGTCCGCATCCGCGACATTGCCTGGCGTGAGGGGGGGGGCACGCGCGCTGGCATTGGTAGTCGCTGTGCTTGCAGCGCTGCTTCCAACCACGCTGGCGTCGCAGAGCTTCGGTCGATCGAAGGTGCAGTACGACCATTTCGACTTCCGCATTCTGCCCACTTCTCACTTCTCCATCTACTTCTATCCAGCGATGGAGCAGGCAGTGACCGATGCCGCACGCCTGTCGGAACGCTGGTATACCCGCCATTCCGCGCTACTCGCCCATACGTTCGGCGACAGTCCACTCATTCTGTACGCAGACGCGCCGGATTTTCAGCAGTCCAACGTGGTGGAAGGGACCATCGGCGTCGGGACGGGCGGCATTACCGAAGGAGCGCGTGAACGCGTCATCATGCCGTTCACCGGTAGCTACGCATCGTTCGATCACGTGCTCGGCCACGAGCTGGTGCACGTCTTTCAGTATCGGATCGCTGCAGAGTCGCCGGGCGGACTGCGAAACATCGGTCGCATTCCGCTCTGGATGATCGAGGGTATGGCCGAGTATCTGAGCCTCGGCCGCGAGGATCCGAACACGGCCATGTGGTTGCGAGATGCAGTGCTGCGCGACGACCTCCCAACAGTGGATCAGCTCACGAACGACCGGAGCTATTTTCCCTACAGATACGGTCAGGCGTTCTGGGCATACGTCGGTGGGCGATGGGGCGATGCCATGGTGAATCAGCTCTATCGTGACGCGCTCGAACACGGCTACGAGGACGCCATCACGCGCACACTTGGAGTTGGCCCTGATTCCTTGAGTGCTGAGTGGCATGCTGCCATGCGCAGACATTATGCCGCCGTTCAACAGCGCACCCGACCTGATTCCATTGGACGGCGAGTCATCGCGGCTGACGAGAATCGCGAGCAGAACGTGTCCCCCTCGGTGAGCCCGGATGGGAAATACGTCGCCTTCTTCTCCAACCGTGGGTTGTTCGGTATCGAGCTGTTCGTTGCGGAAGTCGCAACCGGCCGCATCGTGAGGCAACTCACGAGTGTCACCAGTAATCCGCATTTCGATGCGCTCAGCTTTATCAGCTCGGCAGGCGCCTGGTCGCCCGATGGACAGCGCATCGCCGTTGTGGTGTTCGCGCAGGGCGACAACGAGATCAATGTCTTCGACGTTGACAACGGCAATCTCGAACAGCGCATCCGAGTCGACGAGATCACGGCCATGAGCGATCCGAGCTGGAGTCCCGACGGACGATCCATTGCATTCTCTGGATTGAAGGGCGGCATCAGCGACTTGTACGTCTACGATCTGGAGACTCGCGCGACGCGGCAGCTCACCAATGATCGAGAGGCACAGTTGCAGCCCGCGTGGAGTCCGGACGGGGGCCGGCTTGCGTTCGTGACCGACGCAGGCCCGGATACGGACTTCGAGCAGCTGCGTCTCGGTCCCATGCGCCTGGCGTTGATCGATGCCGCTGGTGGAAACGTGCGACTGCTGCCGCGTTTCGCAGAGGGCAAGGCCATCAACCCGCAGTTCATGCCAGGCGGAAACGCCTTGCTGTTCGTCGCCGATCCGGACGGCGTGAGTGATCTCTACCTGATGGCGCTGGACGGATCGCCGGCGCGCCGCCTTTCGGCAGTTGCGACGGGTATCAGCGGCATCAGCGACAACTCGCCGGCGATCAGTGTCGCGCGCAACACGGGTGATGTCGTGTTCTCGGTCTTTCATCGCGGTGGGTTCGCGATTCGCGCAATGAGCGCGGCGCAACTGGCCGCTGCGCCCTCCGTGCTGCCGTTGGCGTCAGCGACGCCACTCGGCGTCTTGCCGCCAGCAGTGAGTGAGGGAGCCACCGCTGGTATTGTCGCTCGCGGACTCGCGAATCCGTCGCTCGGTCTGCCTCCGCGTGTGACCGCGGAGACGCGTCCATACCGGCCCAGTCTCTCGTTGCAGAATATCGGCGGCGCGTCAATCGGCGCCTCGGTTGGTGGTGGGCTCGGAACAGGGCTCGCCGGAGGAATCGCCTTCGGCTTCTCCGACATGCTTGGCAACCGACGGCTCAATGCCGTGGTGCAAGCCAACGGGTCTGTGAAGGATATTGGTGGTCAGCTGCAGTACATCAATCGGGCGCGGCGACTCAACTACGGCGCGGTGGCACAGCACATCCCGCAAGTGGCCGCGTTCGGCAACTTCAGCAATACAACGTTCAACGTGAACGGGCAGTCGGTATCCGGGGTTGTGGTGGAGCGCGTGCTTCAGCGGCAGTACTTCGATGATGTGCAAGGTGTGCTGCAGTATCCGCTGTCCTCTACGCGGCGCTTCGAGTTCACTGCCGGTGTGCAACGGATTTCGTATGGGCTCGAAGTCGACAGCCAGTTCGTCGTGAACAACGAAATTGTCGGGCGGCGAAGCAACTCGCTCGACGCCGGCGTGCCGGCAACCACATTCGGCACCGGCACCGCGGCGTTTGTTGGTGACTACTCGTTCTTCGGATTCACCTCACCAGTAGCCGGCGGACGATACCGATTCGAGGTCGCACCATACGTCGGCTCCATCAACTATCAGACAGTGCTGGCGGACTATCGGCGCTATTTCTATGCTCGTCCGTTCACGCTCGCGCTACGCGGTTTGCACTACGGGCGCTATGGCGGCGGCGCGGAAGATTCGCGTTTGCGTCCCCTGTTCGTTGGCCAGAATCCGCTCATTCGCGGATATGATCCGCTCGACTTTCGCGCGGCCGACTGCAGCCCGACCGCAACGGGCAGTGAGGCATGTCCCGAGTTCGATCGCCTCGTCGGTAGCCGGATCGCGGTCGCGAACGTGGAGCTGCGCATTCCGCTGCTCGGCACGGAGCAGTTGGGTTTGATCAACTTCCCGTATCTTCCGCTCGAAATCGCTCCGTTCCTCGATGCAGGAGTGGCATGGCGCGGCGGTGACAGTCCGTCGCTTCGTTTCGCCGAGCGATCGAGCGAGCGAGTGCCGGTGTTCAGCGCCGGTGTGACCGCGCGAGCAAGCGTGTTGGGCTTTGCCGTGCTCGAGGTGTTCTATGTGAATCCCTTTCAGCGGCCGGGTCGCGGAGGCTTTTTCGGGTTCCAGCTCGCGCCGGGATGGTGAGCCATCGACGCACCCGAGAGGCCGCGGCAGAGTTGCGCTTGTGATCGTGACGGATGATCATTCCTACGCTCTTGGCGTCGATGAGCAGCGTGCAAACCGTCCCTGGATGACTTGGAGACACCGATATGAGCTGGACCCGTATGCTTCTACTGGGAGACGTGGGTCAGCAACTCACTATTCATGATGTCGAGTCCGACATCACGCGATTGCGCGCGCAACTTCACAGGCAGCATAGCACGGACCGAGCGCAGGATGACGAGCTGGGTACCCTGCGTCGGGAAGTGACCGACCTGCAGCTGATCGTCGTGGAGCTCTCGCGCCTGCTGATTGCCAGTGGTGCGGTGCCCGTCGACGCCGTCGAAGGCATCGTCCGTGGGCTCGATCGAGCCGATGCCCTCGCGGCAAATGATGGCAACGGGTAGGCGACACGAACTGCTCAGGTGAATATTGCGGTCATGCCCCGCCTGCTCACCTCACTGCTCGTACTGCTGCTCGGCGCATGGCCCGCGCGCCCGTCAGCCCACGGCGCCGCGCTACGCAACAAGCGAGGTCGACGCCGTCCTTCGCGTCTGGGCGACACCGACACACAGGACCCGGTAGAGGCCCCTGCACGCGCCCGCGCACAGACACTCGGTGTGCACCACTGGCCGGGCGAGACGATCTTCTCAGCTGGAGACCGCCACTCTGTGGTGCGCGGTCGCTGGCGGCTCACCCTCGACCCGGCACATCGCACGCAGGCCGCCGGCGCGGCGGGTCGGTTGACGCTTGATCCCGGCCATACAGAGGCATGGCAGACAGAGCTCGAAGCGTTGCTGACATTGCAGGTGTCAGGTGCGCGGCTGCGGGTAGCGTGCGCCGACACCCATGGATGGCAGCTTCTGGAGGTGAGGGCGCCCACGAACCCTGAGACCGTCGTGCTGCTCGACCGCGCGGCAGTGGCACGCGTGTTCGACTGCGAATCGGATCGCTTGCAGGTGGCCTTCCGGATACTGGGGCAGGGAAGTGACAGCGACTACCGTCACTCTCCAATGCCCGAAGCTGAGCCACGCTGACAGCGCCTTCGATAGCGGTGAGCGGTAGGGGCCGACGGCCGCTTCTCTCGGCCCCTAATGTCTGGCGATGAACTGGCTGCCTTAGCTTGTAATCTTCTTCGCCTGCTGCTTGATCTTCTCCATGTACTTCTTGAAGAAGTGCTTCTGGATGTCGTTCATGTCGATCTCGCGGCCCTGAATGTACGACTGCACGATATCCGTGGTCATATCGAGCGGCGTTCCCGTCGTGATCAACAGCGTGGCCTGCTTGCCCACTTCCAGCGAGCCCACCTTGTCGGCGATGCCCATGAACTCGGCGGCGTTGATCGTCACCGCCTTGAGCGCCTCTACTTCCGGGAGGCCGAAGGCCACGGCGACACCCGCTTCCCATGGCAGGCGATTGCTGTAGAGCGCGCCGGCACCACCTGAGATCGCAAACTTGACGCCCGCCTCGTGCAACTGCGCCGGCGTGGAGTACGCGCGGTCGTAGCCCTCATGCGCACGATCCGGCGCCGCCATCGTCGACGTGAGGATCACCGGGACCTGTTCCGCTACCAGGCGACCGGCCACATGAATGGCGTCGCGCCCCCCCCGAATCACAAGGCGCAGTCCTTCTTCCTTGCCCCAGGTGAGCGCGTCGTTGATCTGCGCGACACCATCGGCGGCCACAATCACTGGAATCTCGCCGTTGAGCGCCGGAATCATCGCCGCGTAGCGCGAGTCCGTGCTCGCCGTCTGACCAGCGGCTGCGGCATCGCGGTACGCGCGCGCGTCACCGAAGAAGTCCTTGATCTGCTGCACCTGCTCGGCATAGCTGCGCTGTGCCTGCTGCGCACCACCTCCGCCGCCACCGCCACCAAATCGACGCTGACGCGCATTCGGATCAGGCCAGTTCACATTGAGCGCGGCCGCACCCTTCATCGACATCTCTTCCCACGTCCATCCTTCCAGCGACATCGCCGACGAGAGGCCGGAGATCACGCCGCCACCGGGCGTGCTGAACGCCACCAGCACACCCGCAGAACGCGTCGTGCCGATGTGTCGGCTCTCGGCGTTGACGGCGACCTCCGCGCGCACATTGGGATTGAAATCACCGATTTCGTTGATGTCGCTGGAGACGTCAACGGAACCGATTTCAGAAAGCCCGACCGTGCTGTACGCGTCGATGAGGCCAGGGTAGATGTGCTTGCCCGTGACGTCCACCACTTTCGCGCCGCGCGGGATCGGCACGTCTGCACCGATCGCCGTGATGATGCCGCGCTCCAGTACGATCATGCCGTTCTGAATCACGCCGTTGGTCACGGTGTGAATGGTCGCACCGCGCAGCACCACGGGCAGCTCCTGCGGCGGCACCGTCATGCGCACCTGCGCCTCGGCCGCATCAGGCGTCACCATGACGAAGGTGCTCGCGGCAAGTGCGACCGCTACCGCTCGCATAACAAGCGGACGCGTGCTGCGCGTGTTCGTGTTGTTTCTCATTTGCTCGATACCGTTCGCGAACGATGTCATGGTCAGCGGTTCTCCTGTCCGCGCCCACGCGCCGGACCGTTGGTGGTCACATTTTCCGATCCGCCGGCGCCAAGAATCGCCTGGATGAGCTGTGTGCGCTGCCGAGCGATGTTCTGCCGCAGCACGGCGTCCTCTTCGAGTGAGAAGTAGCGACGCCCGTCCACCCATGTCTGCTCGGCGCGCGTAAACTGCGAGAGCGGATTGCCGCTCCAGATCACGAAGTCGGCGTCCTTGCCCGCCTCGAGCGAACCAACGCGATCATCAATGGCGACTGCCTTCGCCGCCTGATTGGTGACGGTGGATAGCGCCATCACTTCTTCCACGCCCGAGCGCAGCAGCTTGCCCGCTTCCCAGTTCATGCGCGTGGAGATCTCCGAGTCGTCGGAATGCAGCGAGGTGACGACACCAGCCTCCATCAGCAGACGCGCGTTGTAGTTGGTGGCATCATACGACTCGAGCTTGAATGCGCCCCAGTCGCTCCACACCACAGCGGCCACACCAGATGCGGCCAACTCCGACGCAATCTTGTACGCCTCAACACCATGCTGCAGCGTTTGCACCTTGAAGCCGAACTCCTCGGCCAATCGAATCAGCGCCAGAAACTCGTCGGCGCGGTAGCCGTGCGACGAGATCAATAGCTTCTGGTTCAGGATGTCGAGCAGCGCTTCCATGCGCAGGTCCTTGCGCGGCGGAATGCCCTTGCCGTCGGCCTCCCATTTCTTCCACGCCTTCTCGTAATCTCGCGCCGCAAGGAAGTGATCGCGAATGATCTCCTGCGTGCCCATGCGCGTATTGGGGTATCGCGTCGGGCTGCGCTTGGGATTTTCGCCGAGTGCAAACTTCACCGTGCGCGGCGCGCCTTCGATCTTGAGATCATCGGGCAACGAGCCCCAACGTGACTTCACGAACACATTCTCGCCACCAATCGGGTTGGCGGAACCGTGCTTGACCATTTGCGTGGTGAGCCCGCCCGCGAGCTGGCGATACATCCAGATATTGTTGTGCGTGAGCACGTCACCCATCTGCACTTCGGGGACGATGGCAAAACCGCTCTCGTTCACCGAGCTTACGCCCGCGTGCGTATGCGGATCGATCAGACCAGGCGTGACATGCTTGCCGGCCGCGTCAATTACCACAGCGCCGCCTGGCGCCGACAGATTCGAGCCCACTTGCACCACCTTGCCGGCGCGCACGAGCAGGTCTGCATTTTCCATGCGACCCTGAGGCCCCTGCGACCACACTGTCGCGTTTCGAACAAGGACCGCAGCCGGCTGATCGGGCTGTGAGGCACGACCGTACTCCATCATTGGACGAATCCACGGCAGGTCGAGCTGCGGCACCTTCATCGCAATCGTGCCGCGCGTCGGTCCCGTGAACGGTTCCGTGCGCGTGCCGGTGAGCGACGGATCGTCACCATTGGGGAACGACGCCCAACCAAACAGCTCATCGCCGCGCACCGAACCGGCCATGAGAATGCGGCCTTCGTAGCCGAGCTGATCACCCGGGAAGGTGACTTCGAGGCGGCCCGTTTCGGCCACGACGCGCGCTGACGTCAGCGTGATCGGACTGCGATTCGGTACTTCGATCGTGCCGCGAATGCGATTGAGCGTGCCTTCAAGCTGCAGCGTGCCTTTGAAGCCCGAGGAGTGATTCGAGGCAATGGTCCACGTGCCGCGCGGGTCGATCTGTGGGGGACGGGTAACACCATAGCGCGTGCCCTGTACCCAGACATCGCGCACGCTCGCCTCTTCCGAGAACAGATCGCCGTCACTCACCACCAGATTGGCGACCTTGCCGGCCGCAATCGTGCCGTGCGTGCGCTCGATGCCGAGCCAGGTTGCGGGCACCGTGGTCAGCGCTTCGAGCGCCTTGTCGCGGGAGAGTCCGCGAGCGACGGCAGTGCGCAGGTTGGAGAGGAATTGGTTGAGCGACGAGAGGCCGTCGGTGGTGAGCGCGAAGGACACGCCGGCCTTGGCCAGCTCCGCCGGGTTTGTGGGCGCGAGATACCAGTGACGGAGCTGTGCCAGCGAGGCGTTGAGCGCCGCTTCCGGATTGCTCACGTCAGGCGCATCGGGAAAGTTGACGGGCACTATGAGCGGACTCGTGCGGCCTTTGAGGACGTCCACGATCCGGTATTCCTGTCCACTGCCGCGGAACCAGGGCGTGATCTTGTATTCGGTGGCGAGCTTGTGGGCGCGCAGGTATTCCTCCTCGCTTTCCGTCTGGAAGAGCACCGGCTGACGGCCCTGCACGGCGGCGGCGAGTGCGCCAAGCGCCTCGCTGGTCTCGGGCGGCAGAATGGACCGTCCGCTCTTCTCGTAGGCGTCCTGAGCGCGGATATACCACTCCGCGTCCATGAAGGTCTGCTTGATGAGCGCCGACGTGCCCATGGTGGAGTTCGGGTACGTACCACCCAGTGCGAACGAGCGCTGGAAGCCCACGGACTGCAGCAGGTCGGGGCGGAGCACGCGCTCACGCACGCCGGCGTCGCTCAGGTTGACCACGGACGCCTTGCCGCGGAAGATGCCCTGCTTGGGCACGGCCAGCGCGGCGCCGAATCCGAGGGAGCGAAGCGCCTCGCGGCGGGTGGGATCGTCCTTCAGGTTGGATGTGGTGCTGAACCAGGCGCGCACCTGCGGATTCCAGTGCGTGGGTCCCACATCGCCGCCTTCCGGCACCGCATCCATGCCGATATCGGCGTGGGCATCAATGAAGCCCGGATACACCGTCTGTCCTTCGAGCCGCCAGACGCGTGCGCCGGCCGGTGCCGCCATGTTGCGGCCCACGCTGGTGATGAGGCCATCGCGGATCACGATGGTGGCATTCTCGAGCACCTGACCGGGGGCGGTGACGACGCGCGCGCCCACCAGCGCGTGGAAGCCGGACGCGTTGTCGCGCAGTCCGGTGACGGGTTCGGTGCGGGACGATTGCTGTGCCGGCAAGCTGCCGGATAGCAGCATGCTGAGGCCCAGAAGGGAGAGGGATGCTCTCACGACGTACTCCATTTGGGACGGCCGGGAACTCGAGGGCCGTGCGGTGGGGATGAAACTCTACAGGAACTACTCCGTTCGCCGAGGTCGCGTTGAGCGCGTCGAACGGCGATCATGTGCAATCCTGTACAATGGCGGTCGGGAGCGTCGTGCACCACCTCATCGGCGCGTGAAGTTTTCGGCGAACGACTCAGATGCGAGGCGACATGGCTGTGATGTGTATGTCGGTGTGGACCAGGGAGGCGCTTGGCCGCGACGTACGGCGCGGGGGCCGTGGACTCCTTCTGCGCGTGGCGCGCTCGGCCATCGCCGCCGCGACGCTCGGCGCCGTGACGCTCGGCGCCGCGCCGCTTCATGCGCAATCGAACGGCGTGCGCCTGTCGGCGCGAGGTGGGTTCGCCGCGGTGGATGACGCCTATCAGTCCAACTGCGGACATTCGAGTCTTGCGTTCGGCGTGGACGTGCAGGGTGGGGGACGCCTGTTCCCGATGGCGTCGCTGGATCGCTTCTGGGGGTCGGGCGGGGGAGATGTGCTGTGCCTGCCCGTGGCCCCGTCGATCGGCAACGCGGCGGGCGGGCTGCGGCTTGAGGGTGCGACGCGTTTCGGGCTTGGCGCGGGCGCACGAGCGGGGAGTGGGGCAGTGCAACTCGAGGGCGCGCTGCTGGGCGGGGTGATTGCTGGTCGTCCCGGATTTGACGGCCGCGATCGCGACGGGGCGAGACGTATGTTGCCGCAGGTGGGCGGTCAGGCGTCGCTGGTGCTCTTTCGGCACATCGTGCTTTCCGCGACGACCAGTTGGACGCGACTTTCGCTTGAGGTGACGCCGACGGGCGGTGGCGCGGTGGAGACGCGTCGGTCGTGGTCACCGATGACGACGTTGCAGGCGGGCGTGCGGGTTGGGGGGGGATGAGGGAATCTTTCCGGAAAAGAGCGGTCGCAGCCGCGAGCGAGGAGCCCGCGCGACGCACACTACCCGATAGCAAATAGTGTACGCCAAGCACGCGACCGATTTCCTTCGGTCCCTTCGTACTTCCCCTGTGCTGCATAGATCAGGTGCGCGATGTCACGCGAAGGGCGCGCACATTCGACAGATCGGTGATGATCTCTTCCGGAGCCCGTCGCTGAAATATTCGTTCTCAGCATCCGCACGAGGCGGCGTATGCACGAATCGGCGCGAGATCAAAGCCGCCGAGTCCGTTCACCGGATGGCGGTATCCCCCGTCTCGGGCCGATACGCCGGGGTCGAAGATCCGCCCCGCCGCATCACATCGACGGAGTAGAGTCCTGCACCGCCCAGTACGAGGGCCAGCAACCCCGCGATGTAGAGCAGGTTCACCTCATAGCCTGGCATCCCGAACATGGGGCCCTCGGGTCCCATGCCGGTGATGTTCATGAAGCTGAAGCCGTGTGGCAGGTGGACGGCGACCATGGCGACCAACATGTTGATGATGAGCAGGACCGAGACGATAAGAACGAAGGCTCCCATAATCAGTGCCAATCCGCCGATTAACTCGAGCAGCGCCACAAACCACGCCATTGCCGCTCCGCCGGGGATCCCCGTCATCTGAAGCAGGCCCTGGAACCCCTGGGTACCATCAGCAATCTTCTCCCAGCCGTGAAAGACGAAGCCGAGGCCCAGGATCAGGCGCAGCGGCAGCGGAGCCCATTCGTTCCACGTACGGTCTATCGATGTAAGCTGCATGTGCTCACCTCCGGTTTGGATTGGAAGAGTACGCTGTCGGGACACTGTCTAGAAAGTTCGATCGGGTCGCGGGACCCTTAGCGGGACGACCCCACATGCCACGAAGGGTTCCACGGGCGGCGGACGCGACAGCCGGTCAAAAAGGGGCATCGCGGACTTGACGTCAGTCCTCGAGCGCCGGCGCCAGTTCCACCCGGTTGCGCCCCGCGTTCTTGGCGCGATACAGCGCACGATCGGCCGCCATGCTCAATCGGACGCCGTCGATTTCCGGGCAGTACGTGGTGGCCGCGCCCACGGATATGGTCACCGCCAACGCCGCGCTTTCCGTGTCAATCGGTGCGGCCGCAACAGCCGCCCGCATGGACTCGGCGATGGCGGCGGTCGCACCGGCTGCACGCGAGACGGGCACGAGCAGCGAGAACTCTTCGCCACCGGTGCGCGCAAGCAATGCACCTGGTGACGCCGCCGCGACCGCTGCCATGCGGCGGCTGACTTCTACCAGCACCGCGTCACCGGCGCCGTGACCATGCGTGTCGTTCACGCTCTTGAAATGATCGATGTCGATGGCCAGAAGTCCGAGCACGATATCGGGCTGCGCGAGCGTCGCTGCAAGTCGAGCATCGTACGCGCGTCGATTGGCCAGACCGGTGAGCGCATCGGTGCGCGCGCCCGCTTCCGCTTCGGCCAGACGACGACGAAACGTTGTAACGTCGCGCTGGACCGCGACGAAGTACTTGGGTGCACCGCGTTCGTCATTCACCGCGCTGATGCTCCACTCCATGACGAACGGTGATCCATCGCGACGATAA
>JBBQNT010000021.1:0-25680 GCA_038330215.1 Gemmatimonadales bacterium
GCGCATTGCCCGGCGCATTGCCCGATCGATCGCATGCGCACCTCATGAGCACCACATCCACGCTCATCAACGCCCGCCGCGATCTTCGCGACGCGCTGCGCGCGCGCGTGCACGACGTGGACGACTGGGCGCTGCCATCGATCGCGGTGTTCCGCAATCACCTGCTCGATGATGTGGGCAGCGATGCGCGTCCGCTCACCAACCTGCTGCTCGAGGCGCATGAACGCGGTGTGCTGGACAGCCTGCCGCGCGAACGCATGGCACCGGCGCAGTGGACGGCGCGCTGCACATCGCTGGTGATGCAGTGGGTGGGCGAGCGTTTCGTGCAGCCTGAAGCGGCCAGGTGGGCGGTGGAAGCCTGGGCGTATGCCCTGGGCACCATCGAGCACTCGCAGCTCACGACCTTCCTCGATCCGACAGAGCGCGTCGCCGCGCCGCCTCGTCAGGCAGCTCGCACGCTGCCACCACGCGCAGCAGCAGCGCAATCGTACGCGCCGACCACCGGCGCCGCAGGGACAGCCGCGCCAGGCGCAGCAGCGAGTGGCGGCGCATGGCGCACACCCAATGCAGGCTCCGGCCCCGCATCGTACGCCGTGGCTGCAAGTGGCCGAACGGTTCCGTATGCCCGACCGGTGCCAATGCCGGTGCGTTCGTCGCTTACGCGCAAGAAGTCAGGCTTCTGGCCCGAGCCGCTCGACAACATCGTGGGACGCACGTCGCTCGTGTCACTCGCGGCAATCGTGGTGTTCATCGGGGTGCAGATCGCGCGCGGGCCCGATTCGGCACGCGCTCGACCCTTGTTGCTCAGCGTGCCGGACTCACTTTCGGGAACGCTTGCAGGCCGCGGCGGAGGCGCGCCGGGGGTCGACGCCACGAATGCCGGCGCATCCGACATTCCCGGCACCGCGGTTGATGCGCGCACTCAGACGTCGATGGACTCTGCACTCATGCTCGACATCGTGCGCAACGAGAACCGCTCCGTCTCCGCAACGGAAGGAATCGGCCTGGGTGGCGAGCCGACGCGCGTGACGCTCGCACCGGGCAGCGGCGCCGCGCCATCGCTTGCCATGACGCGCTTGCCCGCCGAGGGCGCAACACCGAGTGCGTATCGAGAGCTCGCCGAGCGATCGAACCTGCGAGCCTTGCGAGGTGAGTCGGATCAGACAGCGGCGCCAACCGCGAGCACGAATGCGCCTGGCGTTCCGGGCATCACGCGCAACGCCTTGCCGCTCAACGACGCTGACATGCAGCGCGTGCGTCGCACAGCACCAGCCACGCGTCCCACACCACGCGCGTCGGCGTCGGCTCCTTCGGCGGGCGCGATCGGCCGGCCAACCGCGAGAGCGGCACCCGGCCTCGATGTGCTGCAGCTCGAGAGCGGGCGTCGCATTCAGGGGCGAGTGGAAGTCATACGCGCGTCGAGCGTGGTATTTCGCGACGCCGAGACGGGGCTGCGCTACGAGTTCTCCAAGGACGACATCGACGAAATCATCACGGAGTTCGGCAATGCCGTGCGATTTCGTCAGCGCGGCGGTGCCGCACCGGGTTCCGCCGGCGACCGTCGAACGCGCAGCCTGGCCGGTCGCTACATCGTGCGCTACGAGGCGGCGCGTGTGAACGGCTCGGCGGCGTGCGCCGACCTGTGGCGCGGTCCATCGGGCAGCGATGTCGCCGTCGTACGTCATCGCGCGGGTGACGACACGCTCTCTGTCACCTTCGACGGTGGCGACACCTTTCCGTCGGTGCTCGACGCGGACGGCTTCTTCAACAGCACATTCCGGATCATGCCGGGGCAGGCCGAGCTGGCCACCGCCCTCACCACGCGCATCAGCGGCTGGATCTCACCGGAGCAATCGCTCTCCCTGCAGGTAAATGTGATCGGCTACCGGCGAGTGCAGGGCACCACCGGCGTGTCGTGCCACATCATCGTGGACGCCACGGGTACGCGCACTCCCTGACCGCGGGATCAGCGCATGCGGCCGATGGTGAGCAGCGTGTCGAACGTGGCGATCTGCGTGGGTCCGAAGCTGGAAATGCTGACGGTGGCGCTGGTCGTAGGATCACTCAGCACGAGACGCCCGTCTTCGTAGCGCGTAAGTACGAAGGGCACTTCGGGACCGATGTTCGCAAGCCGACGCTTGCGCGTGAGCGCGCGCAACGATCCACGCACGAAGCCACCCGAGTTGGGAGGCAGCGTGGTGGCGAGCGTTTTCGTGTCGGCATCATGCACCAGAATGCCGCCATTCTCCGCATCGGTGAACGTGAGCGAGCGCGTGATGAGCGGCGTTCCTGTGGGTTCGGCAAACGCACCGAACCCGAACACTCGCGCCGAGATCGCGAGCGCAAACACGACAACGATAAGCGCCAGCGCCATATACAGCGCGGGCTTCGGGACCCCGATGCCGTGCATCGCCGAGCGACTGCCCGGTTCCGGCTCGAAATGAACGTTCGGACTCATGCCGTTACCTGAAAATGCGTGCGCCTACGAGTGATGAGTTGCATCATGACGTGACGGGAACCTGCGTGCCTGGTGGTCGTGTCGCGCGCACAGGCGCGGCGGTTACCACTGAACTCTCGGTATCCGTGGCGGCGTCGGCGAGGATCGCATCACGCAGCAGTACCGCCACACGCTCGGGGTCGGTCAGGCCACGCAACACAGGACTCGGCTGGTTGAGCTTGAACACCTTGCAGTGCGGCCAGAGCGCGATGTACGCAAGGCGATCGCCGGGCACCAGCGTGAGCGCGATCTGCCCCGTTCCATCACGGAACCTGGCCACGCCCGCATCCTGCAACAGGCGAAGCGGCAGATTGATTGTCATGGGCAGCACGACACCGATCTTGAGCACCAGTCGCTTGCTCGTGAGCGCGTACACAGTGGTGCGTGATACGGCGCGCGCGAGATACTCGACCACGCCGACCACGATTCCGGCCAACAGGAGACGCACGCCGAGCATGGCCAGAAAGTCGCTGCCGGGCACGGTTCCGTACGCACTGATCGCCCACCACGATGTCATGACGGCGAAGTATCCGATGACGATGGCACGATGAAAGACGTGCTTCGCAACGGGACCCGCGGCAGGGGACGCTTCCCACAGCAGGTGCTCACCGGCGGGCAGGGCGTGCGGAACCCCGCGGATATACACCGGGGCCGCGTCGCCCGCGACGCCCGGTGTGTCCGGAGGCGAGGAGATTGACATCAGAGCAGCGGCTCCGCGCGACCATCCATGGCATACATCTGTCCACCTGCGTAGTACGCCATGATGCGATCCTCCTCGAGCAGCGTGATCAGCTCTTCGCTGCGCGTGGTCGGCACGTCGTGGAACTGCGCGGCGGTGATCGTTTTTACAAGCAACCGATCGTTGCCCCACAGCCCGAAGTTCGGCCACTGCACATAGCCGGCCGGCAACAGACGGCGCGTTTCGGTGCCGGCGAGCTGCACCTCATAGTAGCGCACCTGCGGTTCCGAACGGTCGACCCACACATCGACGACGGTGCCGGCCACCTGTTTGTCAGCCGCAATCACCGGAAGGCCTCGTGGATCGGGATCGTTGCTGGCGATGCTGTAGGCCGGCGCAGACCGCATGGGAATGATCTTGGGAATACCGTACGCCGTCATATCAGGCACGTCGGCGCGGTTCGCCCATGCCGCAGGTCCGATGCCATCCACCATGGGATTGCCCGTAGGAATGATGGGCGATCCGTTGAATTGGTCGGCCGGTACGGCCTTGAGTTCATACTCGGCCATCAGCGTGTCTCCTCGGAATGCTGGGGGGCGTGAATGTACTCCTTCTTGCTCGGCACCGTGGGCCAGCCTTCGCGCGGACCCTGCGGCGATTCGAGCGGATAGCCCTCGCGCTTGTCTTCGCGGCGCAGATAGATGATCAGGCCGGCGAAGAAAAGCCAGAACGCGTACAGCGCGATCGTCGCGCCATCGATGTACTGCCCCATGGTCAGCTCCGGGAAAGCAGTGATGGAACCGCGTGCACTACGCGGGGAGGTCGGCAAGGCCGAACGGCCGGGCGACCAACTCTTCACGAACACGCACACTCTGCCGCCTGACGAGCGGTCCGAGCGCAACGAGCGTGGTGAAGAGCACGAAAATTTCCAGATGGTACACAACTGAATACGGGACAGACGGAACGCTCATCGCCACACCAAGTGAACCGGCGTCCACCAGATGCGATAGCCAGTCCTTCATGATGCCGCTCACGGCAAACGACAGCCCCTCGGCGGTCGCGAACACGGCGCCCCACGCACCAAGTGCAATGCCGTGCTGCGATGGATCACGCAGGCTCATGGCCGTGGACAACGTGCCCACTCCAAAGAGTCCTTCGCCGAACCCGATGAACATCGTTCCCGTCTGGAACAGCAGCACCGATTCGACGGGGCTCGCGAAGATGACGGCCGCGAAGCCAAGCACACCGACGAGCACCCCTGCCGCAGCGAGGCGGATCGGATCGGCGGCGCGCTTGAGCGCATACGCGGCGAGTCCGAAGGCAATCACCGCACCGAACGCCATGATTGCGGTCAGCCCTGTGGTGGCGGACACCGAGAGTCCGAGAATCTCACCGCCGTACGGCTCCAGCAGCACGTCCTGCAGGTTGAAGGCAAAGAAGCCGAGTCCCGACGCCACCAGCAGCCGCACGGCACGCCCGCCCGAAACGAACGTACGCCACGCCTCCCGGAACTGCGGCCGACGCTCATGCTTCGCGTACGGCTTGATGCCGCGCACGCGGGCTTCCTGCTTCCACAGCGAGACGGTGTTGCAGATGATCGTGAACACGGCCGTGCCCTGCACCACCTGGATGAGCCGGTACGGCGTGAAATCCCGTAGCAACTGTTCGAGCACGAGCGCCGAGATGAGCGTACCCAGCAGCATCATGAGGTACATCAGCGCGATCACCCGCGGACGTTTGTCTTCCTGCACCACGTCGGTGGCGAGCGCGAGGCCGGCCGTTTGCGTGGTGTGCGCGCCGGCTCCGACCAGCAGGAACGCGAGGCCCGTCAGTCCCCACGCCGCCCATACCGGTGCACGCTGACCCGCTTCGGACAGCACGAGCAGCGTGAACGGCATGATGGCGAGGCCACCGAACTGCATGAGCGAGCCGGCCCACAGATACGGCACGCGCTTGAGTCCGAGCACGCTGCGATGCGTGTCGGATTTGAATCCCACCAGCGCACGGAACGGCGCGACGAGCAGGGGAATCGCCAACATGATCGCCACGATCGACGCCGGCACCGTCAGCTCCACGATCATGACACGATTGAGCGTGCCAACAAACAGCGTCTGCACCATGCCCACCGAGAGCTGGAACAACGCCAGTCGCAACAGTTTCGACAACGGCAACTCGGCCGTCGCCACATCGGCGAACGGCATGTACTTGACCCCGATGCGGGACCAGGTGCGAATGAGCGCTTGGTTGACTCCAGTCGCCATCAGTGCTGCCTCACCACACCGGCTCGAGCCGCACATTCGCCGGCAGCGACTGCCGGTGCGGCGGGGTCATGAACAAGCGCAGGAAGACGAGACCGTTCGCCGCCTTGAGGGCTGCGATGCGCGCCGACGACATGAAGCCGCCCGCCTTCTCGAGCTGGTTCATGCGCTCCGTATTGCGCCACATCTCGTCCATCAGCTCCCACACGCGCGGATTGTCGGTGTCGATGGTATCCGGAAACACCTGTCGGCTGATCTGGTTGGTGAGCGTGATGACTTCCCGGTCGAAGACATCCGGGTCGATGCCCATCGCCTCGAAGAACGGACGGCGCGCGTGATCACGCACGTACATCGTGCAGAACACGGCGAGCAGAAAGAACCGGATCCACAGTTTGTTGCGCCCTTCGAGCAACTCGGGATTGGAGCGCATGAGCACGGCAAACGCCTCGCCGTGACGGAACTCGTCGAGGCACCAGTTCTCGAACCACTTGAAGATCGGATGGAAGCGCTTCTCCGGCTGCTTCTCGAAGTTGCGGAAGATCCGGATGTACCGCGCGTAGCCGATCTTCTCCGACAGGTACGTCGCGTAGTAGATGAACTTGGGCTGGAAGAACGTGTACTTCTTTGCCTTGGTCAGAAATGACAGGTCCACGGCCACGTTGAAGTCGTTCAACGTGTGGTTGATGAACCCCGCATGCCGGCCTTCGTCGCGGCTCATGAACCCGAACAGCTCACGCACGTCGGGGTTCTTCACGCGCTTCTTGATCTCGGCGTACAGAATGCACCCCGAGAACTCGGCCGTCACCGAGCTCACGAGAAAGTCCATGAACTGCTCGCGCAACTTCGGATCCATGCCGTCAAAGTCGGCATCAAAATCGGCGTTGCGCTTGAAGTGATTCTTGTTGGGGTCGTCGCGAAACTCCTTGAGGATCGCATCCCACATCGCGCGATTCTCCGGCGTGACCTTGAGCGCGTTCAGCTGCGCAAAGTCCGTCGTATAGAATCGCGGAGTGAGCATCGCATCCTGCTGCGCGAGCTTGGTGCTCTCATTCGGCGCCACGCGATCGCGCAACGGTGCCTGGGTGGTTGCTTCGTACATGGTCGGCTTGCCTCTCAGCCTTCGAATCCGACTTCGTACAGCGCCGAAATCTCGGTGCTGCCGAACAGCCGGACCATCTGTCGCTTGAACCAACTGGCGCGATACACCGTCGCGGTACTCTCGAAACTCTCCACCGTGCCAAACGGAATTCGGCTCGGCGTATTGTGCACCAGTACCGCATCACCCGGGTCCACATTCACGCCTTGGAGATCGACGTGCGCGTGGAAGTGATCGTGTGTCGCTTCCAGGTCAACGGTGCACCGCACATCCGACCGTCGCGTGGCGACGTACCAAAGCGTGGCCAGTACCACGGCCACGGCTCCCATCATCCATGCCATCATGCCTGCACTCCTGAAGATGCAGTCGGCAGCGCACCAACCTCGCGCGCGCCGACCGCGGGTAACAGTTCATACGCTTGCGAACGATAGAACCCGCGCTCCACGCGCTGCGTGCGACCGCTTCGCCACGGCGACAACGATGGCGCCTGCGCGATCGCCGCCCGAAGCCGACGCTCGGCCATGGGCACGATGCGCGGCGAGCGGTCGCGGCTCGGAAACAGCCGTCCAACTGCAAGCAGCGTACCGAGCACCGGTGTCCATGGCGCCACGGTGTATACGATGGGGCCGCGCGTCCGGACCGCAAGGGCAGAGAGCGCTTCAATCATGTGCGGCAGATCGTAGTGGATGACCGAATCCATGGCCACCACCGCGTCCACATCGCCGCCGAACGCGGGATTGAGCATATCACCCGCATGAAACTCGATGCGATCCGCGACGCCCGCCGACTCCGCACGCTCGCGGCCGTAGCCGACCAGCGTGGGCGAGAGGTCCACGGCAATCACGTGCGCGCCGCGCTGCGCCAGGTCCACGGCCAGCATGCCCGTACCGCAACCGGCGTCCAGAATGCGCCAGCCGCGCAGGTCCGGCGGCAGGAACGACAGCAGCGTATGACGCATCGTATCGCGACCGGCGCGCACGGTGGCTCGCACCCGCGACACCTTCTCGTCACTCGTCAGCGCCTTCCAGCCCGCGGCTGCAGTGCGGTCAAAGTACTCACCGATCCAGGCCCGCCGCTCGAGGTACTTGTCTGATGCGGCTTGCGAACCCCCAGTCAGCGTTCCCTCGAACGACGAACCCGGATTCGGTTGTGAGTTGGACATCAGTCGAACCCGAGCAGGTCGAAGATCTCGCGATCCTTGAGTGACGTGGCATACAGCGGCTCCACCTCGTTCAGCATCTTGCCGGCCAGCTTCAGGTATTCATTCTGCACTTCGACAATCTCCGGCGTTGCCTCCATCTCGAACACCGTCATCTTCTTGAGACGACTCTTGCGAATCGCGTCTACGTCCTGGAAATGCGCCATCAGCTTGAGTCCCACGCGGGCGTTGAACTTGTCGATCTCGTCCGTCTCCCGCGCGCGATTGGCCACCACGCCGCCAAGACGCACCTTGTAGTTCTTGGCCTTCGCCTGGATCGCCGCAATGATGCGATTCATCGCGAAGATGCTGTCGAAATCATTCGCCGTGACGATCAGGCAGTAGTGCGCGTGCTGCAGCGGGGCGGCGAAGCCACCGCACACCACGTCGCCAAGCACGTCGAAGATCACGACGTCGGTGTCTTCCAGCAGATGATGCTCCTTGAGCAGCTTCACCGTCTGTCCGGTCACGTAGCCGCCACAGCCTGTCCCGGCCGGCGGACCGCCCGACTCGATGCACATCACGCCATTGTATCCCTCGAACATGAAGTCCTCGGGACGCAACTCTTCGCCGTGAAAATCCACCGACTCCAGCACATCGATCACCGTGGGCACCATGCGCTTGGTGAGCGTGAACGTGGAGTCATGCTTCGGATCGCAGCCAATCTGCAGCACGCGCTTGCCCAGCTTGGAGAACGCGGCCGACAAGTTCGACGAGGTCGTGGACTTGCCGATGCCACCCTTTCCATACACGGCAATCACCAGCGCACCCTCGATCTTCTGCTCCCCGTCGAGATGCACCTGCACACTGCCTTCGCCATCGCCGACGGAATCCATTATCGGCAGTTTCATCGATGTTGCCACGTCACTCCCCCCACATGCTTCGCGTAGGCGAAGGCTCAGGAAACCGCATAAACGCCTTCGAGTCGATCCTCGAGCTCAGCCGCCGCATCACGCAGCGCCTCAAGTGTCGCATCGTCGGGCGACCAGTACCCACGGTCGGTCGCCTCCAGCAGACGCTGAGCCATGCCCAGCGCGGCATTGGGATTCAGCTCGGCGAGCCGGTCCCGCATGTTTTTGTCCAGCATGAACGTATTTGACACTTCGCCGTACACCCACTGCGGCACCGCCTTCACCCCGCCCGTGGCCGACCACCCAAGCGTCGTGCACACGTGACCGGTAAGATTGCGCGCGCCTTCATATCCGTAGGCCAACTGGCCTTCGTACCATTTGGGATTCAGCAACTTGGTGCGACTTTCCAGCTCCACCTGCTCGCTTAACGTGCGCACCTTGCCCTGCGCGCCGGAGTAATCGCCAAGATATACGGCCGGCGTGTCACCGCCACGCTGCTGGGCGATCACACGCGTGACGCCGCCAAGTGATTCCACGTACTGGTCGATATCGGTCGCGCCAAGATCGACCGAATCGAGTCCCTGAAACGAGACTTCGGCTGTGGCGAGGATGCGCTTCATAAGCGCCGGCTGCGCAACCGGACGTCCATTCACTCCATACGCGAATGACTTGCGCTGCACAAACTGATCGGCCAGCTCGTCTTCATTCTCCCATCGACCGGTCTCGATCAGCAGATTCACATTCGAGCCGTAGGCCCCGTCAGCATTCGAAAACACGCGCAGCGCGGCTTCCTCGAGCGTCGCGCCCGTCTCGGCCATCGTTTGCAGCGTGTGCTTGCGAATGAAGTTCATGTCCGCATCTTCATCCACCTCCGCGCACAACTGACACGCCTCGGCCAAAAGCTTCACCTGCAACGGCAACAGGTCGCGGAAAATACCCGACAGCGTGATGACCACATCGACGCGAGCACGTCCCAACTGCGCCAGCGGCAGCAGACGCGCACCGCACAACCGACCCACGGAATCAAATCGCGGCGCCACGCCCATGAGCGCCATCACCTGCGCGAGCGGAGCACCTTCACTCTTGAGGTTGTCCGTGCCCCAGAGCACCACCGCAACCGTTTCCGGCAGCGCGCCGTGATCTTCGACATGTCGCTTGAGCAGGGAATCGGCGCGCGCACGCCCTTCCAGCATCGCCATCGCACTCGGCACCCGATACGGATCAAATCCATACAGATTACGTCCGGTTGGCAGCACTGCCGGCATGCGCAGCAGGTCTCCGCCCGGAGCCGGCGGCACATAGCGCGCGTCGAGCGCACGGAGTACGCCCGGTACCTCATGATCTTCGCTGAGCTTGGGCTCGAGCTCCCGCATGAACTCGAAGTGCTGCTCCACGGCGCGCTCGTCCGCGATTCGCATGCCCACAGACTTCGCCGCGTCACGCGTGGCGCGCATCGCTTCGTTCACGCTTGCACCCTGCACCAGCAGCTCGACACCCGCGCGTGCGGCCGTCATGCCCGCGCGACGCGCATCGGCTGTGGCCGCATTGCCGGCCATTGATTCTTCCAGCGATGCCAGATCGCGCTCCGGACGTCCGCCTCGCGCAATCTCCAACTGCACATCCACGCGCGCTTCAGCTGGCATGCCATCACCAACGACATGAAGGCCAAGCGGGATGAGTGTGTACTCGAGTTCAAGCAAACGTTCGCGCAGGAGCGCAACGCGTTCGTCCATTTCATCAAGCACCCAGGCCGGTTCCGCACTGGCCAGCTCCACAGCGGCCGCCTGCTGCTGCACGAGCGCGCGCAGCGTTGCCGCTTCCTCAGCCTGTGAGCGATCGAGTTGACGCCAGCGATCGAGCGTGGACTTGAGTTCGAGCAATCCCTTGTACAGTCCCGCGTTGGTGATCGGCGGCGTGAGGTATGACACCAGCGTCGCGTTGCCGCGGCGCTTGGCCAGCGTGCCTTCCGACGAGTTGTTCGATGCGTACAGGTACACGTTTGGCAGGTCGCCGATCAACCGCTCCGGCCAGCAGGTGCTGTCGAGTCCCGCCTGCTTGCCCGGCATGAACTCCAGTGCACCGTGCGTGCCGAAGTGCAGCACGGAATCGGCCCGGAAGTCTTCGGCCAGCCAGCGATAGAAGGCGCTGAACGCGTGCGTCGGTGCAAATCCGCCTTCGAACAGCAGGCGCATCGGATCGCCTTCCCAGCCGAAGGACGGCTGCACTCCAATAAACACGTTGCCGAGTTGCAGACCCATCACGAAGAGCGACTGCCCATCGGTGAGCTGCTTGCCTGGTGCGGGTCCCCACGTCTGCTCGATTTGATCGAGCCAGCGTTCGCGCCGCACATGATCATCGGTCGCGATGCGCGCGTGCACGTTGGCCGGTGCACCATACTGTTCGCGATTGCCCTGCGTGATACGTTCGCGCAGATCATCCGCACTCGTTGGCAGCTCGACGCTGTACCCCTGCTCCTTGAGCGCCGCCAGCGTGCGCTGCAGCGACGGGAACACCGCCAGATACGCCGCGCTGCCCGTGTTGCCGGCGTTGGGCGGGAAGTTGAACAGAATGATCGCCACCTTGCGGACTGCGCGCGGAGTCTTGCGCAGCGCAATCAATCGAGACACACGTTCGGCCACGCGCTCCACGCGCTCGGCAATCGGCTCCGACGCCGCCGCCGCTGAACCTTCGACGGCTCGGCCCTTGCCACCGAACACGGTGGGCACAATCGCACCGTCGAGTTCGGGAATCGCCACCTGCAACGTCGCTTGCAGTGGATTGAGACCGCGCGCATCGGCGCGCCACTCTTCAATGGTCTGGAACTCGAGCGTCTGCAGCGACAGGTAGGGCACATCGAGTTGCGTGAGTACCGTCTGTGCAGCCGCCGAATCATTGTATGCCGGGCCGCCAACGAGCGAGAAGCCCGTGAGGTTCACCATCGCGTCGATCACGGTGCGGCCGCTGCGATCGCGGAAATAGCGCTCGATCGCAGGCCGGGCATCCAGCGCCGACGAGAATGCGGTAACCACGCGCAGCCCGCGCGCCTCGAAGGCCGCGACCACCGCCGCGTAGTGCGCCGTGTTGCCCGCGAGCAGGTACGAGCGGCCCACCAGCACACCAACCGTTCCGCGCTCGCCGGTAGACGGCAACGTGCGCGCGTCTTCCACGATGCCGCGACCGTTCAGCGACGGATGCCACACACCCGTCTCGGGATACTGCTCCGGATCGCGCGGCGCCAGCGCACCGCGCAGCGACACTCTCGGGCCTGCGGCAAAGCGATCGATCAGATATCGAATCATCTGTTCGATGTTGCTGTCGGAGCCAGCCAGCCAGTACTGCAGCAGCAGCAAATACGCGCGCACATCCTGCGCCTTGCCGGGCACGAACTTGAGGATTGCCGGCAGCGTGCGCAGTGCCTTCATCTGCCGCTCGCCGCTCGACTTTCCGTCGTCGCGCGAACCGCGCAGCTTCTTGAGCAGTGACAACGGCGAGAACTTCGACTGCGGCGCGTCGCCGCTCATGTCGAAGCGGCCAAGTCGCGTGCACTTGACCAACTCGGGCGTACACAGCGCGCAAAGCACCGCGTCCGCGTCGGCGCGACGCGCTTGTACCGCCGCCAGCACCTCCTTCGCGTACTCCTCCTGGAAGAGCTGCGTGCAGGCAATAAAGTTGGCGCGCTCGATATCCTGGCGCGCCCGCTCGGCCGCCGCCGGGTCCGTGCCCCAATCCGCCGCGACGTGCATGGACAACTGAAGTCCGGGCATGTCGCGCTGGAGCGTCACACGGGCGCGTTCGAACGCTTCAGCCAGATGCGCGTCCAGTGTGACAATGACAAAGCGGACTGGCGTGCTGTTCACGCCCTGCACGGTCTTCTTAGCGGCCATAGAACGCCTTCGCCTCATAGAGCGTGTCCACCGAAATATGCGCCACGCCGTGCTCCAGCGCGTAGCGCTCCGTATTGCGCTTGGCTTTGCCGCGCACAAAGAACGGAATCTTCTTGAGTTCCTTCTCGGCGTCCGGCAGCCACTCGGCATCCATCGTGGTCGCCGCCACGTCTGCCTCGCCAGACGCGACTACGGCGACGGTTGCGACTGTCGCTACGCCAGCGGGTAGCGTGCCCGGCGCGACCGGCGCCACAATCGCCTGTTCACCCTGCACGCTGTGCAGATGACTGGGCGTTGCGCCATCGGCAAACTCGAAGTCCTCGCGGAACATCTGCAGCAGATGTTCCTCGAGCCCCATCATGAGCGGATGCACCCATGTGTCGAATATGACATTGGCGCCTTCGAAGCCCATCTGCGGCGAGTAACGCGCCGGCACATCCTGCACATGAATCGGTGACGAGATTACGGCGCACGGCACACCAAGTCGTTTCGCGATGTGGCGCTCCATCTGCGTGCCAAGCACCAACTCCGGGGCGGCGTCTCCCACCGCCTTCTCGACATCCAGATAGTCGTCGCTGATCACCGCTTCGACACCATACTTCGCGGCCACCTCGCGGATATCGCGTGCAAACTCGCGGCTGTATGTGCCAAGCCCCACGATCGTGAAGCCAAGCTCATCGGCCGCAATGCGTGCCGCCGCCTTCACGTGCGTGGCATCGCCAAAAATGAACACTCGCTTGCCCGTGAGATACGTCGCGTCCACCGAGCGCGAATACCACGGCAACAGCGACTGCGACGAATCCATCTGCGAGACGCCGAGCTTCTCGCGATCGAGGAACGGCTGCACATCGATGCCCGCAACCTCGCCGACTTCGAGAATGAAATCGCGCGTGGCGCCGATGCCGAGAGGCACCGCCTTCACGGTCGGCATAGCGAAGCTTTTCTGCAGCCAGCGGCATGTCGTATCCGCGATCTCCGGATACAGGCACACGTTGAAATCGGCTTCGGGAATCGTCATCAGCGATTCCGGCGTCGCGCCGAGCGGGGCCACCACATGCACATCAACGCCAAGATCAGCGAGCAGTCGCGTTACTTCCTTCACGTCGTCGCGATTGCGGAAGCCGAGCAGCGTGGGGCCGAGCAGATTGGCGCGAGGGCGACGATGGGCGGGACGCGTTTCACGTGCGGTGCCGGGCGCCGGTACGTGCGGCAGCAGCAGTGTGCGCACCAGATGATAGAACGTCTCGCTCGCTCCCCAGTTTTCCTTCTTTGAGTAGGCCGGCAGCTCGAGATTCACAACGGGAATCGGCAGTCCCATGCTCTGCGCCAACGATCCCGGCTGATCCTGAATGATTTCTGCCGTGCACGACTCGCCCACCAGCATCGCACGTGGCTTGAAACGCTCATAGGCCTCGCGCACACTCGTCTTCACCATTTCTGCCGTATCACCGCCGAGATCGCGTGCCTGGAAGGTTGTATACGTGACGGGTGGTCGGCGATCACGACGCTCGATCATGGTGAACAGCAGGTCGGCATACGTATCGCCCTGCGGCGCGTGCAATACGTAGTGCACGCCTTCCATGGACGTCGCGATACGCATCGCGCCCATGTGCGGCGGTCCTTCGTAGGTCCAGAGCGTGAGCTGCATGTTCGGGTTCCGCTAAACCGTAAGGCGTTGCGCGCGATCGAGCGGGCGCGCGAACAGTTCAGCCAGATCCGCGGCCTGGTCGTAGCCGTGCGTTGGCGAGAAAACGAGTTCAATGGACCACTTCGTGCGCATGCCTTCGGCTTCAAGCGGATTGGCGAGTCCCAATCCGCACACCGTGAGATCCGGGTGCGCGGCGCGACAGCGGTCGAGCTGCTTGTCCACGTCCTGCCCCTCGCTCAGCGTGATCGTATCAGGCAAGAGCGGGAGTTCTGCTTCCACCAGCAGCCGATCGAGGTACGGCGTCCCTACTTCAACGAGCTCCACGCCGCACTCCTGATAGAGAAAGCGAGCCAGCGGAATCTCGAGCTGTGAATCGGGAAAGAAGAATATGCGCTTGCCACTGAGTTGCTCGCGGTAGCGCACGAGGGCTCGTGTGGCTCGCTCCGACGGCGCGCGAATCGCGTCGGCCACGCGCGCGTCGGGAATCTCGAACGCAGCCGCGGCGGCACGAAGCCACGCGGTGGTGCCCTTCACACCAAACGGATACGGCGACTGCAGCAGCCTGGCGCCACGCGCCTGCAGTGCGCGCACGGTCTCACTCAAAAACGGCTGCGCGAGCAGCATGCGCGTGTTCGTGCCAATAGGCGGCAGGTTACGCGCCATGCGCGGCGGGAAGAAGTGCACCGGTCCGATGCCCATGTCGCTGAACAGTCGCATGAACTGATCTTCAACGACATCGGCGAGCGTGCCAACGATCAGCAGCTCCGGCGCGCTCGTCGTGGTCGCGGGCATGTGCGGGATCATGCTCTTGAGACATGTATCCTCGCCCTGCGTGAACGTCGTTTCGATGCCGCTGCCCGAATAGTTGAGCACACGAACCTGCGGAAAAAACCGCTCGTTCAGCCGCTCCGCTCCACGCGCCAGATCAAGCTTGATCACTTCCGACGGACACGAGCCCACCAGAAAGAGCGTCTTGATGTCCGGGCGGCGCTCCAGCAGCTGTGTGACGCAGCGATCGAGTTCGTCATTGGCGTCGGCCAGTCCGGCGAGATCACGCTCGCCCAGAATCGCGGTGGCAAAACGTGGTTCCGCGAAAATCATGACGCCGGCCGCCGACTGAATGAGATGCGCGCACGTGCGCGATCCCACGACCATGAAAAACGCGTCCTGCATCTTGCGATGCAGCCACACGATGCCCGTGAGTCCACAGAAGACTTCGCGCTGTCCGCGCTCCTTGAGCACGGGCAGGTGCGTGGCGTTGGACGCCATCGGCGCGGGCATATCGCCGCACCCGGCCAGCGAGGGCATGGGTGCCATGGGAAGCGTCGCCGTCATGCGGTCACCGTCTGCGCCGTCGCCGCGTCGGCCATACGCGCGGCGCGCAGCTTGAGCAGAAACTGTGCCGCGTTCACCGAGTACCAGGCGTAGGCGGCCAGCGCGATCCAGAGGTTGGTCTGCGGGCTCCAGCCGGCGAACAGTCCATACAGATAGGCCGTGTGCAGCGCAATCACGACCATGCTCACCATGTCTTCCCAGAAGAACTTCTCGTGGAAGAGGTACTGACCGAACACCACCTTTTCCCAGATCGCGCCCGTCACCATGATGATGTACAGGAACAGCGTCTTGACGATGACCGACAGGTTGGCCGCATCGAGGCCGTCGCCTGTGCGCAGATAGCGCACCACGAGCACGACTGAGATGAGCATGGCCAACAGCTGCAGCGGGGCGAGGATCCCCTGCACCAGCGTCCACCCTGTCGAGTCACGCCTGAGGCGCTGCTCAGGGGTGTACAGCGGTGCGCGCGGCTTGGCCGCACGACCGTATTCCGTCTTCACCACGTTCATCTGCCGCCTGTTTCCGGGGGGTTCGCTACCCAGGTGGCATGACGATACGACGCGGTACCCAATGTTGTCAAGGAAAGTTTACGTCAAGTTTTCTTGACAACTCATCAACAGCAGCGCATACTGGTCCCCGCCAGCACAGTACGACAGGTAACGAATCCCCGCCGGAGGTTGCTCGGACCATGCAAGGCCAGCCCAGTGCGCTTGAGCGCACCATCGAGACCGAACTTGTCCCGAGAATGCTGATGGCTCATCGTGTCGGTCCGGTACCCCCGGGGATTGCGACCGGCGTCACGCGCATAATCCGTGACGCTGATGTGACCGCCTTCATTGATGAAGTAATCGGCGCGGACGATGCGGCCGCCGCCGACTTCGTACGCCAACTCCTCGACGACGGAGCGCGCGTCGAGGCTGTCTATATGGATCTGCTCGCCCCGACAGCCCGCGAGCTCGGCATTCGATGGGAAGACGATGAATGCAGTTTCGTCGATGTGGCTGTCGCGCTAGGACGCCTGCAACGTGTGCTCCGCGACCTCAGCCAGATCTTTCAGTCGGACGTCAGTGGCGCGCCGGACTCGGCGGGACAGGTGTTGCTCACCTGCCTTCCCGGCGAACAGCACACTCTCGGACTCATTCTGGTTGCGGAGTTTCTCATGCGCGACGGCTTTCGCGTACTCGTCGGCGCGCCCTGGTCGGAAGCCGACCTGCTGGCGCAGGTTCGCCGCGAATGGTTTGATGTCATCGGGTTTTCGGCCGGCTGTGAAAGTCGGCTGAGCTCGCTCAAGCGCGAAATTGCACGCATTCGAGCCGCCTCGATGAATCCGAATGTTAAAATTCTGGTCGGTGGACAGGTTTTTTCGCTTGAGCATGAGCTGGTGCAACGGGTCGGGGCGGATGGGTGGGCGCGTGACGCACGGGATGCACCAAACGTGATCCGCGAGCTGCTGGACACTGGCGCTGTAGTGTCAGATTCATTAGACAGCACTACCTATGACGATACCGGCCGCCCCCGTGAAGCTGTTCGACGCCAATGACCCCGCCTTTCAAACGCTCGACGCCCGCGCGGCGGCGAGCTTGCTCGCTGTGGCGGGTGACATTGCCGTACTCGTAGACCCCGCGGGCATCGTCCGCGGCGTCTCTGTCGGTCCCACCGATGTCGCCGTTGACCTATCGCGGGAGTGGGTGGGTCGGGCTTGGCAGGACACGGCAACCGCCGACACAAAGCTCAAAATTGAGACGCTGCTGCGAGAGGTAGCCACCAAGGGCGTCTCTAAACGTCGGCAGGTCAATCACACCACGCCCAGCGGCGCCGAGCTGCCGATCGCCTACACAGCGGTGCGCGTGGGAGAAGACGGAAGCGTCGTCGCGGTCGGACGAGATCTGCGACACCTCTCGTCGCTGCAGCAACGGTTGGTGGAAGCGCAGCAGTCGATGGAGCGGGATTACTGGCGTCTGCGCCACGTGGAAACGCGCTATCGCCTGCTCTTTCAATTGGCGAGCGATGGCATCCTGGTGATTGACGCGAGCACGATGAAAGTGCTCGATGCCAACAACGCGGCCGGCCAGGTGTTTGGCGACGTGAGCGATCGACTGATCGGGCGCACCTTCCCCTTTGGTGTGGACGTGAAAGCGGCTCGTACGCTCGAAGAGCTGGTGACGGCGGCCCGCAGCGCAGGTCGGGCGGGCGATGTCACCGTTCCGCTCATCGATTCAGATCGTGATTGGCACGTGTCGGCGTCCTGTTTTCGACAGGAGTCGGCCACGCTGCTGCTGGTGCGCCTGTCGCCGGCGAACGCGGGTGAAGGCGCCCAGGTGGACGCGAGCACGCAGGGCCGAATCCGGACGCTCATCGAGCGGTCTCCAGACGCCTTTGTGGTCACCGACCTCGACGGGCACATCATGGAAGCGAATCGCTCCTTCCTCGACGTGGCCGAGTTGGCGTCATTGGAGCAGGCGCGCGGATCGCTACTGGGCACGTTCATCGGTCGTCCGGGCGCAGACTTCCCGGTATTCGTGTCCATGCTCAAGAAGCACGGCGCGGTCCGGCTGGTGGCCACCGCCGCCCGAGGCTCGCACGGCGCGCAGACCGAGGTTGAGGTCTCGGCGGTCTGGGTGCCCGACGCGGAAGAGCCCTGCATCGGCTTCACCATGCGCGATATCGGGCGCCGGCTGGCCAGCGGTCCGGAAGGCGCTCGTGACCTCACGCGCGCGGTCGAAGAGCTCACCTCGCTCGTCGGGCGGGTGACGCTCAAGGATCTGGTTCGGGATACGATCGATCTGGTGGAGCGCCACTTCATCGGGGCGGCTCTCGAACTCACGAACGACAACCGGACATCGGCGGCCGAAGTGCTCGGCGTGAGCCGGCAGAGCCTGTATGTCAAGCTTCGTAGACACCGCCTGGTAGCGCCCGCCGCCGAGCGGGACGGCGAATCGGCCAATTAATCGACGGAAAAGTCGAGTTTTGCGAAAGAAAACCCTCGCGCGATGCCGTACTGTCAATTAAACTAGACAGCAATGGGTGTCAGCAATTCGATACAGCAGCAGGTCGCCACGCGACCTGATCCTCGAGCGGTGCTCACGCTGCTCAAGCCGGTCACATGGTTTCCTCCCATGTGGGCGTTCTCGTGCGGCGTCATCAGCACGGGACTCCCGATGGCGGGACGCTGGAGCCTGCTGGCGCTCGGCATCTGCATCACCGGGCCGCTAGTCTGCGCCTCGAGTCAGGCGGTGAACGACTGGTTCGACCGCCATGTCGATGCCATAAACGAGCCCGACCGCCCGATTCCCTCCGGACGCATTCCTGGCCAATGGGGACTGGCGATCGCGATTGCGTGGACACTGCTCTCGCTGCTGGCCGCCATCCCGCTGGGCGTCATGGGTCTGGGCGCGGTCACGCTGGCGCTGCTCTTTTCGTGGGGCTACAGCGCCCCGCCCTTCCGCTTCAAGCTCAACGGCTGGATTGGCAACGCCGCCGTTGGCTTCACCTACGAGGGGCTCGCCTGGGTCACCGGCGCGGCGCTCATGTTCGGACAGGCGTTCCTTCCGTGGCAGATTCTGCTCATGGCGGCGCTGTATTCGCTCGGCGCGCATGGCATCATGACGCTGAATGATTTCAAGGCGATCGAAGGCGATCGTCGCATGGGTGTGCGTTCGCTGCCCGTGCAGCTCGGCCCGGAGCGAGCGGCGTGGGTGGCGTCGATTGTGATGATCGTGCCGCAGTTGGTCGTCATCACGCTGCTCGCGCTCTGGGATCGTCCATATCATGCAATCACGATTGGCGTGCTCACCATCGCGCAAATGGGCATCATGCGGTGGTTTGTGCAGGAGCCGATCAAGCGCGCGCTGTACCAGAGTGCGTTCGGAGTCCCGTTCTATGTAAGCGGCATGATGATCACGGCCTTCGCACTTCGTGCCATCGTGGGCGGTGGTGCATGAGTTGGTTGCAGATCGCGCGGCTCGGTTTGGTGCAGGCGTGCATTGGTGCCGTCGTCGTGCTGATGACGGCCACCATGAATCGCGTGATGATTGTCGAGCTCGCGCTTCCGGCCACGGTGCCGGGCGCACTCGTGGCGCTGCACTTCGCCGTGCAACTGTATCTGCGTCCCCGGCTTGGACACGGCTCTGATGCGGCGTCCACGCGCACGCCGTGGATCATTGGCGGTATGGCAACGCTGGCGGCGGGCGGCGTCGGGGTCGCGCTGGCGGTTGCCCTCATGTCCACGTCACCCTGGCTCGGGATCGCACTCGCGGCGGTCGCGTTTGTGGTGCTTGGCGCCGGCGTCAGCGCAGCCGGCACACCGCTGCTTGCGCTCATCTCGGAACACGCGCGTCCATCGCAGCGTGCCGGAGCCGCCGCGATCACGTGGATTCTGATGATCATTGGTTTCATTATCACGACCGCGACGACGGGTTCGCTGCTTGAGCCCTTCGGATTTCAGCGACTCCTCATGATCACGGTCGGTGTTGGCGCGGCCGCGTTGTTGCTCACCACCATCACGCTCTATCGCCTCGAACCATCCCTGGGCGCGCGCATCGCGCCGGAACCGATCGCCGGCAGCGAGCGCGGCGCCGCGTTTCGTGAGGCCGTGCGTGCTGTATGGCATGAGCCCGTGGCTCGCACGTTTGCGGTATTCGTGTTCGTCGCCATGTTGGCGTACAGCGCGCAGGATCTCATCCTCGAACCGTTTGGCGGCATTGCCTTCGGGCTGTCGGCTGGTGAAACAACGAAGCTCGCGGGCATGCAGCACGGCGGTGTACTCGCCGGCATGATCATGACCGCGCTCGTTGGCGCGCGATTCGGATCGCTTCGCCTCTGGGCAGCCGGCGGCTGCGCGGCATCGGCCGTGATGTTCGTGGGCTTGGTCATGAGCCCCGCAATCGCCAGCGTTGAGACGTTTCGCGTGATCGTGTTCATGCTCGGGCTGTCAAACGGCGTGTTTGCGATTGGCGCGATTGGTTCCATGATGGCGCTCACCGGTGACGCCAAAGACGGACGCGCCGGACTGCGCCTTGGTGTGTTCGGCGCCGCTCAGGCCGTCGCGTATGGGCTGGGTGTGTCGCTCGGTGGTGCCGGTGTCGACATCGCACGCGCGATGACTGGTTCGCCGATTCGGGGATATGCGTTCGTCTTCTCGGTCGAGGCGGCGCTCTTCGCCGTCTCGGCCGTGCTCGCGTATCGCACCGCCTCCGCCGCCAACGCCGGTGACATCGTGCGGACGCGTGGTGAGTTGCTGCACGCTGTGGTAAACAACTGATGACAAGACGCGTCATGTCCAACCGGAATGCACGCACGGTGCTGGCCGGATCGCATGCTGTTGCGAGCGAGCGTTCGACTGAGAGGAGCACGCGCTGATGGAACAGTTCGATGTGGTGGTGGTGGGTGGTGGACCGGCCGGTGCAACGGCCGCGCACGAGTTGGCGCAGTCCGGCCGCTCGGTGCTCCTGCTCGACAAGGCCGGTCGCATCAAACCATGTGGCGGTGCCGTGCCTCCGCAGTTGCTCAAGGACTTCAACGTCCCCGAGGAGTTGATGGTCGCGCGCATTGATACCGCGCGCATGATCTCGCCCAAGTCCCGCATAGTTGACATTCCCGTCGGCAACGGATTTGTCGGCATGGTGGACCGCGATGTGTTCGACGAATGGCTGCGCAAGCGCGCCGAATCGGCGGGCGCAGAGCGGCGCATGGGAGCATTTACCGGCATGGAGCGCGATGCAGACGGTGTGCAGCGCCTCAGCTATACCGATGGTCGTTCCCGCTCAGGAGAAGTGCGCCAGGTTCGCGCGCGCATGGTGATCGGCTGCGACGGTGCACTGTCGGGCGTCGCGCGCGCGGCAATCCCCGGCGCGGAGAAGATGAAGCACGTCTTCGCCTATCACGAAATCGTGAAGTCGCCCACCGTGGACACCGAATCGTTCGGACACAACCGCTGCGATGTGTACTATCAGGGTCCGCTGTCGCCGGACTTCTATGCGTGGATCTTTCCTCACGGAAATACCACGAGCATCGGCACCGGCTCACTGCAGCAGGGCTTCAAACTTCGCTCGGCCGTGGCGCAGTTGCGCGAGAGCACGGGGCTTACCGGTGCCGAGACGCTGCGCCGCGAGGGCGCGCCGATTCCGCTCGAGCCGCTGCGCCGCTGGGACAACGGACGTGACGTGATCGTTGGTGGTGACGCTGCGGGCACGGTAGCCCCGGCTTCAGGCGAGGGCATCTATTACGCGATGACGAGCGGCCGCTATGTGGCGCTGGCCGTCGAGGCCACGCTTCGCACCGGCAACCCGCGACACTTGCGCAGTGCACGTCGCCGCTTCATGTGGGAGCATGGTCAGGTGTTTCGCGTGCTCGGCATCATGCAGCGTTTCTGGTACAGCAACGACAATCGTCGCGAACGGTTTGTGGCCATCTGCAACGATCGCGACGTGCAGGAACTCACGTTCGACGGATACATGAACAAGCGTCTGGTGAAGGCAAGGCCTCTTTCGCACGTCCGGATTTTTTTCAAGAATCTGGCGCACCTCACCGGCCTGGCGACAGCCTGACCGTCGTCACACTTCCTCGAAACCTTCGTATCGCATGCTCATTTCGATCGCAGTCGACTTTCGCCGTGCCGACGTCGCGACCCGGGAGCAGTTTCATCTGTCCGAGGAGCGGCTGACGCAGCTCTATCGAACAGCCCGGAGTGAAGTGGTGACGGAGGCCGCGCTCATTGCGACGTGCAACCGCACCGAACTCTACGCGTGGGTGGAAAGCGAAGACATCGACGAGGTGGACAAGGCGATCCATACGCTCTCGCGTCGATGGATGCGCACGCGCGTGAACGGCGATCAGTTGCTGCGCACCGCAACGCGACGATACGGAGCTGATGCAGCGCGACATGTGGTGCGCGTTGCGTCAGGCCTCGAATCGCAGGTGCTCGGCGACGGACAGATTCTCGGCCAGTTGCGCTCTGCGTACAAGCGTGCGGCGCATAGCGGTGCGACGGGTCCGTTGTTGCATCGTTTGTTTGAAACCGCGCTGCGTGCGGGCAAGCGCGTGCAAACGGAAACGTCACTGCTCGCCGGTCGCAACTCGATTGGCGCCGAAGCCGCGTCCATCGCGCATCAGCGCTTCGGTTCGCTCACGAATGCGCGGTGCCTGGTCGTTGGCTGCGGCAAGACCGGCGAGCGCACGGCGCGTCAGCTCATCAAGTTGGGCGCGCGCGACATCGTGCTGATGAACCGGACGATCACGCGTGCGGAAGAACTGGCTGCGATCATTGGCGGACGAGCGGCGGCCATGGACACGATGCATGCCGAAGCCGCGATGGCCGACGTGGTGATCGTTGCGACAGCGTCCGAACAGCCGATCCTGCTGGCCGACACGCTGCGCCGCACGCGCGAGGCCTGCGGAACGTCGGCCTACTCACTGCTGCTCATGGATCTGAGCTTGCCGCGCAACATCGAACCGGCCGTGCTCGAACTGCCGGGCGTGGCGCTGGTTGACCTGGACACGCTGCACACGCCGATTCTCGCCGCCGAAGAGCAGCGCCGGACTGCCGTGCCGCAAGCCGAGCGCATCTGCACCGAAGAAGTCGACGATTTCCTCGAGTGGGCGTCCGCGCGTCCGGCTCGTGACGCGATCCGTCCGCTCGCGGACGCCCTCACCGAGGTGGCGCGCCGGGAAGTGGCCTTCGCCTCCAAGGACGCGGCGGTCGCCGAACGCACCGCCACGCGCATCGTCGCCAAGCTGCTGGCCGGTCCGATGGCGGCTCTGCGACGCGCGGTCCAGCGCGGAGAGCCGCTGGACCAGCACACCATGATGCTACTCGAGATGTTCGCGCCTGCTCGCCCCTCCGACGTGCGCAGCCCCGCCCGTCGGCCCGCCGCCAAGCGCTCCGAGACCCGACGCACGCCCAACGCGCGCGCCGAGCAGGCGGTCACTGCACCGGCGCGCGACCCGCGCTACGTTTCGGTATCCGCTGAGATCTGATCTCCTTCCTACCTCTCGCGGGCTGCGCGCCGATGCCGCGTCGCCCGTCATTGCGAGTCTCCATGCCTGACGCTGTACCGCTCGTCAACGATCTGTTCCTCCGTGCGCTGCGTTGCGAACCCGTCGAACGCACCCCCGTCTGGATGATGCGACAGGCCGGACGCTATCTGCCTGAGTACCGCGCGGTGCGCAAAGGCTCGGACTTCCTGACGATGTGTCGTACGCCATCGCTGGCCGCGGAAGTCACGCTGCAGCCGATCGATCTTATTGGTGTGGATGCGGCTATCATCTTCTCGGATATTCTCGTCGTGCCCGAAGCGATGGGATGTCACCTGACGCTCGACGAAGGTGTGGGACCGCAGTTCCCCACGCCTATTCGCAGCGGCAGCGCCGTGCAGGCACTGCGTGACATCGATCCCGTTACGGACCTTGGCTATGTGCTCGACGCGCTGCGCCTGGTGAAGCGTGAACTCAATGGGCGTGTACCGTTGATCGGTTTTGCCGGCGCACCATGGACCCTCGCGTCGTACATGGTGGAAGGCAAGGGCACCAAGCAGTTCGCCATTGCCAAGCGCATGTTGTTTGAACAGCCGGCGGTTGCACACGCGTTGCTCGACAAGCTCGCGAATGCGGTGGGCCAGTACTGCCGGGCGCAGGTGGAAGCCGGCGCGCAGGCCATCCAGCTCTTCGATTCATGGGCCGGCGCACTCGGACCGGCGGAGTTCCGTGAGTTTGCCCTGCCCTACCTGGCCCGTGCCGCGCGTGTGGCGCGATCGGCGGGAGCGCCGGTGATTGTGTTCGCACCCGGCGCGTCGTGGGCATTGGACGAGATCGCCGACGCCACGCAGGCCGAAGCAATCGGTGTGGACTGGCATATCTCGCCAGCGGCGGCCAAGGCCAAACTTGGCAATCGAGCGGTAGCCGTGCAGGGCAATCTCGATCCGTGCACGCTGTATGCACCAATCGCGGAAATTGAAAAGCGCACGCACGCCATGCTCGACGCGTTCGGTCCGATTGGTCACATCGCGAATCTCGGGCACGGCATTTTGCCCGATGTGTCGCCCGCTCATGCCAAGGCGTTTGTGCAAGCGGTGCAGAGCCATGAGTTCCGTACTCCGGTTGACGCCGCTGACGTCGAACCCGCCGCGGCGGGTGTATCGTGAACAACCCGTCGCCGACCGCCGCGGATGCTCCGCCGCGCGACGCGACGTCGCGCCGTGCGGAAGCCACGCGCTGGATCGCGGGACTGCACGATGAGCTGACCGCGCTGTTCGGTCGGCTTGATCGCGGCGGCACGTTCATCGAGGATCGATGGGAACGTCCCGGTGGCGGCGGTGGGGTCAGTCGCGTGCTGATCGAGGGCACGACCTTCGAAAAGGCGGGCATCAATCGTTCGGTTGTCATGGGCGAGCTGCCCGAACTCGCCGCGCGGCGGCTCGGCGGACGTGGCGCCGCGCATGGCAGCACCGACTTCTTCGTGACGGGCGTGAGCCTGGTCGTGCATCCGCGCAGTCCGATGATTCCCACGGTGCACTTGAACGTGCGCTACTTCGAGCTGATGGATCAGGACGGCAAGATCACCGACGCGTGGTTCGGCGGCGGCACGGATCTCACGCCCTTCTATCCGTATCGCGAAGATGTCGCGCACTTTCACCACACGCTCAAGCGCACCTGCGACCGGCATCATGCCGCGTTCTATGATCGCTACAAGGCGTGGTGCGACGAATACTTCGTGAACGTGCACCGGGAGAACGAGGCGCGTGGCGCTGGTGGTGTGTTCTTCGATCATGTGCGTCCGAACGACGAGCACGGACTCGACGTCGATCAGTTGCAAGCGTTCGTGTCCGACATTGGGCGCGTGCTTCGCGACGCCTACGGTCCGCTGGTCGATCGGCGACGCGATACCGCGTACGGTGAGCGCGAGCGCGACTTCCAGTTGTGGCGGCGTGGTCGCTACGTGGAGTTCAATCTGGTGCATGATCGCGGCACCATGTTTGGATTGCAGACGAACGCGCGCATTGAGAGTGTGCTCATGAGTTTGCCCCCACTTGCCGGCTGGAAATACGCACCGCGCTTTGAGCCAGGCACGTTCGAGTCGGAGTTGCTGGGCATGCTGCGGCCGCAGGTCTGGGTGGCAGACGACGGCGGACCAGCGTAGCATGAGCGCGACCGTCGATCGCCGCGGGGCACAGCCTCCGTATGATATCGAACGCGGTGAGCCGCGCTCGGTCGCGGTGATCGGCGCGGGAATCACGGGACT
>JBBQNT010000022.1:0-24963 GCA_038330215.1 Gemmatimonadales bacterium
GGCAGGCACGGGCCGCGTATAACCGTTGGGGCCGGCGACCGTAACCGCAGCATTGACGCCGTTGGGCAGTCCTGCGATGCTCACGGCGATGGAGCCGGTCGCGATGTTGTACTGCACCGGCAGGCGCAGCGTATCGCCGGCAGCGATCGTGGAATCGTACGCGGAGGGCGTCGGCACATACCGTGCTCCGCCACTCGTGACGTTGTTCGCGCGCACCCGCCAGCGTCCGGGCACAGTTGGCGCAATGCGCGTGCTCGTCGTGAGCACCGAGCTGTCACCTGAAGGGGGCGTCAGCACGAGATTGGCGGCCGCACCACTCGGCAGCCCTGACACTACGATGTCCACCACCGTCGGCACCACGGCAAACGCAAAGTGCTCCGACGTCGTCGCGCCGGTGGTGACGAAGATCGTGCGCGTGGCGTTCGGCGCCGCGTACTTGACGCTCCCTGCAATGACCGCCGATGCACGCAACGCATAGGTGCCGGCCGGGAGCGAGTCGATGGCTGCTTCACCCGTGAAGGCGATCGTATCGTGCGCGCCGAAGAGTGTGTACGACGGAGCGCTGCCGTTGGGCAGTCCCGCCCACGATACCGCGACTCGTCCGACCTGCGCGACATACCGCACGGTGGCAGGCGTAGCGACAAGCGAGGCGTCAACGGTGAGCCGCAGAGTATCGGCATGTGGTGCATACACAACGGCATTGCCAGACACTGCACTTGCCACGAGCACATACGCACCCGGTACGAGATCGGTGACCGTCTCCGTGTGCTCGATCGTGCGCGTGTAACCGCCGGGCCCCGTAAGTTGCAGCACGCCATCGAGCGCCGATGGCAGTCCTGCCACCACTATCGCGATCGCACCGGTGGATACCTGATATGCCACGGTCACGCGCGCCGTGTCGCCGTGAAGCAATGTCGTGTCGAACGCAGCAACTGACGCCGCGTAGCGAAAGCCGCCGGTTGCGAGCGTATCAGCCCGCACACTCCACGTGCCTCGGCTCGCATGGGAGCGAATGCTCGAGGCCGGTGTGCTGATCGTGTCGCCGTCTGGTTCGATCACCCGCACGGGTGCATCGACGCTCGCCGGCACGCCCTCGACGCTCAGTGCAAGCACACTGGGCAGCGGCACGTAGCGAACGGTGGCCAGCGTCGGTGGTGCACCGCTCGCTACAGAAAGCGGAAAGCTCGAGGGCGACGCGGCGTATGTGCCCTGTGCCGTGCGCACCGACCGCACCGTCAGCATGTATGCGCCGCCCGGAAGATCACTCCAGGCGACCGCTGCGGTTGCGCTGCGCGAGATACCCTGTCCGCCAACGACGACAAAATCCGCCGCCGCACCTTCTGGCAATCCCTCCACGCTGACAGTCAGCGCGCCGGGCGGCAGAGGATCCGGGGACGGCGGCGGTGTCGTGGGACCGACCGGCGTATCACCGCCCGCGCACGCGGCCCCTGCGGCCAGCGCGAGCAGGCAGAGGATTCGACGCGGATGGCGAAAGCGCATGGATCGCATGGAGGATTCAGGTAGAGGCTGCCTCATGGACGATCGAACGCGCATCGGGGTACCACGCAGCAGATTCGCTTGCCCGCGGTGAACGCGCGTGGTACCGTTGCGTCACGGGCACGAAACGTTCTCTCGCGGGCACAACACGCGCCTGCTGTTCCGCAAGGATGTCCATGCAACGCCAAGCGCTCCTGCCATGTCTGCGTCGATAATCGATGCGCTGACATCGCTGCTGACACCAACGATGCGAAGCGCGGTCGCCAGCCAGCTCGACGAAACGGAGCCGGCCGTCAGCAGCGCGCTGCGCCTGGCGTTCGGCGCGATCCTTGGCGCCATACTGGTGCGGGATGACGACGAGCCGCTGTTGTCCGATCTTGCAGGCCTCATCAACAGAGGCGAGATCGCCCTGCCGCCGCCTGACGAGCTGTCGGCACTGCCGCCGATGCTCACCGACGCCAGCCCTGCCTCGAGCGTGGGTGCGTCCCTGCTGCGACGACTGTTCGACGGACGTGTCGGTGCGGTCGGCGATGTGATTGCGCACCAGTCGGGTGTGTCCGCGAAAAGCGCTCGGTCGGTGCTCGCGCTGGCGGCGCCGTTCGTTCTCGGTCAGCTCAGAAAGTCGGGTCCGAGCGACGGATTCGACGCAGCGTCGCTTGTGCGGTTTCTGGAGGACCATCGCGACCACGTCGAGGTGGCGACGCCAAGCGGCCTCGCGGAGTTTGCGGCTGCGCCGGAACCGCGCGCGGAAGCAAGCAACTTTGCATCGCGCGGCGCTCAGAAACGCAATGCGCTCGCACAGCCGGCTTCCGGACAAGTCGCTCCCGCTCGCAGCCCGTGGACGCGTCCGCTACTCGCGGTCGCCTCAATTGCGGCGTTGCTCGCCGTCTTCTGGCCGCGTTCGACTACCAACGTCGCGCCGCCGGACATCGCTGGCGACTCCACCATGCTCACCACCGATGCGCGCACCGTGGCCGATTCCGCAGCGGGCACGCTCGCCGGCGCGACCGCTCCGATGGCCGCCCGAGTTCGGCGAGTGCTTCCCGGAGGACGGGAGCTGAACGTTGCCGAAGGCAGCATCGAGGCTCGGCTCACCACCTTGCTCGCTGATTCGTTATGGCAACTGCGCGACTCGGCGTGGCTCACCTTCGATCGTGTGGCGTTCGAAGCCGGATCGGCGGTGCTCGCGGCCAGTTCAAGTGCACAGTTGGACAACATCGCCGACATCCTGCGTGCGTATCCCAACGCGACAATCGAGTTTGGCGGCTACACCGACAACCGCGGCGATGTTGAGGCAAATCACGAGCTGTCGGACGGTCGAGCGGAGGCCGTGAAAGCGGCACTCGTGCTGCGCGGCGTGGACGCGCGGCGCCTGAGAGCCGAAGGCTACGGCGAGCTGTTTCCCGTGGCCAGCAATGACACCGAGGAAGGACGGAGGCTCAACCAGCGGGTCGCGCTTCGCCTTTCAGCGCGCTAACTGCGGCGCAACGCGCGCCCGGTGCCCTCGGCGGATCGAATGCCGTTCCGCAGCGCGATCACGCCGTTCACGATCACGAGGTGCATTCCCTCTGGATACTGAAACGGCGCTTCGAATGTTGCGCGATCACGGATGCTCGCCGCGTCGAATGCGATCACGTCGGCCCACAGTCCCTCCGCGATGCGGCCGCGGTCTTGCAGGCGAATGCGCGAAGCGGGCAGGGCGCTCATCTTGTGCACGGCCGCTTCCATGCTGAGCGTGCCGCGTTCCCGCACATACCGTCCAAGCACCTTGGCAAAGCTCCCGATGCCGCGCGGATGCGGGCTGCCGCGACGCGTGGGACCATCGATCGCGAAGCCGCCGCCATCGGTACACACCATGCCCAGCGGATGCGCGAGAATGCGCTCGAGATTCTCCTCGCTCATGGCGAAGCCGATCATGCTCACATTGCCATTGCTTCGCCGGAGCAACTGCACGGTTCGCTCGTACGGATCGGTTCCGGTTCGTGCCGCGTAGGCGCCCAGTCGAGCACCTTCCGCGTCGCGATCCTCGACCGCGCTGACCGACGTGATCTGCACATTGTCCCATCCGCCGAGCAGCTCGATCTTGGCAAGCGTTTCGGCGCGGATGCGCGGTGCGTCAGTTGCGCTGTCCAGTCGCGCAAAGAACGCCTCTGTTCCGCCGTCGCGGCTCCACACGGGGAAGAGGCTGGTCAAGCCGGTAGCGTACGCGAGGTACGGATAACGATCGAACGCGATGTCCATTCCCGCTGCCTTCGCATCGGCAACGCGTGAGAAGACCGTGTCGAGCGCACCCCAGTTGCGCGGTCCCTGTGTTTTGAGATGGGAGATCTGCAGTCCGCAGCCCGCGCCGCGTGCCACGGCGATGGACTCATCGATTGCGTCGAGCAGCCGGTCGTCTTCGTTGCGCATATGCGTGGAGTACACGAGGCCATGCGCGGCGAGCGGCTTGCACAGCGCGATCAGCTCCTCCAGCGAGGCGAACGCGCCCGGTGTGTACTCGAGTCCGGACGACGCGCCGCACGCACCATCCGCGATCGCGCGTTCCACGCACTCGGCCATCTGTGTCAGCTCGGCGGCGGTCGCAGGGCGGTCGTCGTTGCCCACGACTGCCGCGCGTATGCTGCCCAGGCCCACGTTGCTCGCGACATTGCACGACGGTTTGAGCCGGTCGATGCTGTCGAAGTAGGCACCAAACGGTCGTGCCGGCGTGCCAACCGCGCGCGAACTGCCATCCGCACCAGCCACAATGGTGGTGATGCCCTGCCGAATCACCGACTCGGCGCGGGGATCGTCGAACAGCGAGCCGTCGGCGTGGGAGTGCAGGTCCACGAAGCCCGGCGCGATCACAAGCCCGCGCACATCGATCTCCTCCTGCCCGCGGCCATCTATTGCTGCGGCCAGCTCGGCGATGCGTCCGTCCGTGATGCCCAAGTCCAGTACGCGGCCCGGGGTGCCGGTGCCGTCGAAAACCGTACCGCCGCGCAGGATCAGATCATGATCTCGGCCCGATGCACGCAGCACGCGGACTGCGGAGAGCGATACAAGCGCCGCGGAACCGGCGGCCACGAACGTTCGTCTGGTGGGCATGGTACCGGAAAGATGCAGCCCGCGCCCGTGTTGCGATATACTACCCGCGTGCGTTCCAATTCGAAGCGCTCGAACACTCACCAGTGAGGCGACGTCTGTCCCGCTTACTTCGTTCTTTCTCCGTTGTGGCCCTCGCGGTGCTGGCGGCATGCAGCAGCGATGGTCCCACGGTACCGGTGGTGCCGGACGGTGACCCCGATCCCGGTGACGTCACGATTCCAGCTGTTGCGCGAGAGTTTCGCGGACTCTGGATTGCGACTGTGGCGAATATCGACTGGCCGTCCCGGTCGGGACTGTCGATCGCTGCTCAGCAGAGCGAGCTGCTCGCGATCCTGGACCGGGCGCAGTCGCTGCGACTGAACGCGGTGCTGCTTCAGGTGCGCTCGGCCGGAGACGCGCTGTACACGTCAGGCCTCGAGCCCTGGAGCCGATCGCTCACGGGTGTGCAGGGAAGCGCACCGGGTTGGGATCCACTGACGTTTGCCGTGGCCGAGGCGCACACACGCGGTCTCGAGTTGCACGCGTGGTTCAATCCGTTTCGTGCCGGCAATGTGGCTGATACGGCGCTGCTCGCTCCACAACACTTCGCGCGACGGAGACCCGATCTCGCCCGCACGTATTGCACGCAGCGCTGGTTTGATCCAGGCGAGGCGGAGGTGCACGCGCATACCTACGCGGTGATTCGGGACGTGATGCGACGCTACAACATCGATGCGGTGCATCTCGACGATTTCTTCTATCCGTATCCGGACTCCCGCTGTGCGGGGCTGCAGTTTCCCGACAGCGTTACGTACGCGCGATACATGGCGCAGGGCGGCACACTCTCCCGCAACGACTGGCGTCGCGACAACGTCAATCGGTTCGTGGAGCAGTTGCAGCGGGAAGTGCGCGCCGAGTCGCCGACGGTTCGTGTCGGCATCAGTCCATTCGGCATCTGGCGACCGGGTTCACCCTCAGGCGTTGTAGGTCTCGATGCGTATGCGTCGATCTTTGCGGACTCGCGCCTATGGTTCACGCGCGGCTGGGTGGACTACCTCGCGCCTCAACTGTATTGGTCTCGCAGTTCGTCGGGCCAGAGCTTCACCGCGCTGCTGGACTGGTGGAGCCAGCAGAATTCGCAGCGGCGACATCTGTGGCCCGGACTCGCGGCGTATCGCGTCGCCGACGGCTCGTCGAGTGCGTACGTGGCGAGCGAGATCGAAGGCCAGATCGAAGCGATGCGTCAGCGAAGCGGAGCCGCGGGTGGGCCCACCGGCACCATCCTGTACAACACCACGAGCGTGGTCGGCAATCGCGGTGGACTCGGCACACTGCTGGAGACGTCCGTGTACACGGCAGGCGCTGTGGTACCGGCCACAACCTGGCTCGATGCGACAGCGCCGGCGGCACCGGCATTCAGCGTGAGTGCTCCCGTCTCGGGCACGAGGACGGTGAGCATCACCAACACTGCCCCTGCCAACACACGCTGGTGGCTGGTACGATGGCGCGATGGCACCACATGGCGGTCACGTCAGGTACATGCGTCCGTCCGTTCGATCAACGTGCCGCCCGGATTGGATGGACAGCCGGTCCGCGTAATCGTGGTGAACGCGCTCAGTCACGTGGGCGTGGAAAGCGCGCCATCGCGATGGAGTCAGTAACGACTCCGACGCGCCTCAGCGTCCCATGACCTTGCCGGCCATGCGCATGATGTCGTCGAGCGGGTTGCCATCGCCGTTCATGTCGATCATGTCGGCAAGTCCCGAGGAGCGACTGCCACCGCCGCCGCCGCCGCCCAGCAGGCCGCCGAGCATGCCACCGAGTCCTCCGCCCGACGCTGCCGCGGGCGTGTCGTCGCCACCAGTGCGCTGCTTGGCCATGTAACCGGCCACGAGCATCGCCACCATCGGCAGCATCTTCTTGAGCATGTTGGCGTCGAGCCCGGATTGAGGCGCGGCGGTCGCAGCAACGGTGCGACTCACATCCTTCGAACCGAAGATCTGGCCGAGAATCTCATTGCCTTTGCTCACGTTGGTGGGCTCGGGCGAGAGCACGCTGTCGAGCAGCGAACCGCCGCCGAGTTTGGCCAGCAATCCGCCCAGTCCGTCGAGGCCGCCTGGCTGCGACTGCGCCTGCTTTTTGAAGCCGCCGAGGATTGCTGGAAGAAGCGCCTGCGCACCGCTGGCGGCCTGCGCCTCGCTGACGCCGAGTTCGTTGGCCATGGACTTGAGTCCGCCCATCTGCGCGAGAATGTCGGTGATCTGCATTTCTGGTTCCGGTTGTGTTGGATGTGCGCCCGTCAGTCGAGCAGTTCCTTGAAAAGATTAATCACAATGCGCCCGAACGTGCTCTCACGACGTCGCAGCATACGCCAGCGTGCCATCATCCTGCCGTTCGAGCGGATAGATGTCCCACTTCGACGTCGCTGACCGCGCGCGTTCCAGGCGCTGCGCCACCAGCGCCACGTTGCCGTCGGTTCTCACGGTGATCAGTCCATACATGGAGACACTTCGCTGGATCGTGGTGGCAAGCAGATCGACAAGCTTCTTGCGCGCCACGCCTCGCGTCTGCTCGGTCTCGGCGCCCACCACCGCGTCGGCGAGCGCAAGTACAGCGTTCCGCGCTGCGGTGGGTGCGGTGATGCGCTCGGGAGCCGATCGCGCCAACTCAGTGGAAAAGATGAGTGGACGCGCGCCGCGACTGTGCTTGCCGAGCGTGCCAAGAGTGTCCGCCCGTGGATGTGCATGCGGTTCATCGTCACCGGACGAGATCACGGTGGCAAGCGGGCGGATCGCGTCGAGGAACTCGGTGGAGAAATCGCTGCTGCCATGATGACACGCCTTCGCGATATCGGCGCTGAACGCATCGGGTGTGTCCGCGTAATGATCAAGCAAGTGTCGCTCGGCGGGCACGTTGAGGTCGCCGCCAAGCAGCAGCTTCACTTTGCCATACGACAACATGCACACAACGGAGTGTCCATTCTTGGTCTTGCCATCGTCGCCGCCGCGCGTGATGCCCGCACGCTTGGTGAACCAGCGCAGTGCAGGCCGTCCGCCCACTTCGTCTCGCACGGGTGCGAGAACGTCCAGCGACAGTCGCTTGCCGAAGATGTCGCGCTGCAACACCACATCCCCCGCCGAAACGGCGCGCACTTCGTTCACACGTCCGCTGCTGAGTGCCGTCCAGAGCAGCCTGGGATAATGCTTTCGACCACGCACAGCCGGGTCGGCGAGCAGCGTTTCGAGTTGCGCCTGCGTGGCGACAACATCGGTGAGAAAATTCTGGCCGTCCACCACTCGCGACTCGCCGAGTGAGTCCTCGCCCGCGCGTTCCACGATACCGTTGTGCAACACCGAGTCGAAGGAGAATCGCGGGTCGTCGAAGATGCGCTGGAATCCCTTGTAGTGGTCGGCGTCGGGATGGGTAATGATCGCCGTCGACATGCGCGGCGCCTGCTGACGGCTGCGCAGGTTGAAGCGCCACTGCAGGAACCGGTGCATGTTGTCGCCAAGGCCGGCGTCGATAATGAACATCTCGTCGTCGGGCGTGACGATGAACGTGCCGTCACCTTGTCCGATATCCACGAAGTTCACTTCGAGCGGACGCTCAGCGGACAGATCGGAGGTCTTGAGCCAGCCGTCGCGTCCGCGGGTGCGCACGCGGCTGAAGCCAAGGTGTTCGGGCTCATCGAACACACCGACCCAATCTCCCCACAGACATTGCGTGAGGCCCTGGCCGCGCGAGGTTGCGCTGCCGCGCAGCACCACCGATGGCCAGGCGCCCACGGAGCGAATCGCCTTGTAGCTCATGCGTTGCTATCCGAAGGTGAATACGGTCACCGGTGCAGGATCGCCGCCCAGCGCACGATTGAAATCCAGCGCGTGCGTATCGGAATTATCCGCCGCCTCAAAGACCCTGTCCAGATCCGGGCGCAAACCGTCGGCGCGCAGAGTGACGTCTCGCCCTGATGAATGGCTGATTGACGGACGACACCGGCCTGAATGCATGGGCTCGCCAGCCTGGAAATCTGTTGGCGAGTGCGGACTGCGCATCTTGCGTATCACGCGGCGCTGCCCTTGAGCCCGTCACGCGCAGGCGGTAGCTTCAATCACATCAGACGCGCGCGGCCCCCACCCGGGGCCGTGCGCTCCTTTGCTATTTTGCCCCGCCCCGCGTTGCATTGCCTTCCGGCATGCGCGTGGGGCCTCGTGTCTCCCTCCGGTGCCCGCCATGCTCGAAGAACTCAAGGCCAAGCTTCGTGGCGAAGTCGAACGACTCACGCACGAACTTCATATCGTCCTTCCTGCCGAGATCCGGCGCGCGGTCGAGATGGGCGACTTGAAGGAGAACTCCGAGTACAAGGCCGCGCTCGAACGCCAGCAGTTCGTGCAGGCGCGGCTGGGGCAGCTCAACATGCGCCTCAGCAAGCTGGGCAGCATCGAGATGGACCAGATTCCGGCGGATCGCGTCGGGTTGGGTTCGAAGGTGGTCGTGGAAGATGAAGCCACCAACGATCGCGAGAGCTACAATCTCGTATTCGGCGACGCGTCGGAGTTCGAGGAGGGGCAGGTGACCATGGGCTCACCAATCGGGCTCGCGCTCTCAGGCAAGGCCGTTGGTGAGACGGCGATCCTCCGCCTGCCGGCGTCAGTGCGCAAGCTCAAGGTGGTCGAACTCGTCACCATTCACGACGACGTCGGCGCCGCGTAAGGCTCGCGGAAGGCTCGCGTAGCAAGGGCTGTACACGCGCTGGCCCAGGCGCAGGGCGAAGGCGCTTCAATCGTCGATCGCAAAGAGTCGCTGCACGTCGTGTCGGTACTCGTCGAGTGCCGTCGCGCAACGTGCATCGCTCCAGCCGAGCAGCGCGCTCATCAGCGGCGCGATACGTTCGGCCACGGCCACTCCGTGATCGCGCGTCTCGAACGCAATGTGCGTGCGCCGCACCAGCACGTCGGCGAATGTGCAGGCGGCTTCACGCTCCACGGCGTGCGGCACTTCGGCGACAAGATAGGGCAGCTGTTCGCTCAGTCGCAGTCGCAGTGCCGGATCGCGCTGTGCGTAGCTCCAGACGTTGCGCCAGCGGCTGCCGTACGCCTTCGCGAGTCGCTCGCCCACCGCTGTGTCGCCGCAGGTGAGCGACGCGTCGTGCTCCGTCTGTTCGAGCGTGACCATGTCCCCGCCGGGCAGCGGTTCATGCTCGCTGCGTTCTTCGGCCTTGTCACTCGCCTTGTGGTCCGTGGCGCGATCGAGAATGTCCACCGCCATCGCGCGATACGTGGTGAGTTTGCCGCCCGTCACACTCACCAGACCATTGGCGGCGCGCGCAATGGCGTGCTCGCGCGACGCGCTGCCGGTGTCCTTCCCGCTGCCTGTCGCCGATGATGCAAGTGGACGAATGCCGGCCCACGCGGCAATCACGTCTTCCTGCGTGAGATTGGCATACGGGAATCGCGCGTTGACCGAACGCAGCAGGTATGACACTTCCATGCGGTTCGCCCGCACGTCGTCCGGTCCGCTTTGCGCAGGGCGCTCGGTGGTGCCGATGATCGAGTGCACACCGGCGGGCAACACGAACATCACGCGTCCATCCACAGGCGATGTGATTGTGATCGCATCGCGGTTGCCGAGCCGTTGCCGCGAGACGGCGACGTGCGCGCCGACCGAACCGTGCACGGTGTTGGCCGACGGCAAACCCGTGAGCGCTGCAGTCGCATCGCTCCACGGCCCGGTGCAGTTGATCACAAGTGGCGAGTGCACGGCGAAACGCCGGTCGTCGAGGTGGTCGTGCACTTCGAGACCCGCAAGTCGCGAGCCATCGTACACACCACCGGTCACGTTTACGTGATTCGCGACCACGGCACCGGCCTCTCGTGCGGCGAGCACGGTCGCGAGTGTCAGTCGCGTATCGTCCGTGGCAGCGTCGTAGTAGCGCGCGCCACCCACCATGCCGTTCCGGTCGAGCGACGGTTCCGCGTCCAGCACCCCATCCACGTCAAGCGCCACGTGCCGCTCGTTGCGGTAGAGCGAGAGCGCATCATAGAGCGCCAATCCGGCGCGCAACTTCCACCGAGGCACACGTGCGTCGCGGTAGACGGGCCAGGTGAACGCGAGCGGGCGCACAAGATGCGGAGCGAGTTCGAGCAGCAATCGGCGCTCCCGGCTGGATTCGAACACGAGTCCGATGTGTCCGTGCTCCAGATATCGCACACCGCCGTGCACGAGCCGCGACGAACGACTCGAGGTGCCCGCCGCAAAGTCGTCGCGCTCCACGAGCGCCACGCGCAGCCCGCGCAGCGCCGCCTCGCGCGCGGCACCGGCACCGGTGATACCGCCGCCGATGATGATGACGTCGAATGTCTGCTCAGCCAGCGCGCTGATCGCGTCCTGTCGCGCTGCCGCCGCGACACCGGCGTGCTGCGCGATTCGCTCGGCAGTGTGCGCAATCGCGACGGGATCGACAGCAGAAGAGGCCATACCGCAACCTGTCGGGTGGCGCGCGTTGTTGCCAGTAGGCGGAGAGACGCGCCGACTCGGTGCTGGTGTGTCGTGGTGAGATCCCGGAGCCGTTTACGGTGGCGGTGAACGGTTGACGGTTGTCGGTTCTACAGCCGCTCATGCGACGTAGCTACGATCTACTGACAACCGTCCACCGTATACCGCAACCGTCCACCGCAACCGTCCACCGTGTACGACAACCGTCCACCGTATACCGAAACCGTCCACCGCTCCGGGGCGGCTACTCCGGCACGACGAGCGTTCGGTTGGACGCCGCCAACGTTCGACTTACCTCGCGCGCCGATTCGAGCACGCGATTCGCCTCCGCGATCGCTTCGTCCAACGCTTCGGACGTCTCCCGCGCCTGGGCGCGCAGTGCTTCGCTTGGCGATTCCCAGATGCCGCCGAGCGATGACTTGACGCCAGCGAGTTGGCCGAGTGCGTTGGCTGCATTGGCGGCACCCCCACCAAAGCCGCCGCGTCCACCGCCGCCGGGTCCAGCGCCGGCCCCCGCCGCCGGCGCAGTTCCAGCCGCGCGTCCCGGTGCGACGCCGAACTTGACGCGCACACTGTCGAACCGTGTCTTGAGCGATGCGAAGCTGGCCTTCGCGTCGGCCGACAACGCTGGTGCCGAGTCGATGCGCGCCTGCACGGTAGCCATCTGGGTGGCGAGCGACGTGAGCTTCGCCGCCACTTCGGCACCACGCTGCTGGCGTGCGTGCAGGTCGTTGAGCAGCCGGTCGTAGGCAACCCGTGCCTCGCCCGTGAGCCGCACACTCGGATCCATGATGATGCGCATCGGCTTGGTGCTGACCACGCGTCCATCCGTCACGAGTGAAACCGAGTACTCGCCGGGCGCAGCGTACGGCGCAGCGTTTGCGGCACCACCAAATCCGCCGCGTCCTCCGCCCTCGCCGCGACACGGATTGCTCGCCTCGTAACCCGCTGAGGGCAACGGCGTGGGCACGCCGGCGATCGGGCTCGGCCTCGCGCCGCCACCGCCACCACCGCCGCCGCGTGCGGGCTGCGAATCGGGCTGCGAGTCCGGTTGCGACTCCGGTTGCGACTCCGGTTGCTCGACGGAGATGGGCCTGCCCCGCATGTCCCAACACACCGACTGCACGCCGATTGACGTACTGTCGACCGGCACGTCGAGCTCGCGCACCACGCGATTGCCCTGCGAAATGCGCACGGCCAGCGACCTCGGACGGGCCTTGAGGTAGTACGACATCACCGCTTCGGCCGGCGGATTCTCGCCGATAAACGTCTGGTGTCCCCAGAACTCGTCGTTGCGGTCGTCCTTGTACTTCCACTGCAGCGCTGTCGGCACCGAGAACAGGGTTGCATCGGCGACACGCGTGGCCGCGGTGTATTCCTGAATCGGCGCGAGGTCGTCGAGAATCCAGATCGAGCGACCGTGCGATGCGACGATGAGCGCGTTGTCACGCGGATGGATGGTGAGTTCGTCCACCCGCACATTCGGAAAGTTGCGTCCGCGCAGCCGACGCCAGTTCGCACCGCGATCGAGCGAGAGAAAAATGCCGCTTTCTGTGCCCGCGTACAGCACGTCGCCGTTGCGGGTGTCCTCCGTAAGCGTGCGCACCACTTCGCCGCCGAGTCCGTTCGTGCTGCGACGGAAGCTCGCGCCGAAGTCGGTGCTCACCCACACGTGCGGCGTGTAGTCGTTCTCGCGATGATTGTCTACCGACACGTAGATCGTGCCCGCATTGAAGCGCGACGGCACCACTTCCGACACGAACGCACCGGCCGGGAAGCCGGGCAGATTGCCGGTGATGTTCGTCCAGGTCGCCCCGTTGTCACGTGTGACACTGACCGTGCCGTCGTCGGTGCCGGTATAGATCACGCCGCGCTGCTTCGGCGACTCGGCGAGTGCCACGATCGATGGCCAGGCGGAGATGCCGTCGTTGCGCGCGAGGCGGATGTCCGTGTTCTTGAGTCCCATTGTCACGATGGAATCACGGTCGATGTTCGACGTGAGATCGGGGCTGATCACCGTCCATGAGTCGCCGCGGTCCGTCGACTTGAACACTCGATTCGCCGCGACGATCAGCGCGCCCGTGTCGTGCTGCGAGAAGACCATCGGCGCATCCCAGTGAAAGCGGAAGCGCTCGTCGGCGGGCACCGCCGGACTCACGTTGGCAGCGGTGGGGCGGATGCTGCGCGACTCGCCGGTGACCTTGTCGCGCCGGATCATGTTGCCGTTCTGCGACTCGGTGTAGATGATGCGCGAATCACGCGGATCGGGGATGGCCACGAAGCCGTCACCGCCGAGGATCTGGAACCAGTCGTAGTTCATGATGCCCGCGCCAAGGCGCGAGCGGCTCGGGCCGCACCAGTTGTAGTTGTCCTGCATGCCGCCGCACACATTGAACGGTGTTTCCATGTCGTATGACACGTGATAGAACAGACCCACCGGCAGGTTCGGCACGAACTGCCACGTGCGCGCCGCGTCGTACGACACGGCCAGCCCACCATCGTTGCCAATCAGCACATGCTCGGGATTGCGGGGATCGATCCAGATGGCGTGCACGTCGTCGTGCGTCACGCGCGCCGCATCCGTCTCCACCGTCTTGCCACCGTCGTGCGAGACGTGCAGTCCCACGCCGCCATAGTACACGCGCTCGGGATTGGTCGGATCGACCTTGAGCTTGCTGAAGTACATGGGCCGCGGATTCACGGAGTTCACCTTGGCCCAAGTCACACCCGCATCGTTGGAGCGCCAGAGTCCGGACAAGGCGCCCGCTCCGGGTGCCGCCGGCGCCTCGACCAGTGCGTAGACGATGTTCGCGTTCGATGGGGCAATATCCACTGCGATGCGTCCGAGCAAGCCCGATGGGAAACCGCCTTCCACCTTGCGCCACGTCGCGCCGGCGTCGAGCGTGACGTGCAGAGCGCTGCCTTCACCGCCGCCGCTGAAGCAGCACGTGGTGCGCCGTCGCTGATACGTGGTCGCAAAGAGGACCTTCGAATCCGTGGGCGACATGACGATGTCGTTCGCGCCGGTGTCGTCGTTGACGTGCAGCACCCGCGTCCACGACGCGCCGCCGTTGATGGACTTGTACACGCCGCGCTCACCGCCGCTGCCGAACAGCGGTCCGGTTGCGGCGACGTACACGATGTCGGTGTTGTTGGGATCGAGCACGATGCGGTTGATGTGCTTCGACTCGCGCAGCCCCATGTGTGTGAACGTGGTGCCGCCATCGGTGGACTTGTAGACGCCATCACCCCAGGATGTGCTCTGGCGGTTGTTCGATTCGCCGCTGCCCACCCACACGAGGTTCGGGTCCGCCTGCGAAATCGTGACGGCGCCCATGGACATGAGGCCTTCCTGCTGCAGTAGCGGCGTCCAGAGCGCGCCCTTGCTGGTGGTCTTCCAGAGGCCGCCGTGCGCCGTGGCGACATAGTAGACGGCCGGGTTGGCGTCATACACGGCGAGCCCGGCAATGCGACCGGACATCGTTGCCGGGCCGATCGACCGGAAGTGCAGCGAGGAGAACTCGGCGGCCACAGGGGAAGGGTGCTGCGCGGCGGAATTCGTCGGCGCGCTGAACATGGCGAAGAGCAGGGCCGCTGAGGCAGCCGAGACACGCGAGAGGCGCGAGTCTGTCACAGGAAAATCTCCCGAACGAGGGTGGGGAACTGACGACCTGAAGTACAACGGCACACAAGCGGCCAGCGCTGACGCTGCCAATGCGCCTGACCCGAAGCCCGTGTCGGGGATCGTGCCGCTGGCGAGGGTGGAGCGGCAATGTCGCACCGACCACGCCCGGCGGTAACTTGCAGGGATGATCTCCTACGGCTCCCCAGGACGCCGCGTGGCCGTGGTGGCGGGTGTGCGCACCCCGTTCGCCCGCTCCGGCACCGCGCTCAAGGACTATTCTGCGCTCGATCTCGGCCGGCATGCGGTCGCGGCACTCATGCAGCGCACGGAACTGAGCGGCACCGAGGTGAGCCTGATGGCGTTCGGAACGGTGCTGCCGTCGGTGCTGGCACCCAATATCGCGCGCGAGATCTCGCTTTTGCCGTACTTCCCGCGCGATGTGCAGGCCTTCACCGTGGGCCGGGCGTGTGCCTCCGCCAACCAGGCCATCACCGATGCGGCCGACCAGATCGTGCTCGGCCACGCCACGGTGGCCATTGCTGGCGGCGCGGAATCGCTGACGCAGGTGCCGATTCTGCACTCGCGGCGCATGTCCGACACGCTGGTGGCGGCGAGCAAGGCAAAATCTCTCACGCAGCGTCTGGGAATCCTGGGCCGCGTGCGTCCGCGCGATCTGGTGCCAATCACGCCGGCGATTACCGAGCCGAGCACTGGCGAAACGATGGGTCAGTCGGCCGATACGATGGCCAAGCTCAACGGCATCTCGCGAGAGGCGCAGGACGAGTTTGCGTTGCGCTCCCATCAACGAGCCGCGGCTGGTACCGTCGACGGCCGACTCACCGCCGAGATCGCGCCGATTTCCGTGCCGCCCAGGCACGATACGCTGCTGAGTGCGGACAACGGCATTCGCGCCGACAGCACTTTGCAGCAGCTGAGCGCACTCAAGCCGGTGTTCGACCGACAGTACGGCACGGTGACCGCCGGCAACGCGTCGCCGCTCACCGATGGTGCGGCCGCCGTGCTGCTCATGCGCGAAGACGTTGCCGCGTCGCTTGGCTACGCGCCGCTGGGCTTCATTCGTGCGTATGCATACGCCGCCATCGATCCCGCGGAGCAGTTGCTGCAAGCACCGGTCTTTGCCGCGCCGCGCGCGTTGCAGCGGGCGGGATTGTCGCTCGCCGACCTGGATCTCGTGGAGATGCACGAAGCGTTTGCGGCGCAGGTGCTGAGCAATCTCCAGGGGTTGGCATCGCCGTACTGGGCCGAGCGCGGAGGCTTCAGTGAACCGGTGGGCGAAGTGGATCCTGCGAGACTGAATGTCATGGGCGGATCGTTGTCGATCGGGCATCCATTCGGAGCAACAGGCGCGCGCATTCTCACCACACTGCTCAACGAACTCGCGCGACGCGACGGGCAGTTCGGCCTGATGACGGTATGCGCGGCAGGCGGCATGGGACACGCGATGGTGGTGGAGCGCGCATGAGCGTCGCCTCGAAGCCTTCGCTCACGATGACGGTGGATGATGGCATTGCCATCATCACGTTCGATACGCCGGGCGAGCCGGTGAACGTGCTGAGTTCGCGACTCGCGCCGGAGTTCGATGCGATCTTTGCGCGACTCGAGTCGGACAGCACAATCGTCGGTGCGGTGCTGATGAGCGGCAAGCCTGACGTATGGATTGCGGGCGCCGATATCGAGGAGCTCGTGTCGCTCGCGTCGGCAAGTGAAGGCGAGGCGTTGGCGCGCAGCGGGCAGCGCATGCTCGACAGACTTGCGGCGCTGCACAAACCCATTGTGGCCGCAATACACGGCGCGTGTCTTGGCGGTGGTCTGGAAGTGGCGCTCGCGTGTCACTGGCGCGTGCTGAGCGAGCATGCGAAGACCGTGTGCGGGTTGCCGGAGGTGCAGCTCGGGCTGTTGCCGGGCGCTGGTGGAACCCAGCGCCTGCCGCAACTGATCGGATTGCAGGCGGCGCTCGATCTCATCCTCACGAGTCGCAACGTGAAGCCGCGCCAGGCACGCAAACTCGGCTTGGCCGATGATGTGGTGCATCCGTCGATCCTGCGCAGCGTGGCCGTGCAGCGCGCGCGTGAGCTCGGCAGCGGCGGCCGCACGCGCGAGCCGCGCAGCGGTGGCGCAACGGGCTTGCTGCTGGAGGACAATCCGCTCGGTCGTGCGGTCGTGTTTCGCAAGGCGCGCGAGTCCGTGATGAAAAAGACGCGCGGCGCGTATCCCGCACCGTTCGCCGCCATCGAAGCCATCAGCGAAGGCTACTCACACGGCATGGCTCGCGGGCTGGAGGTCGAAGCACGATCTTTTGGTGAGCTCGCGATGAGCGATGTCTCGCGTGAACTCACGTTCCTGTTCTTCGCGACCACCGCGCTCAAGAAGGACAGCGGTGTTGTGGGAGGTGCCGCGTCGTCCGTTTCACGAATCGAACGCGTTGGGATCGTGGGCGCGGGTTTCATGGGCGCCGGCATTGCCTCCGTCGCCGCGCAGCATGACGTCATTGTTCGCCTGAAGGACGCGACGCTCGACCGGGTGGCCGCGGGCCTCAAGGCCGTGCGCACGGTGCTTGACGAACGCCGACGCAAGCGGCGCCTCACGAAGCTCGCGTTCGACGACATGCTCGCGCTCGTGAGCGGTGGCACGGACTATACCGGCTTCCGTCGCGCGCAGCTCGTGATCGAAGCGGTGTTCGAAGACCTCGAGAGCAAGCACGAAGTGCTGCGCGAGGTCGAGGCCGCCGCGCCCGACGCGATCTTCGCGTCGAACACGAGCACCATTCCGATCACGCGCATTGCCGACGCGTCGCTCCGGCCCGAGCGCGTGATCGGCATGCACTTCTTCAGTCCCGTGCACAAGATGCCGCTGCTGGAAGTCATCGTCACGCCGCAGACGAGCGACGACACCGTGGCCACCGTGGTGTCGTTCGGCAAGCGCATCGGCAAGACGGTGATTGTGGTGGTCGACGGTCCGGGATTCTATGTGAATCGCATCCTGGCGCCGTACATCAACGAAGCCGGCAAGCTGCTCGACGAAGGCGTGGCGATGGATACCATCGACGCCGCACTGGTGGCATACGGTTTCCCGGTTGGCCCGATTACGCTGCTCGACGAAGTTGGCCTCGACATCGCCGGTAAATCGGGCCACATCATGGACGAAGCGTTTGGTGATCGCATGCAGCCATCGGCCACGCTGCAGCGCGTGATCGAAAGTGGTCGCACCGGGCGCAAGGGCGGGCGGGGCTTCTACAGGTACGACGACGACGGCAAGCGCGATGGCGCTGATCCGGCGGTCTACGAGATGACACCGGCGAGCGGCGCACGCCACCAGATGGATGCGTCATCGATTCAGGATCGCACCGTACTGCCCATGCTCAACGAGGCGGTGCGCTGTCTCGAGGACGGTGTGCTGCGCGCCACGCGCGACGGCGACGTTGGCGCCGTGTTCGGCATCGGCTTCCCGCCGTTTCGTGGCGGGCCGTTCCGTGCGATCGATGCGCTTGGTGCGGCGGAGGTGGTGCGCCGGCTCGAGGCGCTCGACGTGCAGTTTCCCGGTCGATACACGCCGGCACCACGCCTGGCCGCGATGGCGGCGCGTGGCGAACGATTCTATCCCGCGACAGGAAGACCTTTATGACCAACACCACTCCATCAGCGATGCACGACGAGCCGCTGCATCCGGTACTCGCCGCGATCGTGGTTGAACTCACGCGCGAGCGCGACGGCCTGTTGGCAACAGCCGACAGCATCCCGGTCGAGCTTCGCCACGCACGAAGCGCCGCCGATCGCTGGACGGCCGCGGAGATCCTCGCGCATCTGGCCAAGGTTGAAGCGTCATCGGGTAAGCTGTTCAGCGTGCATGCGCGCGCGCTGCGCGAGGCGAATGCACCGATGGATACCACGAGCGACGCGGCCACGATCATAACGGACTTCGCCCGTTTCCCAATGCTGGTGCGTTCGCGCCGGGTTGTCGCGCCGGACCTGGTCACGCCCGACGTCGACGCCGACTTCGACACGGCGCGACAACAACTCGACGCGTCTCGTGCGCGACTGCTCGAAGCGATCTACAAGGGCAACGGTCTGCCGCTCGGCACCGTAGCTGCACCGCACCCTCGTCTGGGCAGCCTGACGATGTACGAGTGGCTGCTCATGATCGCGCGACACGAGGCACGTCACGTCGAACAACTGCGCGAACTGTCCGCACAACTCATCTCAGACACTCCCACGCCCCTTCCCTAATGAGTTCCTTTCGCACTCGCGTTGTACTCACCGCGACACTGGCTGGCACACTTGCACTGCCGGCTGCGGACACGGTCGCGCAGAGCGCCCTGCCGCGGCCCGCCACACGCGCCGAGCGCAGCAACTACACCGAGACCTCACGGTACGCCGATGTCATCGCGTTCCTCGATTCGCTCGTTGCGATGCGGGCGCCGATCACGATCACGGAACTCGCGCGCACCAACGAGGGACGCGTGCTGCCCCTGGTGATCGCCTCGAAGCCCACCGTGCGCACGCCGGCAGAAGCGCGCGCGCTCGGCCGTCCGATCGTGTACGTGCAGGCAAACATCCATGCCGGCGAAGTGGAGGGCAAGGAAGCCGTGCAGGCGTTGCTGCGCGACCTGTCCTTTGCCAGCGGTCCCACGGTGCTGGACTCCATCGTGCTGCTCGTCGTCCCGATCTACAACGCCGATGGCAACGAGGCGTTTGGTGATCAGGCGAGCAATCGCGGCTCGCAGAATGGTCCGGCCATGATCGGGCAGCGACCCAACGCGCAGGGACTCGACCTCAACCGCGATTACATCAAGGCGGAAGCGCCGGAGACACGCGGCACGCTCGCCGCCATCGCAGCGTGGCAGCCTGACCTGTTCATGGACCTGCACACCACGAACGGCAGCTATCATGGCTATCACCTCACGTATTCACCGTCGTTGCATCCGGCCTCACCGCTGGCGCCATATGTCGGCGACACGATGCTGGTGACCGTTCGTGAGCGCATGCAAGCGCGTCACAACTTTCGCATCTACCCCTACGGCAACTTCACCGGTGAACGCGGGCGCCAGTCGCTCATCGACACGATGAAGGCGGCGTTCGTCACGTACGAGCACAAGCCGCGCTTCGGCACCAACTACTATGGGCTGCACGGCGCGATGTCGGTGTTGAGTGAGGCGTTCTCGCACGATCCCTTCAACGTGCGCGTTGCATCCACGCGCGCATTCGTGCAGGAAGTGCTCTCTTACGTCGCCGAACATCCGGCCGAGATCAAGTCGCGCGTGGCGGCCGGCCGCGCCGCATCCACGTTTGGTGCGGGGCGCGCGCTGCCGTCGGTGGCAGTGCGTTCGCGCTTTTGGACCACGCCTGACACGCTTCCGGTGCTCGTGGAAGTGCTCGAACGACTGCCTGACAGCATGGTGCAGGACGAACCGGGCATGCCACTCGGCATTCGTCGCACGGGCCGTTTCGCGTCCGTCCGCATGCCCGTGGTTGATCGATTCGAAGCGTCCCTCGAACGCACCCCGCCCGCCGGTGGCTGGATTCTCGAGGGCGCTGCCGCTGATTCCGCGCTGCCGCGTCTGCGCGCGCACGGCGTGACTGTTGAACGCGTGAACTCCGCGTTCCGCACTGGCGTGGAGGTGTTCATGGTGGACAGCATCGCGCGTGCGCCGCGACCGTTCCAGGGGCACAACGAGGTCACGCTCGCCGGTCGTTGGCATCGGGAGACGCGCACCGTCCCGGCCGGCAGTTGGCTCATTCGTACCGGCACGAACAAGGACCGACTTGCCATGCTTTTGCTCGAGCCGGAGAGCGACGATGGGTTGGTGACATGGAACTTGCTCGACGCCGGACTCGCCGTGGGTCGGGTGGCGCCGGTCTGGAGGTTGCCCGCCGCGCGGCCCTGACGGTCGCAGGCGCTGCGCCGGGTGCGTGCACGCCGGCGCCGGCCGGGCATCTACCATTCCCGTTGCCGCCCAGGGGACCGCTATATTTGAGGGATGTCCCCGCCGAGGGGACATTCCTTTGCGGGGGAGCGTGCGCTGCCCTCGGTCCCGCTCATTCGCTCCATGATTCGCAACTCCCTGCTGTACCTGTCGCGCCAGCAGCGCATTTTCGATTTCATTCGAGGCAATGGCTTTGCGCGTCGCATGGCGTCGCGATTCGTGGCCGGCGAAACCATCGCCTCAGCGTGTGAAGCCGCCGCGGATCTCAACCGCCACGGCATCACGGCCACGCTCGATCTGCTCGGCGAAAGCGTGCGGAACGAAGCCGACGCGCGCCAGACGGGCCGCCAGTACCTGGAACTGCTCGACGAGATTCAGAAGCAGCAGCTCAACTGCAACGTGTCGGTCAAACTCACCGCACTGGGCCAGGACATCAGCGACGAACTCGCAGGCGATGTGGTGAGCGCCATTATCGCACGCGCCGAGCAGTACGACTCATTCGTGCGACTCGACATGGAGTCGAGCGAATACACGCAGCGCACGCTCGACCTCTTCGAACGCGAGTTGTACAGCCGCTATCCCCGCCGGGTCGGCATCGTGCTGCAAACCGCGCTGCGTCGCACACTCGATGACATCGAACGTGCCATCGGGATCGGCGCGCGGGTTCGGTTGTGCAAGGGCGCGTACAAGGAGCCGGACGACATCGCGTTCCCTGACAAGGCGGATGTGGATCGCACGTACGTGCAGGGCATGCACCGGCTCATGTCGCGCGGCTACTGTCCCGGCCTTGCCACGCACGACGAGGTCATCATTGAGGAGGCGAAGCGCTTTGCGCGGGCCGAGGGGATCAAGCCCGAGCGCTTCGAGTTTCAGATGCTGTACGGTGTGCGTCGGGACTTGCAGGAAGCACTCGTCGCCGACGGCTGGCGCGTGCGCGTCTACATCCCATTCGGCACGCAGTGGTATCCCTATCTCATGCGGCGACTCGCGGAACGGCCGGCCAACATTGCCTTCATGACGGGCAACATCATTCGGGAAGCGGTGCACGGTTTGCGCCGGTCGCCTGACAACGCGCGTCGAAATGGCGCGCATTGAGTGAGACGCTGAGCACGCACGCCGGACAGCACCTGCCCGCCGATCACGACGCGGGCGATGAGCGCACGCTTGGCGGCTACATGGCCGTGCACGCGCGCCCGGCTGCGTTCGAGGGGCTCGACGGCGCGTCATACTCCGCCGACATTCTCACCGACACCACGGATGACGAGGAGCTGCCATGGGGTGCGTACCTGTTCTTCGTGCAGTGGGGACGCGGTGAGCCGGAAGCGGTTGGTCACCTCGAGACCGGCTTCCTGGTGCGCGGCAAGAGCGAGGAAGCCGTTCGACGCGCGACGGGACAAATGTCGCTCGTGGTCGTGAAGGCGACGCTCGACGGTCTCATTCGCGCGCGCAACGATCGTGGCACCGGCGACGCGTCGGGAGCAAAGCGCTCATGGTAACCACCGGAACCGTGTTGTCGGGCACCGGTGGTGTTTGGCGCCTGCTGCTTGCCAACGGCGACAGCGTGGACGCGTCGCTGCGCGGCAGGCTCAAGAAGGACGAGGAGCAGAACACGAACCAGCGTCAAAGCCTGGGCAATGCGTCCCGGGCACCGGCGCGTCCGCTCAAGCTCGCCGTTGGCGACAACGTGGATGTCGAATCGGAAACTGACGCGAATGGTACCACGTGGTCGATCAGCGCGATTCATCCGCGCCGCTCGCAGCTCGCGCGCCGCGCGCCTGGACGCGCCATGGGCGAGCGCGTGGTGGTGGCCAACCTCGATCAGGTGCTTGTGGTATTTGCCGCCGCCAATCCCGATCCGCATCCGCGCATGCTCGATCGCTTTCTCGTGATCGCCGAGGCCAACGATCTTTCCGCGCGCATTGTGGTCAACAAGTGTGACCTCGCGGCCGAGCGGGAGGCGCGTGCGATGTTCGGTGACTACGAGATAGCGGGTTATCCGGTGCACTACACCAGCGTCGTGACGGGCAACGGATTGCCGGAGCTTCGTGAGGTGGTGCTGGGCAAGGTGTCGGCACTCTCGGGTCCGTCCGGCGTGGGCAAGTCATCGCTCATGAATGTGCTCTTTCCCGGGCTGTCGCTGCGCGTGGGCGCGATCAGCGAAAGCGTGAACAAGGGGCGCCACACCACGGTGGGCGCGTGGCTGCATCCATTGCCGGGCGGCGGTTTCGTGGCCGACACGCCGGGCCTGCGAGAGGTTGGGCTGTGGGGAATCTCCACACGCGATGTGGCGGCGTGCTTTCCCGAGCTTCGCCCATATCTCGACAGCTGCCGGTTCGCCGACTGCACGCACCTGGTCGAACCCGGTTGCTCGGTGCGCGACGCCGTCGACGCCGGCACGGTGAGCCGCGCACGCTGGGAGAGCTACGGGAAGCTGCGCGAGGAGCTGTCGGTGGGATCGCCGGGCGGTCAGTCGAACAGGTAGCGAAAGTAACGCTCGCCTGCAGTTTGGTCAGGTTGCGGCCTGCCGTCAATCGCGCGGGTCGTGCCGGGTTGCGCAACGAATCGGTCCTTCCGCGTGTCCAATCCCGATGAAGATCGAGCTCGGACCAGCTGAGCGGAACTCGGCCGTCCCCACTGCGTAGGGACTGCGATGCCATCGCGCGCGATCCGAACGCCCATCGACCTTGGTTTCGCATACCGCATCGAGCGTGAGCTCGGCGGGGGCGGGATGAGTCGTGTATTCCTGGCCACCGAGGTCGCGCTCGGACGTTCGGTTGCGGTCAAGGTGCTGCCGCCCGAGCTGTCGCAGGGCGTGAGTCAGGAACGGTTCCGGCGTGAGATCCAGATGGCGGCGTCGTTGCAGCACCCGCACATCGTCCCGCTGCTGGCGGCGGGCGACGCGGGTGGCGCACTCTACTACACCATGCCCATGGTGGACGGTGAGTCGCTGCGCGCCCGATATCAGCGCGGGGCCCCCATTCCCGTGGCGGATCAGGTCCGCATCCTGCACGATGTGGCGGAGGCGCTCTCTTACGCGCACGGACGGGGGGTGGTGCACCGGGACATCAAGCCGGACAACATCCTGCTCGTGAACGACGCGCACGCGCTCGTGGTCGACTTCGGTGTGGCGAAGGCCATCACCAGTGCCCGCGACGCCGATCTTCCCGTCCCCCACGTGGGCGACGCGACGCTTACCTCGGCCGGCATTGCGCTGGGCACGCCGTCATACATGGCGCCTGAGCAGGCGGCAGCCGATCCCGCTGCGGACCATCGCATGGACATCTACGCGGTAGGCGCGGTGGCGTACGAGATGCTGCGCGGCGAGCCGCTGTTCGCGGGGCTTTCACCCGCCGGCGTGCTCGCGGCGCAGGTCTCCAAGGCGCCGGCGCCGCTGGAGCGGCAGCCGAACGTGCCCGACTCGCTCTACGAGGTGATCGAGCGTTGCCTGGCGAAGCTGCCCGCAGAGCGGTTCGAGTCGGCGGCGGAACTCGCGCGCGCGCTGGAAGATGTGCAGGCCGATCTCATGATCGCCACGCCGAACAGCGGTGGCACGCGGGCGGGCCGAACCACTCCCGCGCGCGGGCGGGCCGGGCTGCTGCGTGGCCGCCCACGCGTCGTCGCGCAGGCGGCCGTCGTGCTTGTCGGGCTGGCAGCGCTCACTGCGTTCGTGCTGAACGGCTTCCCGGGCGGACTGGTGGACGGCAAGACGCTTCGCGAGAGCGATGCCGTGCTGGTGGCCAACTTCGCCGATGGTGGCAGCGGACTTGGCGCGGTGGTGACCGACGCGTTGCGCACGGACCTCACGCAGTCGCCGCTTGTGCGCGTCGTGCAACCGGTGGCCGTGCGCGAAGCGCTGGAACGCATGCAACGCGAGCCCGGCGCGGTCGTGGACTCACTGCTCGCGCGCGAAGTGGCCGCTCGGGAAGGCATTCCGGCGTACATCGTGGGCGAAGTCGTGTCAGTGGGCAGCGGCTTCCAGCTCACCGCACGCTTGTTGAGCACCGACAGCGCGCACGTGCTCGCGGCCGTCCGCGCAACTGCCGCGGATTCGGGGGCTGTCATCGCTGCGATCGACCGACTCTCCAAGGGACTGCGCGAAAAACTCGGCGAATCGCTTCGCGATTTACGTTCCGCTCCCGCGTTGGCACGCGTGACCACGGCGTCGCTCGATGCGCTGCGTCGGTACACCACTGCTGTAGAAGCCATCGACGTGCGCGGCGACTATCCGCGCGGCTACCGGCTGCTCGAAGACGCGATTCAGCTCGACACCACATTCGCGATGGCCATGCGCAAGCTCTCGGTCGCGCTGAACAACCGCGGACAGCAGCCCGAGCGCGCGCAG
>JBBQNT010000023.1:0-24541 GCA_038330215.1 Gemmatimonadales bacterium
GCGCGCGACGCTCTCGAGCCGCTCGGACGAACGCACGGAAGCGGCCTCTCGCACGCCGACATACGCCGACGCGCCAATCACAGCCACCACCAGCGTGAGCAGCGCCACGAACAACACCGACAGGCGACGCGCGAGCGTCCAGCGCGAGCGCCGCTTCGATCGGGGATCCGACGCTTGGGTCATCTCGCGCTGCTCCAGGGGCGAGGTGAATCGACGCGTCAACGCGTCGGGAAGCACAAATCCGACAACAACCGAACGACCTGAGAATGGCCGGGTTGCGCAGCGAAGGCAAGATGGCGGATGAGCGTCCCGTGCGGCATGTCACACTGGCGGAATGGGGGGAAACGCGAACGGCTCCCGCATGGGGAGCCGCTGCAACAGGCCGAGCCTGCCAAAGGTCGAGAGCCACAGATCGGGATTGAACCGATGACCGCCCGATTACGAATCGGGTGCTCTACCACTGAGCTACTGTGGCAAAGACCGGACAAGCCGGTCGAACGCGCACTGCAAGAACCACAAAGTGCTGCCTAAGGTGCGATCTCAAGTCCTGAGGGGCGGAACGACACCCCGGTCCCGCGACGTGCATGCCCTGGCGCGGATTCGAACCGCGACGCCTTTCGGCACCACCCCCTCAAGATGGCGTGTCTACCAGTTTCACCACCAGGGCAATCCGTCCTGCACCAACTGCGCGCATACTCACGCGCACTCATGCGTACTCTAACCTACGGGAGCGACGGGGCTCGAACCCGCGACCTCTCGAGTGACAGTCGAGTGCTCTAACCAAACTGAGCTACGCCCCCAACAATCCTGCACCTGCACCATTCCCGAACGCGTCGAGACCTGCCATGGGACGTGTTGCCCAACCTGCATAGCCTCAACGGGAATCGAACCCGTCTCTCCACCTTGAAAGGGTGGCGTCCTAACCGATAGACGATGAGGCCAGTCGCAGCGGCATCGCCTTGCGGCCAGTACCATCTGCAGACCCAAGTAGCGGTAACGGGATTCGAACCCGTGTTCCAGCCTTGAGAGGGCTGTGTCCTAGTCCCCTAGACGATACCGCCATCTGTACCAACCGTATGGCCACAACCAGCGCCAAGCCTCGCAACATACACCGGCACAGGCCCGGAGGGAATCGAACCCCCAACCGCCGGTTTTGGAGACCGGTGCTCTACCAATTGAGCTACGGACCTAGACACGACTCGCGTCGCGCACTACCAGGGTGACCGACGGGAATTGAACCCGCAACCCCCGGAACCACAATCCGGTGCTCTAACCGATTGAGCTACGGCCACCATGCTCGCTTGCGCGAGGTCCCGCTTCGCCATCACTACACAACGGCGACCCAGAGCCCCAAAGTGTAATCGTGAGGCGGCCGTGATTCAAGCGGGGTGACGGCGAACTCAGTCCTTCGCGCGATCGAGATAGTCGCCAGTGGCCGGATTCACGCGCACGCGCGTGCCCTGCTCCACAAACTCCGGCACGTTCACCGTCACGCCATTCTCCAGCTTGGCCGGCTTCGATGACGCCGTCTTCGTCGCACCACGCACCACCGGCGCGGTCTCCACGATCTCGTACGTAAGCGAGTTGGGGAGTTGAATACCGATCGGCTTGCCATCGTAATATTCGGCCAGAATCTTCATGCCGGGCTGCATCCACGGCGCCGAGTCGCCGAGCGCTTCGGCGTCGAGCTCGAACTGGTCGTAGTCGGCCGAGTTCATGAAGTGATACGAGTCGCCGCCCTGGTACAGGAACTCGAGTTCACGCGTCTCCATCGCCGCCTTCTCGATCGTGTCCGCGGCGCGGAAGCGATGATCGAACGACGAACCGGTGCGCAGGTTCTTGAGCTTGGCCTGCACCATCGCGCGCAGATTGCCCGGCGTGTGATGACGAAACTCGATGATCCGGCAGGGATCGCCCTCGAACACGAGGACCATGCCGCGGCGAATCTGGGTTGCTGTAAGCGCCATAAAAAATCGTCAGGAACAGAGGAAGTGGCGGAGACGAATCGTTGCAGTTACCCCGCAGCCCCGGAATTTATCGGAACCAGCTCGACAGGGCAACCGTCAGCGCGCCACAGCGGCAGTCCGGCGATCGGCACCGGCGACCCGGTCATCGCGCTGGAAGACCACGTCGAAGTGCCGCCGAAGCATTGGCGGCGAGAACGCCTGTCCCCGCGGCACCGGCACCTCGGAAAATCGCGCCTGCTGCCCGTAGTGCTGCGCCAAACCAGACAACAGGCCCTGCGCCAGCGCCACCATGTCCGGACTCGCCGCCAGGCTGACCCGGAGCGTCGACGCGTCGATCATCTCCACGTCCACCACCGGCAGTTCCAGCGTGGGCACCAGCGGCTGCAGATCATCGTCGATCAGCGCGTTCAGATTCAGGCAGAGCGTATGCGCCGTGGAGTGCTTCTGCAGCGACTTCGCCATGCGCCCGGAGAGCGGGGCAACGGCGCGATTCGCGATGATGCGGTACGCGTCCGCCGAAGAGAGCCGCGCCACATCGCTGAACGCCATCACCACAGCCTCTGCCCGCGCGACGGTTCCGGCGGAACTGCCGAGGACTTTCCGACGCTCAGCGGCACGGTCCATGATGCGCGCGCAGGCAGTCTCGTCGGTGAGATTGGCCAGCACGGTGTCCAACAGTGCGAGCAGTGGCTGCATGTGATCCGGTTTGCGGGGAGGGTTCTCGACTGCGACGACCGTGCCCGCCGACGGGCAACGAACTGCCAAGCGTTCCCCCGGAGTGTCGGCCCTGCCCTGCGTGAACTTGACCCTCAGCGGCCCGCGACGCTGTCCGCCCCCGCCGACGGCAGCGATCGCGGCAAGGATCGCGGCAGCGATCGCGGCAGGGATCGCGGCAGGGATCGCAGCAGCGGCTCGAGCGATCGCCACATGTTGGCCGCGACGACGTGCGAGCCGCGCTCGTTCGGGTGAATGCCGTCGGTCTGATTGAGTGCCGGATTGCCGGCCACGCTGTCAAGCAGGAATGGCAGCAACGGCACGTTCGCGCGCCTGGCGGCCTCGCTGTAGGCTTCACGGAATCGCGCCGTGTACGCGGATCCCAGATTGGGCGGCGCCTCCATCTGCACCAGCGCAATGCGCGCCGCCGGTTGCTTCGCGCGCACACGTTCGATCAACGCTTCGATCGTCGCCTGCGTCGTATCGGGGTCGACCCCCCGCAGCCCGTCATTCGCTCCCACCTCGAGCACGACCAGATCCGCCGCTTCACCGAGCACCCAATCCGCACGCCGCAGTGCGCCAGCAGAGGTCTCGCCGCTGAGCCCCGCGTTCACGATCTCCGCGCGGACACCCGCGCTGTCTGCCGCGCGTTGTACCAATGCCGGCCAGGCGCTATCGGGATCGAGGCCGAGACCGGCCGTTAGACTGGTACCGAGAATCACCACCCGAGGCACGTCCGTAGAGGTTGCAGCGGTTTCCGCGTCTGAGGAGCTCATGCCCTCAGTTGCTCCCGCCGGTGCACCATCAGTTGATTCCACATCCGCACGCCCTGCCTCCTGTCCGCCGCACGCCATCACCGCGGCGCACAGCAGCGTCAGGATCGTGCGTTGTCCTGCTCTTGTCTCCGACTCCAGCCGCATGCTCGTTGCCCGCGCGTTATCCAAGGATTATGCCAGCGGTGAAAAGCCGCTGACGGTGCTGCACGACGTCTCGTTCGAGATCGCGCGCGGTGCGTACGTGTCCATTGTTGGACCGTCCGGGTCCGGTAAAACGACGCTGCTCGGTTTGCTCGCGGGCCTCGACACACCAACCCGCGGAACCATCCTGCTCGACGGCGCCGATATGGGTGCGCTCGACGAGGACGCGCGCGCCGCGCTGCGCGGCGAGAAAGTTGGGTTCGTGTTCCAGAGCTTTCAACTCATTCCTACGCTTACCGCGTTGGAGAACGTTCAGGTCCCTCTGGAGCTGCGCGGCGAGGTAAGCACGGCCGAGGCAACCAAACGCGCCAAGGCCCTGCTGGACCGCGTGGGGCTGCACGGACGCAGCCATCACTTCCCCACGCAGCTCTCGGGCGGCGAGCAGCAGCGCGTCGCACTGGCGCGCGCCTTCGTGAATGCACCGGCCATTCTCTTTGCCGACGAACCGACCGGGAACCTCGATGGTGCCACAGGCGCCCGCATCGTGGAGCTGATCGAGGAGCTCAATCGGGAACGCGGCACGACCGTGGTACTGGTAACCCACGATTCGGCCTTGGCCGAGCGCACGCAGCGCACGATCCGCCTGGCGGATGGCGCGGTGATCGAGGATATCTCCCGCGTTCCCTCGCTCGTATGAGCGATTCGCCGCGCAGCAACCCGACATCGTCAACCGACGGCGCAACGACGTCAGTACGACCTCGTCCCGTACCCGGCATGCGACCAGCCGTGCTGGCTCGGCTGGCCTGGCAAGAAAGTCGCACGGCCCGCCGCCGCCTCGCCCTGTACATGTCGTCCATCGCGCTCGGCGTCGCGGCGCTTGTGGCCATCGACTCGTTCGCCGGCAACGTGACACGTTCCATTCGCGAACAATCGCGCTCACTGCTGGGCGGAGACCTGCAGGTGTCGTCACGCGCCGAGTTTCCAGCGGTCGTCGACACGCTTCTCGATTCCCTCGCGGGTGCGGGCGTTGCCAACGCCAGTGTCACGTCGTTCGCCTCGATGGCGCTCGCCGGCGGCAGCGGCAATACGCGGCTCGTGCAGGTGCGCGCGGTGTCCGACGGCTATCCGTTCTACGGCACCATCGGCACGCAGCCGGCCGGGCGCTGGGCCGATGCGCACGGCGATGCGCCGCTCGTCTTCGTCGATCCCTCCCTGCTCGTGTCGCTCGACGCGCAAGTCGGCGACTCGATGCGCTTGGGACGGCAGATGTTCACCATCGCCGGCTCCCTCGAGAACGTCCCGGGCGACGCGGGCATCACGTCGGTGATCGGTCCGCGCGTGTTCGTGTCGTCGCGCTGGCTCGACGCCATGGGACTGCTGCAGGCCGGCAGTCGCGCCGAGTACGAAGCCGTGCTGCGCCTTCCGCCCGGGAACGATGGTACGCGCGCCGGCACCGCACTCGCGCGTGCGCTTCGCCGTCGCATCGATCCTGCCAATCCCGATCGCATCGCAGAAGATGCGACCCGTGAACGGGCGGCCGGCGCGCTCGGCGGCGGCGAGCGACTCGATGATTCGGTCGGAGTGGAGAACACCACGGCGGAAGGCGCGACGATTCCTCCGCGCGTGCGCGTTCGCACGGTGGCCGATACGGAACGGGACTTCACCGAAGCCGTAGCGCGTCTCGCCGACTTCCTGTCGGTGATCGGGCTCATCGCGTTGTTGCTGGGCGGCATTGGTGTCGCGAGCGGCGTGCATGCCTTTGTCGTGTCCAAGATCGATACGGTGGCCGTGCTGCGTTGCCTCGGAGCCAGCAGTCGGCAGGTGCTCACGCTCTACGTATTACAGGCGGGGGTGATGGGATTGGTGGGCGCGACGGCCGGCACCGCGCTTGGTGTGGCCATTCAACTCGCGCTGCCGGGCGCGGTAAAGGATTTCCTGCCGCTCGACGTCTCGCCCACGCTGGAGTGGCGTGCGATCGGCCTGGGCCTGGCCATCGGCGTGTGGGTGGCGCTGGTGTTCGCACTGCGACCATTGCTCGCACTGCGCCGAGTATCACCGTTGCAGGCACTGCGCCGCGCCACCGACGACAACGCGCTTCCGCGCGAATGGACGGACCCGGCGCGGCTGATCGTGGACGTACTGCTCATCGCAAGCATCATCGGCATTGCCGTCGCACGCACCGGCGATTGGGTGGAAGGGCTGTTCGTCTCCGTCGGCATCACGGTGGCCGTGCTCGTGTTGTGGGGTGCCGCGAGTGTGCTCATCAAGCTTGCGCGAAAGAGCGTGCGCAGCACATGGCCGTTCGCGCTGCGTCAGGGTATCGCCAATCTGTATCGCCCCGCCAATCAGACGCGCGCGGTCACGCTTGCCCTGGGCTTCGGCGCGTTCCTGCTGTCCACCGTGTATCTCGTGCAAGGCAACCTGCTCAAACGGTTCGAGATCGCCGATTCGGCGGCCGCCGGCAACCTGCTCTTCTTCGACGTGCAGGACGACCAGGTGGACGCGCTCGATTCGCTCGTGCGCACGGCCGGACCCATCGTGGAGCGCACACCAATCGTGACGATGCGTGTGTCGTCGGTGAACGGGCGCAGGGCACAGGCACTGATGAACGACACTACGATCGATCGGCCAGGCTGGGTGCTACGCCGTGAATACCGATCGTCGTATCGCGATTCACTCTCTGCGTCGGAGAAGCTCGTGCAGGGCGAATGGACCCCAGACGCCGCCAAACGTGAACGCCGCCGCGGCCCCAACGGTCCGTACGAAGTGTCGCTCGAATCAGGTGTCGCCGCCGACCTGATGGTGACGCTGGGCGACACGATAACGTGGGACGTGCAGGGAGTGCGAGTGCCCACCGTTGTCACAAGCATTCGAGAAGTGAACTGGGCGCGCTTCGAGACCAACTTCTTCGCGATCTTCGCACCGGAAGCGCTTGAGGCTGCGCCACAACAGTTTGTGCTCATCGCCAACATTCCGGATCAGACCGTGCTGGCGCGCGTGCAGCGGGACGCGATCCGTCGCTTCCCCAACGTGTCCAGTCTTGATCTGTCCGTCATTCGCAGCACGATCGAAAACATCACGTCACGCGTGACGATCGCGATCCGTTTTCTGGGCGTGTTCTGTCTGGCGATCGGCATTCCCGTGCTGTTCAGCGCCGTGGCGGCCACACGGCGTGCACGACTGCGCGAAGGCGTGCTGCTGCGCACGCTCGGTGCGTCTCGTGCGCTCGTGCAACGTGTGCTGTTTGCCGAATACGCCGCGCTTGGTGTGCTGGGTGCATTCACTGGCATGCTGCTCGCATTCGGCGGCGCGTGGGCGTTGATGCGATGGGTGTTCGACGACACCTTCGTGCCCGCATGGGGTGCCGCCGGTGCGATTATCGCCGCGACTGTAGCCCTCACCGTCGGCATCGGATTGCTCACCAGTCGGGACGTGCACCGCGAGACGCCAATGGCGGTGCTACGCGACGCGTAGGGTGCAACGCTGACCGGAGGAACGTTTATCGAACGCGCGTGATGAGGCCGTGCCGCGAGAGCGCGGCGTTGCCCTCGCCAATCCACACGCGGGCGCCCGCGTACGGTTGCAGCGCCAGTGGCACACGTGCCACGGAGCGGCGTGTTCCGTCGGCGAGTCGCACGGACCAGCGTCCTCCGTCGTTGGAGAGGATGCCGTCGATCACCGGCACGCCATCGCTGGCGCGCACTTCGAACGAGTTGACCACGAGGTAGCTCGGACTGACACGAACACCTCGCGCCACCACTTCGAGTCCTTCGAGCCGCTGCAACTCCGTGGTCGCCATACCGGACAGCGCCACCGGCAGGCTGGCCATCGGGGACTTGAGCAGCAATCGGGTCAGTGGTGCTTCTCCCTCGAGCACGATCACGCCACGCAGCGAATCACCGGCGGGACGATCGACCGTTGTTTCGAGGCGTGTCGCGACCTCAGCGGCGGCGGCGCGGGCGAGCGATTCTCCGCGCGCCTGAGCGCGTCGCGTCATGCCTTCACCGGTGCTGGCGGCCGGTCTTTGCGGCACCGACATGGGTACCGGGTCGCTCAGTGCCCGATCGGCCAGCACCGTGAGCGCGGCCGGATCGAGTTCTCCGTTGGCCACCATGACGAGCGTGTCCGCCACCGCCTGTCTCGCGGCCAACTCGAGCGTCATCGAGTCGCCGCGAAGCGCCGCCGCCTCGAGCGCGTCAGCGCCTTTGGGCAGCTCGTGATCCTGCCCGTCGCCGCACGCGGTGAGCACCGCAAGCATCAGCATTGGCACCGCGCGCGTGCAACGTCTGCTGCCGACTCGAAACAGGGAGATTCGCGCGCAGGTCATGCGTTCATGATGTGATGAAATGCACGGAATGGCCAGTGCTCACCCTACACGGCACCGTTCGTCACATTGACCCGCTTCTGCCAGTGGCGTGACGGACGGTGACGTGATCTCACCGAATGCGTCCTCCCACTGTGATGCAACAGACCAGCGAATACTCCGCACTCGTGGCCGCCACGCATCAGCCGTGGGAAGACGCCAACCTGCACGCGATCTCGCTGGGCGCGGATGGCCGGTGGGCTGATGCCGTCGACGCATTCGACGAGGCGCTGCGACTCGCGCCGCGCTTTGTCGAATCGCCGGAAACGCACGCCGTGTTGCGATCGAATCTGGCGCAGGCGCTGTTTCACAGCGGCGACACCATGTCCGCGATAGAAAGCGCGCGCCGTTCGCTCGCCGCTCGGTTGGTGTGCTGCGACAGCGAACATGACGCACCGATGGTGCGCGCACGCGCCGATCTTGCGGTGTACCTCGCAGCGAGTGGCGCGGTGGACGAGGCGCGCGCGATGCTCGACTCGGCAATGACCGCGATCGAGACGACCTTCGGCGACGAAGATTTGCGGCTTTGCAGCCTGCTCGAGAATCAGGCGCGACTTGCGCTGCTCTCGGCGCAGCCCGCAACTGCCGAGCCGGCGCTGCTACGACTTCACGCACTGCTGGAGAATGCAGGCGAAGATGTCTCGCAGCTCGACCGGCTGTTCGCGCTTGTCGCGCAAGCCCGACGCGAGGTATCGGCGACACCGCCGGACATCGTGATATTCCCGGCGGCCGCAGAGCAAGCACTCGAGCTCATCGATGACGAGCCGCACGGGCCCATGCGTTCACCGAATGCGCAGTCGATTCTCAGCGAGGGACTCGTCGAGCCAGGCTCGCACACCACGCCGGCATTGAACACTCAGACGAATCCACTGGGATTCGAAGTGCAATATGGCGTGCCGGTCGAGATGCTCTCCGACAGTCAGCACCCGCTTGCTCGACCGGAGAACGCGCTGGCCGCCGGACCCACTCCGCCGCCGCTCGACAATCCGTTCTGGTAGCCTGGCGCTCGACTTGGCCCGCGACTGCGCGGCCAACCCGTCCACCGAGAAGCGCGCGTCAGTTCTTGTGGCGGAACGTGATGCGTCCGCGCGTGAGATCGTAGGGTGACACTTCGACCGTGACGCGGTCACCGGCGAGCACGCGAATGCGATTGCGGCGCATGTTGCCTGCGAGGGTGGTGAGCACTTCGTGCCCACTCTGCACGGTTACGCGGAAGGTTGCATTGGGGAGCAACTCCGTGACGATTCCTTCAAGTTCGATTGCGTCCTGCTTACTCATGTAGTCCCAGTCGAGTCATGGTGCCCACGCCCCCGGTCGGGGCCTCAGGGAGTGCACCGCTCCCAGCCAACCCTTTAATATATCAGCCCCATGGCCGCTCCGGCCACCATGGGCGGTGCTCCGCGATCAGGAGGGGGCGCCGCTGCCGCCAACCCCTTCCCGCAACTGGCTTTCGAATGCCCCCAACTGCGACTCTCCTTCCCTCGCGTGTTCTCCTGCTCGGCGCGGGCTGGCTGGGACGGGCCATCGCGGAATCATTCGCGCAGGACGGCGTTCAGGTCACCACGGTGCGTCGCTCGCCGCACGAGCCGGTCGCGGGCGGCACGGCGTTCGCGTTCGATCTCGCGTCGCTGGGTGCGTCCGCCACCGCTGGCGGAATAGTCGCATCCGGAACGAGCCGGGATTTACCGCGCGAACTGATGGGGCACGATGTCGTGATTGCGGCTGTTGCACCGGACCGGCAGCGCGGAGACGACTATGCCGGCACCTACCCGGTGGCGGCGCGCGCGGCGGTTCATATTGCTCGGCTGAGCGGCGCCAAGGCGATCGGCTGGGTTTCGAGCACCGGCGTTTACGGAGTGACTGACGGACGCGAAGTCACGGAACAGTCGGCTCGTGATGCGACGGGCGCGTCGAATCAGGCGCTCTGCGAAGCCGAGGACATCATTCTCGCGTCTGCCCACGCGCGATGTCGCGTGGGAGTGTTTCGCGCGACGGGGTTGTACGGCCCGGGGCGCGATCCGGCCCCGCGCTATCGAGACGCCGAGTCACTCCGGGGACGTTCCGGCCACTGGGTGAACCTTGCCTGGCGTGACGACGTGATCTCGGCGATCCGCTGCTGGTTGCAGCACGCACTCACCCACCTCGGGTCCGACGTGGACACACCGCGCGTGCTCAACGTGTCAGACGGTACGCCGCTGACGGTGGCCGAGTGTGCCCGTCTCGTCGCTCTCGCGGATGGACGCACGTTTGTGCCGCCGGTCGACGACGATGCCGACGCTCCGCCCGCGCGCTCCAACCAGCGTATTCGCATCGACGCGTTGCGCTCTCTGGCGTGGACTCCTGCGGTAGCCAACCTGCGAGCCGGTCTCGAGCGCCTCGGCTACACACGCCTTGCCGTGCACGCGCAGCCATACGGTCCACAGTCGGCCGAGATCAAGCGATTCCTTCGGGATCTGGCTGCGCTCTCCCAAGAGGCGCATGACGCGGTGTGTGCAGAATGGCATGCGGTGCGACAAACGCCTGCCTTCGCGCGCGCGGACCGCGCGCTGGGCGAAGCCATGGTGCGCGCGAATCGCGAGGCCGAACGCGATGCAGCGGCGGGACCGCTGCTGCAGATGCTTCGGCTCGAACCCGTGTCAGAGGGGCCGAACCAGGCGCCGGACGAGCCTCCCCCACTGGATCCCATCGCCGAGCCGGCCCTCGCCGCGCTCATGGCGCTGGTGGTGCGCGACCTGCTGCCCGACGATGTCTTCGCGGTGCTCGTGCGGCCGGTGGAGTCGTTGGTCTAGGAGACGTTGCCCTGATGCGGTTCCGCGATGAGGTCGAATCGCGGAATCTGCGCGCGGAACGCGGAGCCGTCCTCGCGCACGAATCGGTAGTTGCCCTGCATCCACCCTTGCGGCGCCTTGAGCACGCAGAAGCTGCGGTATTCGTGCACCTCGCCGGGCAACAAGTGCGGTTGTTCGCCCACTACGCCATCGCCATCGATCACGCTGTCGCCGGCGACGGGATCGAATATGCGCCAATGTCGCGTGCGGAGCTGCGCGGCGGTCGTACTCACATTCTCAATGCGGATGTGGTACGCGAACACATACTGGCCAAGCACCGGACTCGACTGCTCGGCCAAAAACGAGGGACGCACCGTAATGCGCATGCCCTCGGTGACACGATAGTAGAACGGACGGGCGGCGTTCATCGCTTGCGTTCCTCGCCGATGCGATTGACCGTCGAGACGATCACTTCGATCGGATCCGCGGTCGTCGGCGCACGCCACGCGACGGCCGCACCGGGCACGACGTCAAGATGCCATCCGCTTGCATAACGCGAGCGCACGACCCACAACCACGGCCGATCACCCGTGGCCGTGGTCAGCTCGACGGTGCGCACGCCGTCGCGATCACGTCCGAGCGAAACGCGGGGCGCGGGCGGCGGCGGTGCCTTCATCCACGGCGAATGCGGAACGAGCGCAGGCACGCGGTAGGGTCCGTCAATCAGCGCGTCATTCATGCCCGCCTGATTCGACGTGAATGAGCGCATGGAGAAATGCACGTTGCCCGATGCGCCGGGATGCACGCGTGTGACGTGGATCTGCTCCAGCAACTCCGACACCGCGAAGGCGCCGCTGCCGCTCGCGCCTGCACGGGACGTGAAGTTGCCGGGCCACAGGTGCCGACGCAACTTGTTCTCCTTCGACCACCACTCGAGCAGCACCGGATACTTCTGGCCTTCCTTGTATGTGGGCCAATAGAGCTGCGGCGAGAAGTAATCGCCCCAGCCTTCATGCAGCCACTTGCGGGCGTCAGCGTAGAGCTTGTCGTACGCATCGAGGCCGCGCACCGTCGCCGGTGAGCCGGGGCGCCAGATGCCGAAGGGGCTGATGCCAAACTTCACCCACGGCTTCTCTTCGCGAATCGCTTCGGAGAGTTCGCGCACGAGCGTATTCACGTTCTCACGCCGCCAGTCATCACGCGTCAGCTTGCCGCCACGCGCGCGGTACTTCGCCCAGCTCGCGTTGTCGGGAAACGGAAGCTCCCCGCGATTGCCAGACTGCGCGATGGGATACGGATAGAAGTAATCGTCGATGTGCACGCCATCGATGTCATACCGCTTGACGACATCAAGCACCACGCGGAGCGTGCGACGCCGCACGAGCGGTTCGCCCGGGTCCATCCAGAGAAACCGACCGTACGGCTTCACCAGTTCCGGATCCGTGCGCGCAATGTGCGACGGCGCGAGCGGACTCTTCGACGCGTCGTTCTTGGCGCGATACGGGTTGAACCAGGCGTGCAGCTCGAGACCGCGTGCGTGTGCCTCGCGCACGGCGTACTCCAGCGGGTCCCAGGCGGGGTTGGGCGCGCGACCCTGCGTTCCCGTGAGGTACTCCGACCACGGCTCGATATCCGACTTGTACAGCGCGTCCGCATGTGGACGCACCTGGAAGACAACCGCATTCAGTCGAAGCAGCGCCGCGCGGTCGAGCATCTCCAGCAGCTCGCGTTGCTGCTGATGCACCGGCAATCCGGGCTTGGACGGCCAGTCGATGTTCGCGACTGTTGCCACCCACACGCCGCGAAACTCGCGCGGCACTTCCGGCGCATCGTCGCTGCGAACGGATGGACCAGCGGACTGCGCATTCGCCGTCGACACGACGCCGGCACTGAGAATGCCACTGAGAAGGCCACTGACAACGCCCAACACAACACGCGAGGGAAGCACGCGGAGCAGCGCGCGCATACGGCACGAGGCGTGCGCGACGCTGTTTGTCGCTCGACGGCGCACACAGGACCCCGCCATCACGATGTGGGCGGATTGAACTGCGCGTGCTGCGAATCGATCCAGCTCTGGTGGTAGCGCTCGTCCTCAATGGCGAGTGCACTCTTGGCCACGCTGAGCGGCCGGAACGAATCCATCATGACGGCCAGCTCGTTCGTGTACTTCGCGCCAATGGACGCCTCCGCCCGTCCCGGATGCGGACCGTGCGGCAGACCATCCGGGTGATGCGTGATGGACCCGTATTCGATGCCCTTCCGGCTCATGAACTCGCTCGAGGCGTAGAACAGCACTTCGTCGGAGTCGACGTTGCTGTGGTTGTACGGCGCGGGTACTGCCTGGGGATCAAAATCGTACGGACGCGGACAGAACGAACAGATCACGAAGCCGTCACCCTGAAACGTCTGGTGCACCGGAGGCGGCTGGTGAATGCGTCCCACGATCGGCTCGAAGTCGTGGATGCTGAAGATCCACGGATAGAAGTAGCCATCCCATCCCACCACATCGAATGGATGATGGTCGAGCACCAGTTCGTTGAGCGCGTCGTACTGCTTGACGTAAATGGAAAACTCACCCTTCTCGTCACGCGGCTCTGCGAGTTCCGGACGCCTGATGTCACGCTCCGAATACGGCGCGCCTTCGAGCAGCTGTCCGAACTCGTTGCGATAGCGCTTGGGGAAGCGCACATGTCCGCGACTCTCCATCACCAGCAGCTTGGTCGGGCCTTTCGCCACGTCGAGCCGCCAGCGATGCGTGATGTTGCGATGAATGACGACGTAGTCGCCGGACTTGTAGGGCAGGTCGCCGAATACCGACTCGAGCACACCTTCGCCTTCGGCGACATACACCACTTCATCCGCCTGCGAGTTGCGGTAGAAGTGCGCGTCGAGCTCGTCGGGTTCCACGTACAGCATGCCGATTTCCGCGTTGAACAGCAGCGGTACCCGACTTGTGGTGGGCGATCCGCCCTTTGTCACGCGTGACGTGAGGAAGTGGCGGTGTCGAAGTGATGTGGTATCGTCCTTCTCCCACCCGACGTCACGCACCTTGCGCGCACGCACCACCGTGGTGGGCGGATGCACGTGATAGAGCAGCGACGACGTACCGACAAAGCCTTCGTGCCCCATCAGCTCTTCTGCGTACAATCCGCCATCGGGACGGCGGAAGACGATGTGGCGTTTGCGAGGAATGCTGCCGAGCGAGTGATAGATGGGCATTACAGGTTTCCGCGGAGCTCCTGCTCCCGTTCGATGGACTCGAAAAGCGCCTTGAAGTTGCCCTTGCCGAAGCCCTTGGCGCCCTTGCGCTGGATAATCTCGTAGAAGAGCGTCGGTCGGTCCTGCACGGGCCGTGTGAAGATCTGCAGCAGGTAGCCTTCGTCGTCGCGGTCCACGAGGATGCCAAGTCGCGCCAGCTCCTCCAGCGGCTCGTCGATCGTGCCCACGCGATCCTGCAACTCGTCGTAATAGGTCGTGGGCGTGGGCAGGAACTCGACGCCACGCGACTGCAGCGCGCCGACGGTCGCGATGATGTCGTCCGTGGCGACGGCGATGTGCTGCACGCCGGGACCACCGTAGAAATCCAGATACTCTTCGATCTGCGACTTCTTCTTGCCGGACGCCGGCTCGTTGATCGGAAACTTGATACGACCGTTGCCGTTGGACATGACCTTGGACATGAGCGCCGAATACTCGGTGGAGATGTCCTTGTCGTCGAAGGTGAGCAGGTTGTGAAAACCGAGCACTCGTTCATAGAAACCGACCCAGTCGTTCATGCGGCCGAGTTCCACGTTGCCGACGCAGTGGTCCACATACTTGAGACCCACCGGTTCGGCCTGGGACTGCGGTGTCATCGGTACGAATCCCGGCAGGAACAGCCCGCGATAGTTGCGACGCTCCACGATGGAATGAATCGTGTCGCCGTACGTGGCAATCGCCGCGATGATCACTTCGCCATGCTCGTCGCTGTGCACTTCGGGCTCCTGCACCGACGTGGCGCCTCGCTCCACCGCTTTGGTCCAGGCATCACGCGCGTCGTCCACCCAGAACGCAAGGTCTCGCACGCCATCGCCGTGGCGTCGCACATGATCCGCGATGGACCCATCCGGACCGAGCGGCGACGTGAGCACGAGGCGGATCTTGTCCTGTTGCAGCAGGTAGCTCGCGCGATCGCGGACGCCGGTTTCAGGACCACGATATCCGACGAGCTGAAAGCCGAAGGCCGCGCGGTAGAACATGGACGCCTGGCGCGCGTTGCCGACGAAGAACTCGATGTAATCGGTGCCGTTGATCGGAAATGTGTCGTGCGTGCCGATGGCGGCTTCGGGAGCGGAGGTGGTGGCCATGGAGACGCTCGGTTGTTGGGGAGCAGGAAAGGACGCCCGGCCAGCGCCGTCGTTCGTAACTACCGATCTACCAACATAATACCCCGAAGTCAGCGAAGCGCCGCAAGGTCGCGGAAGAGCGCCAGCGACTCGGGATTGGCGAGGGCTTCCACATTCTTCACGGGTCGTCCGTGGATCATCTCGCGCACGGCCAGCTCACTGATCTTCCCGCTGCGTGTGCGGGGAATATCGTCTACCGCAGCTACCACCCGCGGCACGTGGTGCGGGCTCGTCGCCTCGCGAATGCGCGACTTGATGCGCTCCCTGAGCGAAGCGTCGAGCGCCTGCCCCTCCCGCAGTCGAACGAACAGCACGATGCGTGCCTCGGTACCGGACGAGCCGCTGGCGGTGTGCTCGGTCACGACGCTCTCGAGCACTTCCGGCATGGTCTCCACCTGCCGGTAGATCTCGGAGGTGCCGATACGCACGCCGCCCGGATTCAGTGTCGCATCGCTTCGACCGTGGATGATCAACCCGTCATGGTCCGTGATCTCGGCCCAGTCGCCGTGCCGCCAGGCCCCCGCAAAGTGCGTGAAATAGGCAGCCGTGTACTTTTCGCCGCCGGCGTCGTTCCAGAAGCCGACGGGCATGCTGGGGAACGGAGCGGTGCACACCAGCTCTCCGGCAGCGCCGCGCAGCGGTTGCGCGTTGTCGTCCCAGACATCGACGGCCATGCCCAGACCGCGCATTTGCAGCTCACCGCGCCAGACGGGACCGGTCGGATCACCCAGCGCAAAGCACGACACGATGTCCGTGCCGCCGCTTATGCTCGCGAGCTGCGCGTTGGGCGCAATGTCACGGTAGACAAAATCGTACGAGTGCTCGGACAGCGGACTGCCCGTGGAGAGGATCGTGCGCAGCGCGCGCAGGTCGAAGTGCTCACCTGGTCGCACCCCTGCCTGCTCGAGTGCCGCGAGATACTTCGCGCTGGTGCCGAACACAGACACCCGCTCTCGCTCTGCCATGCGCCAGAGCAGCGCCGGATCGGCAGCGGGCATGGGGGCGCCGTCGTAGAGTACAACCGTGGCGCCCACTGCCAGGGCCGACACCAGCCAGTTCCACATCATCCACCCACATGTGGTGAAGTAGAAGATGACATCGGACTCGCGCAAATCGGTGTGCAGCACGTGCTCCTTGAGGTGCTGCAGCAGCGTACCGCCTGCCCCGTGCACAATGCACTTGGGTAGACCCGTAGTGCCGGACGAATAGAGCACATAGAGCGGATGATCAAACGGCAACCGCTCGAACATGGGCGAGGCTGCCGCGCCCAGCACCGCCACCCCGCGCATCGCGGACGTCCAGGATGCCGCATGCGCAATATCCGACCACGGCTCCGCGCTCTCATCGTGATGTGCATCGTCATGCGCGGCGTCGATCACCCATACCGCGCGCAGCGATGGCAGGCGCGCGACGACTTCGCGCAGGCGCGGCACCAGGTCGATCTGCTTGCCGGCGTACTGATATGACGCCGCGACGATCAGCACAGCCGGCTCGATCTGGCCGAATCGGTCGACCACTCCAGCCGTGCCGAAGTCGGGAGAACACGACGACCACACGGCGCCGATCGCGGAGGCGGCAAGCATGGCAATGACCGCTTCCGGAATGTTCGGCAGCCATCCCGCCACGCGGTCACCCCGACCGACGCCCGCGCTACGAAGCGCCGTCGCACAAACTGCCACCGCTTTTGCGAGCTCAGCGTAGGTGATCACGCGCTCGCGCCCGCGCTCCGTCCAGCTCACCAACGCCGGATGCTCGTCGCGCCGGCGCAGCAAATGTTCGGCAAAGTTGATGTTCGCGCCGGGAAACCAGCGCGGGCCAAGCAACGCGTCTGGCGGGGCCATGCGGTCGCCGCCAACGACCACCGTGTCGTACGCTGATCCATCGTCGCGAACATCAGCGATGATATCGCAGAAGCGCCACCACGACGACCAGAACAGCTCGCGATGCTCCACGCTCCAACGCCAGAGCGCGTGACTGTCAATCCCGACGTCGGACAGCAGGCCATCCGCGGCGAGAAACGCGGTGAACGCGGCCCAGCGCGAGCACGCTCGCTGCTCGGGTGTTGGCGTCCAGAGCGGCTGGCTGCTCGTCACGTCAACGTGGGCGCCGGCGCCTCGCGAGCGACGGCCACCGCCTCACAGCTCGCCCCATGCGTTTCGCAGTACCAGCCGTGCCGGTCGTGGAAGACGAGGTGCGGCGACTCGACGGTGCGCATTCTCACCCGGATCACGGCCTGTGCCGCAGTGCGCGGTCCCACGACGGCGCGCGGGTCCAACCGCTCGATCACGGGATGTTCAGGAAAAAGATCGGTCTGCGCGCGCGATGGTGTTCGTGGACTCATGATGCTGAACGCTCGCGAAAAGGACGCCCGGACACCAGAGGTTGACGGAAACCAAACCTCGGTCAGCTCTCTGCCCGCGCGTTGCGGTCGGTCCAGCGCATCTCCCATTCGCAGAACGCGTCGCCCATGAGCGTACAGCGCACATGTCGCACGTGCGGTGATTCGCCGCCGGCCAACGCGAGCGCGCGCGCCAGTCCGCCCACTTGCCTGCGGCAGAAGACCGTGGTGCGTGGGTCGAAGCCCACGAGGCGCAACACGGCCGACGCCGGCTCCTCGTGCACGACGGTCATGTCGCCGGGCGAGTAGAATAGCCGGAAGAGCGACACGCTCTGCGTGAGAAAATCCGATGGCGAAGGCTTGCGCAGGATGCCGCCGTAGAGCTGCATGCCGAGCGACTCGATGCTGTAGCCACCTGCGCGCTCGGCCCAATCCGGGTGCGGTGTGCCTAGCCGATCGTCGGCCGCCTCCCAAAGTCTCACCACACGTTCGTAGGCAATGTCATCGGTGGGCTGTACGGCGCGCAGCGATGCCGCATCCGACGGTGCCAGCGTCGAGAGTAGCGCATCGACCTCGTCGCCGCCGGCGAGTCGCTCGAGAAACGCGAGCGTGCCACGCACTGTGGCGCCTTTTGCTGACGCGCTCATGACGCACTCATGATGCACTCATGATGTACTCATGATGTACTGATACCCGCGATGTCGAGCGCCTCGCGGACGAGTTGCAGCACGGCGCGGCGATCGATTTTGCCGGAGCCCAGCTTCGGCAGGGCATCCACGAACACGATGTGCCTGGGCACCTTGTAGCCGGCGAGGCGTTCGCGCGCAGCGGTGATGAGATCGGCTGCCGTCAGCGTGCGAGCCGCGTCACTTCGAACGATCGCGGCGCAACCCACCTCGCCCCATCGCACGTCGCTGACCGCGACGACGGACGATTCCGCTACGCCGGCGCAGTTGAGCAGTGCCGCTTCCACTTCCCCCGGAAATACGTTCTCACCGCCCGAGATGAACATCTCCTTGCGACGACCTCGAATGGCCCACACTCCGTCGGCGCGTCGCACGGCCAGGTCTCCGGTACGCAGCCACCCGTCGGCGGTCATGACACCTGCGGTGGTGTCCGGCGCGCCAAAGTATCCGCCGAACATCTGCGGTCCGCGCAACTGCAGCTCGCCCACCGTGTCATCGCCTACGACTTCGCTGTCGTCGTTCATGAGGCGCATGCCGAGAAATGGCAGCGGATGTCCTACGGTGCCGGGATTGTCGCGCGAGAGCTGGTTCGTCGTGGCGAAGCAGTTCGGGCCACACTCCGTGAGCCCGTAGCCCTCGCGAAAGTTGTAGCCCGCATTCCACACCGCATCACGCAGGCGTTCCGGACACGGCGCTCCACCGGCAATGAACCAGCGCAGGTGCGGCAGTGGTTCGCCCCACAACGGCCGCTCGCGCAGCATCTCGAGCTGCGTTGGTACGCCGAACGCCACGGTCACGCGATGTTCGCGAAGCATGGCGAGATAGCGATCCGGATCGAAGGCGTCGAACATGACGAGGCGTCCACCGCAGTACAACAGTGGCAAGGTGAACACGCCCCATCCGCCGGTGTGGAACATCGGGGTCGAGAGCGGTCCGACATCGTTGGCAGAGAGCTCCCAGGCGACGTTGGTTGCGACGGCGTTCCAGTGCAGTTGCCGGTGCGGCATGATCACGCCCTTCGGGATGCCGGTGCTGCCTGATGTGTAGAGCAACATGGCGGGCGTATCATCAGTCGCGCGAAAGCGGAGCGGAGGCGCCGAGGAATCGCGGCGGCGACGGGCGAAGAGCGTTGCGACGTCCTCATCGAGATCGCACCACGTGGGCCGACGAATGGATGCGCCCTCGCCAGCCTGCGCCACGGCTGATTCCGCGACGACGCGAAAGCGGGCTTCGCCCAGCAGCACCGTCGGCGCCGCGTCCGCGAGCACCAACGCAAGCTCCGCTGCCGCGAGCCGCCAGTTGAGCGGTACGAGCACCGCGCCCATGCGATTGGCGCCGGCGAGCAGGGACAGATACTCCACCCGATTGCACGCGAGCACGCCCACGCGATCGCCGGAGACGGCGCCGAGCGACATCAGTGCGCCCGCCCAATCATCAGCGAGCACATCGAGCGCGCGATAGGTGAACTGGGCATCGCGCGCGGGATCGATCACCGCAACGCGATCGGGATCGTGCGCCGACCACCACGCGATCGGATCGAACCGCCCGACCTGCGGCGCCTCGACCAGCGGAGCTGTCCCGCGTTTCACCGCTTGCGCTCCCGACCGGACGACGCGATAAAGTCGAACATCGCGGCGGTGGCATTCGGACCGGCTACGTGGACGTATGTGCCCGAGGGGTCACCGCCCGACCATGCATGACCAACATCCAGGAACCGCCAGGAGCGCAGCCACAGCGCGCCCTGTGCATCGCGCCAGTCGAGTCGTTCAGCACCCGCAAAACTCGTGGCGATCCGCGTGAGCGACAGCCCCTGGGTCTCGAGCACATCACGCCACTGCGAGGTGAGCGCGTCAGCGTTGCGTGGTGACACCACAGCATCCGTAGCGCCGTGCAGCACCAGCAGCGGGATGGGGCGCACGCGCGCACCCATGCGCTCCAGCACAATCGAAGCGCTCGCGCGCCCCTCGCGCGGACCGTCGCGCATGGCGGACAGCGCATCAGGGATGTTACTGGCCGCGCCCACCGGCACGCCGCTGGCCAGGCTCAGCGAGGCGTAGCGCTCTGGGTACGCGGTCACAAGCAGCTGCGCCATCGCTGCGCCGGCAGACATGCCGGCAATGTGCACGCGCGTGCTGTCCACACCGTGCACGCGCGCCATCTCCGCGATCATGGAGGCGAGCAACGCTGGCTCGCCCGCATCACGCTGCTGATGGGCCGGCGCATACCAGTTCCAGCACTTCTGCGGATGTGCGCTGACGGTCTGCTCGGGCGCCAGCACGAGCATGCCGTCGCGTTCGGCGTGCTCTCTGGCGCGCGTGCCACGCAGCGCATCATCCGCATCCTGCGTGCAGCCATGCAGCAGCACGAGCATCGCGCGCGGGCCGACTGCCGCGCCCGACGGCACATGCAGGCGATAGGCGCGAGATTCTGCGCCAAGTGCGTGCGTGCCGGTGAGTGTTTCTCCGGACAGCGTATCCATCGTCGCGTCACTCCCTCGTGGGACCGGCACCACGTCGCGCGCCACCGCCGGGGAAGTCCCGGCGGTGCACGCCACCAACGCAATCAGGCCGAGTGTCCGCATGACATCAAAGATCGAACCGGATCCCGAGGAATGCCATGGATCCGATCGCCGGCATGTTGAGCAGTTCGATGTGTTCACGACCAAATCCGCACTCCCATCCGGCGGCGTACGTCGCTGGCGCCGCACCGGCCAGGAATGCCGGTGGCGTGGTCGTGCCGCTCGTGCACACGAACGCATTCTGCACCGACAGGTTGATCTGCGCGCGCTGCGACGGGAGCCGATATCCCAGATTGAAGTCGAGTCCCAGCAGCCCCGGGATCTGGCCGTTGTGCACGCCGGAGCGGAACTGGTAGTCCTTGACGAAGCGCAGCGTGAACCCGCCGAAGGAGCTGAACGGCAGCGCTGAGGATTCCATGCCGACGGTGAACTTGGATGTGGGGCTGTTCAGCGCCGTTGCCTCGACGGGATCGCCCACTTCGCGCGCGATGGAGTCGAGCTTCATGAACGACATGGTGCCGCTCGTGGTCACCGTCGGCGTGATCAGATAGCGCCAACCCGCATCAACTCCCGACAGCGTGGCCTTGCCGAGGTTGAAGTAGGTGAGAGCAATCTGGTCGCCGCCGGTGGCGTTCGTGTACTTCGTTCCCGTACGTGCATTGTATGCGAAGCTTCTGGCAGCACCGGCGAACGGATTGGCCACGACCACCAGCGGGCTCAGGAACGCTTCGTAGCGGGACATCCAGCCGGCCACCTCGAGGAAGAGCCTGTCCTGAATGACGCCCTTGTATCCCAGCTCGAACGTATTGTTGAGCTCCGGTTGCACGGCGTCGAGCGTGCGCACCACGTCGCCGGCGGCATTGCGCACTTCGAAACCATCGCGATTGCCGAACACGCCGACGAACGGCTGGAAGTCGCGGTAGTAGAAGCTCGTCTGGAGAATCGTGGGCGACTTGAACGCGCGATTGTAGGTGAGCCGGAAGGTGTTGTTCTCGGTAGGCGAAACGAGCAGCGCCGCCTTGGGTGAGAACTGGTTGTCGTAGAACTCGGGCGCGTCATAGCGTGCGCCGAGCACCACCTTCACGTACTCGTTGACCGGCGTCTCCGTCTGCGCATACACGCCTGCCTGCTGCAGCGTGATATCTTCGCCCGTGAGCGCATCCTCCAGCCACACGCGGCGTGATGAGACCACGTCGCGACGAAGCTGCCCGCCGTACACGATCCGCGTGTTGAGCAGCGACGGGAGCGTGAAGTTGTGCTGCGCTTCCGCCGCCATCAGACGGCCATCGGCCGGAAACGAGGACGCCTGGCGCACCGAGTCGTTGGATTGCCCCGCAAACCGCGGCGAAAGACGGTTGGTGGAGTAGCCGTTGATGGCGAACGTCTGCCCGGAAAGCGAACGTGTCGCATAGGCCTGCGCAAAGAAGCGATCGCTCGTGAAGCGCACCTGCTGGTTCCAGTAGCCCCAGTCCTTCAACTGGTTGCGACCCACGCTCGTGATGCCGACGCCATTGGACTTGCTCGCGCCGCCCTGATATTCGAGTCGCGAGCCATTGTCGAAGTACCACACGAGTGCTCCGCCGCCGCGCAGGTAGTCGGTGTTCCAGTCGGGGCCGATTTCCGGCGACGGGGCGCCGCCCGAGACAGCCGGAGCATACGTGTTCACGTTCTGCCAGTCGTAGGCGTCGATGATTTCACCGGTGATCTTGTATCCGAGCCGACCGTTGAGCAACACACCGGCATGACGGCCTTGCAGGTTCGTGAACGACACCGTGCCTGGCGTCTCGTCGCCGAATCCGCTCAGCGAGTTGCCACCGACGGACATTTCGAGGATCGTACCGGGAAACTGCTTTGGATCCTTCGACAGCAGCGTGATCACTCCGTTGGACGCGTCAGGGCCATACAGTGCGGCGCCGGGACCGATCAGCACTTCGACGCTGGCAATGTCCACCTTCGGAATCGTGGTGAACACGCCCACCGGCAAGCCGTTCTCCGGCAGCACGGCAATCCGGTTGTCCTCGAGCTGCAGCATGCGGTTGTTGAACGCACTGTTGAATCCACGCGCGTTGATGCCTGCCGCCGCGATGCCGGTCTGGAAGAAGTCGACGCCCTTGATATCCTTGAGTACGGCCGTGAACGAGTTGCCCACGGTGTTCCGAATCTGATCTGCATCGATGCGTGACACCGTGGCGGGCGCATCGGTGATCTTTTCCACGCGGCGAGAAGCGGACACCACGTAGCCGGCCAGCCGCAGTGCGCTCACACCCAGCCGCACATCGAGTCGCGTTTCCTCACCAGCGCGGATCGCGATGCCGCTGAACACGCGCACCGGTGAACCGATGCGCTGCGCGCGCACGTCATAGGTACCGGCGGGCACCCCGACGATGCGGTATCGTCCATCGGTGCCGGCCGCAATCGCGAAGCGCGTGCCGACCACCGCAATCTGTGCGCCCGGCATGGGCGCTCCGGTGCTGTCCGTCACGACACCAGCCAGTGAGCCGGATTGCGCCGACAGTTGCGGAGCTGTGAGCATGCACACGAACGCACTGCAGGCCACGAGCACGTACGCGGTTGCTCGGCTCGATTGCAGGGCCCGCGCAAGGCGGGTACCAATCGACGGAAGGGACGACATCAGACGACTCCGGAGGTGGGGAGGGTGGGAGCGGCGAGGGGAACGAGTACGACTGCTTCACCGTCGATCACGACGGCACCATCCTGATTGTGACACACGGTGGCGAGACGCACGCGTCGCGTTCGTGGCATGAGTTCCATGATCTCCACGCTGGCCGTTACCGTGTCGCCGATGCGCACCGGATGGCGAAAGGCGAGCGATTGCGAGAGGTAAATCGCGCCAGGGCCCGGCACTCCGTGGGCGATCGCCGCAGAAATGAATCCGGCGCTGAGCATGCCATGCGCGATCCGCGCGCCGAACCGGCTCCCCGCAGCGGCGACGGCGTCGATGTGTACCGGGTTGAAGTCTCCGGTGATGCCGGCATACAGCACCACATCCGTCTCGGTGACCGTCTTGCGCCACTCGGCGCGCTGTCCAACAGCGAGTGCGTCAAACTCCATGCTCAGGCCTCCATGACGGCGCGCACGTCGGGCGCCAATGTTGAAGCAGCGGTACCGCGCGTGATCCACGACACCACAAAGAACACGAGCAGTGCAGTGACGAGCGCGATGGCCGACGCAGTCACGCCGGCGGGGAACGAGAACACCTTCAGGTAGGCGAGCGTCTCGAGCGAAAGCGTGATCACCAGTCCGGTGGCGATCGACGCGATCGCCCCTGCCCGTGTGGCGCCGGTCCAGTTGAGACCGACGGCAAGTGCGGGCACCAGCGTCGATGCGAACAGTCCCCAGCCGAAGATGCCGAGAAACGCCACGAGCGTTCCGGAGGCCTGCGCGACGACAGCCGCGACGAGCGCGATGACAACCGTCCAGATGCGGCCCCACTTGAGTTCGTTGCCCAGCCGCGTGCCGAAGGCCACCGGCAGATCGTGCGTGAACGCGGCGGCTCCAATACTCATGAACGAGTTCACCGTGCTCATGATCGCCGCGGCCACGCTGGCGAAGACGATGGCCGCCAGCGGAACAGGTGTGAAACGCAGCAGGAAAGCGGGCGTCGCGTCATCGGGTGACGTCAACGCGGAGGTTGCGCCGCTGAGCACCAGCGACTTCATGGCCAACCCCACTCCGATGAACAGGAGCAGCGAGACAAAGAGCGCGGCCGTCATGAGCAGCGGAAACCACTTGAGCCGGCGTGCATCGCGCAACATGAAGAACTTGTGGATCACGTGCGGCTGTCCGAGCGATCCCAGTCCGAACACGAAGTAGAACGACAGCGCGGCAAGCGGCGTCAACTTGCCCCACGGCGCCAGCAGCCCT
>JBBQNT010000024.1:0-24379 GCA_038330215.1 Gemmatimonadales bacterium
GCGAATAGTGCGTGGCGGCATTGCGAATGTGAAACTGCGCGAGCTCGCCCTCAGCGAGCGCGCAACACGAAGAATCCTTCTGTTCGACTCGTCATCACGATGATGCCGCTGCGGAAGAACGGATAGTTGCTCCACGATCCGCCAAAGCCGGGCGCATTGGGCCAGTTCGGTGCGGTGTCGAAATACCCCGCGGCCACCGGCTGCAATGGATTGGATACGTCCACAATGCGCAGCCCGAACTGATAGGTGGACGCGTACATGCGCGTACCCACGATGTAGTGGTTGTGATCGGTGGCCGGATTGGGGCCGAAGTACTCACCCACGAGCACCGGATCATCCAGCGCCTGCACATCCCAGATCAGCGTGCGCGTGCCAGAGAGCGCGAAACGTGATTCGTCGAGTTCGTCGTTCACCAGAAAGTAGCGCTGATCTTCGGTAAGCCACCCCTGGTGCGTGTACGCCGACTGCGGATAGCTCGCGCGACCGATGGCAGCCGGCGCCGACTTGTCCGTCACATCAGCAATACTCAGGTGTGTTTCGTTGCTGCCAAAACAGACTTCGCGATCGCGGTATGCAGCGTCGGGACCCGTGTACTTCACGCACTGCACATCGTGCGTGTATCCCGTCGACAGGCGTCCCGTGAACGGATCCGCAAAACACCCCGCAAAGCTGGGCGCAGCGGGCACGCGAATGTCCACCATATGCAGCCCGCCACCGCACGTGTTGCCACCACCACTCGCGCCCACGATGTACGCAAACCCTGTGGCCTCATTGATCGCGATGTTGTGTGCGCTGTTGACGTTTCTGTACGTGGTGGTCGCTGCGAACGTGCGCGGCACGCCGGCATGCTCGCGCAACCGTCGCAGATCGAACACCTGCATGCCGTGCGCGCCCGCCGCATCGGCCACAATGAACGCATGATCGGCGTACACCTTCACATCATGCCAGACATTCACCAGCGCGTTCGTCGGAATCGGCAGGTAGCCGAGGTACGCGGGATTGACGGGATCACTCACATCGACAAAGGCTGTACCATCTCGGCGCATTACAATGGCGTATTCCCTGTTTGTGAGCGGATCGGTCCATCCCCAGATGTCATTCAGGTCCACATTGGTGGCCCCGCCAACACCGGAGACCGGCAGGAACGAGAGCAGGTCAATGCGGTCGCACGGAAACGGACCAGCCATGCCCGCGCATGGAATCGCCGCACCGAGTAGCGGGCCGCCAACCGGCGACGTGAGCACCACGTTCACCGTGCGCGTTGGTGAGGCAGTCGCTGCACCAGCCGCCAGCTCGGCGCGGATCTGCGCACTGCCCGGTGCGACGGCGGTGACCACACCGTCGTGCGAGACGTGCGCTATGGTCGAGTCGGATGTACGCCACGTGAACTGCAGATCGGCGATCACGCGCGCGCGCGCGTCCCTCGCAATCAGAGTCAGTTGCAGTTGGGTACCCAACACCGTCAGCATGGACGGAGCCGACGGCGTGATCATGATGCTGGCAGGCACCTGGCGCACCGTGAACACCGCGATCCCAGTCAGCGAGTTGCTCGTCGCCACGATGGTGTCCACGCCGTTGGCGATCGCCGTCACGAGGCCGCTGTCGGTCACTTGTGTGGCGCCGGTGCCGCGCCGACTCCAGCGGATCGATTGGCCGGAGAGGATCTTGCCATTGACGTCTTTCACTTGCGCGACAAGGCGCGCGGTGTCGCCAAGCGCGGCGAATGTGTGGCCGTCAGGTGAGATCGACAGACTGTGGGGAGGCAGCGGCGGCTCCACGCTGTCGCTTGCTGAGCACGCGGCGCCGAATGCGATCAGTGCGAGCAGTACAGGCGCGCGGTACACCACGGAGGGAACAGACAGCGCGCAGCGCATGCAAAGGCGGGTCGGAGGACGAAAATGCCGCCTCAATCGAGGCGCGTGGGAGGACGCAAATGCCGCCTCGATGGAGGCGGCATGGGCGAACGTTAGGTCCGACTGAGCACGCGTGTCCAGTGTGATCGGGGCGGTGATCAGCGCCGATCAGCGCCACTCAGTACCGATCCATCAGCCAACTAGCGCGCGAGCACGATCGTCCAGCTGGCTCCGCCGACGCTCTGATTCGTCACAGAGATCGTATTGTTCGCAACGGTCCAGTTGAGGTCGCGTACAAACGTGTCAGCCGTCTGCTCGAACGTGACACCATTGCCGTTTCGCTCGATGGTTCCGGCCATGCTTGCCTGAATCGCGGCGGCTCCGGTCACGTTGGCGGGAATGGTGAGCGATCCCGTGGTCGTGTTGTTCGACCCGATTGTAATCGTCAGGCTACCGCCCCGTGCGAGCACGTCGATTTCCTGCTGGCCTGACGCCGTGGCGCGGAACGTGGTCGCCGTGTACGCACCAACGATCGGATCCGGGTCAATGAGTCCGTCATCGCCACAGGCCGCGAGCGTGCTCACGATGGCGACGGCGGCGAGGAGCGAGCGGTAAGTCGAACGACGTGATGTGCGGAGAGTGCGCATAAGATGCAGAGTCAGGGAAGAGATATTGCGCTCGCATCGCCGTGCAACAGCGCAGCGCGAGCAATGGTTCGTCGGCGCTCTACCCCTCACGTCGCGGCGAGTGCCGATTGGTGAGCGGGGACACAAGTATGAGGCGTCTGTGGCGATTGATTCGTGAGTTCGGAGGATGTTGATCTGGATCGGGTGATCGCGGATGGCGATCGATCCGCGTCGGCTTCACCGCGCCTTCGGGCAACACGGCGAGGGGCACGGACTCCTTGTGGACATCGAGGCCGAGATACACAATCTTGGGAGCGACTTTCCAGACCACAGCGAAGGAGCGTCCGTGTCGTCTCAACAGCATTGGGAAACGGTGTATGGTGCGAAAGCGCCCGATGCGGTCAGCTGGTTTCAGCCGCATGCGGAGCGATCCCTCCGACTCGTACAGGCGACGGGGGTCTCGACGTCGGCCGCCATTCTTGATGTTGGCGGCGGCGCGTCAACGCTGGTCGACGATCTGCTCGCGCTCGGCTATGTCGACCTGACGGTGTTGGACCTGTCTGCCGCGGCCCTCGCGGCGGCGCGGTCGCGGCTTGGTGCGCGAGCCACGGCCGTTCGCTGGCTCGTGGCGGATATCACGGCCGTCACCCTCGACGAAGCCAGCGTGGACGTCTGGCACGATCGCGCGGTGTTTCACTTCCTCACGAGCGCGGTCCAGCGGGCGGCGTACATGCGCACACTACGCCATACGGTGAAGCCCGGCGGGCATGTCATTGTGGCCACCTTCGCCGAAGATGGCCCAGAGAAATGCAGCGGGCTGCCGGTCATGCGATACAGCGCGACAGCGCTGCACGCGGAGTTCGGCAGCGCGTTCGCCTTGGTGACGAAGGAGCGCGAATCTCACACAACGCCCTTCGGCACGGTGCAGCAGTTCACGTACTGCTACTGTCGGGCGCCTCTGCGCGCCGCTGTGGTTTAGCGCCAGTTGCTGCTGACATGGCGGCTGTCCATTGTTGAGCAGACGCGGCACCAGGAAGTCACAATGCAGCAGAACGTGTTTCGTTAGGCGTTGCATCGCAGGGGCACGAGCTATGAAAACTGACTCAACGCGGAGCAACCCAATGAGAAACACGGCCGTCGCTTTACCAATTCGTCGGTTGGCATCTGCGTTGCCCCCAAGCAAACAATCGTGATGCATTCACAACCGGAGGGGGTCTGCTGATGTATTTGCTTGCTCTGATTGGCGCATTACTGGCTCAGGCGGCGGCAATTGCGCATGAACGTCCGCCGATCATCGACATGCATCTTCATGCCCGCCCAGCGAAATATGCCGGCGACGATCCCCCGCCGATGTGCGCGCCCTTCAACATCCTCCCGCGAAGCGATCCCAGGAACGGCATCTACCAAGGCATGGAGTTCAACGGTCCACCTTGCACCACACCGATCCCTGCCGCGACCACCGACGAATCGGTACTCCGGGGAACGATCTCCGAAATGGAAGCCAACAACATCTTCGGCGTCGTCAGCGGCGAACCGGTCCTGGTGGAGCAATGGATCAAGGCGGCGCCGGCCCGATTCATGCCTGCGATCGACTATCGACTGCCAGGAACGCCGGGATCAAACCATGTCGCTCCCAAGTCCGTCGATGAGTTGCGCGCGCTTCATCGCGCCGGAAAACTATATGTGATCGGCGAAATCATGGCGCAATATGAGGGCGTGGCCGTCGACGACTCCCGGATGGACCCCTTGTGGGCGCTGGCGGTCGAGCTGGACGTCCCCGTCGCCATCCACATGGGACCGGGCGAGCCTGGCCAACCGTATTCGGGTGGAGGCTATCGCGCGGCGCTGGGCGACCCACTGCTGCTTGAAGCAGTGCTGAAGAAATATCCTGCACTTCGCGTCTCGATCATGCACGCCGGCTATCCGATGGCGGACCGGCTACGAGCCCTGATGTTCAGCTACCCACACGTCTACGCTGAGATCGGCGGCATCGTGTACAACGAGCCGAGGCCCGCCTTCTACGCCTTCCTCAGGGAAATTGTCGACGCTGGCTATGGCGACCGCATCATGTTCGGGTCTGATCAGATGATATGGCCGGAGATCATCACGCCATCGGTCAAGTCCATCCAGGACGCGCCGTTCCTGAGCGAGGGGCAGAAACGCGACATCTTTTACAACAATGCGGCCCGCTTTCTGCGCCTGACCAAGGCCGAGATCGACCGCCACCATGGACGTTAACCACGGGACACGCTCGCCAGTCACTGAGCGGACGCCGCACAACGCGCTGCGTGCCATGCTCGCCAGGCCAGCCGACGCGGTCATCGTGCGATGGCACCGCGCCAGAACGTGTAACATCCGACAATTCACGCGCGTGCAATGATGCGCAATGCCGCTACAAGCCGCTGGAGTTCCGCCATGCTTGTGAAAGGCTGTGGCGAAACGCGCACCGCGTTGCCGTAGGGACGGTATGGTCGCGATGCCTTGTCTTGTACGAGTATGCCGAATTCACGCTGCAACCGTTCCGCCACGATTTTTGATGGCACATGATCGAGCGCGAAGGCGCAGAAGCCGAAGCTCCGCTCGGCCGTCATGGGCGTGAGTACGCGGAACCCCTTGATGTCACGCGCGGATGCTTGCCATGCGGCAGCGAGGTGCATCAGGCGCGCTCGCTTGCGGGCCACGCCGATGCGCTCCTGTGCCGCAATCGCGTCAGGCAGGGTCGCCCGAGCCGCCACGTTCGCCGTACCGGTCCACGCGTACTGATCCACCGGGTACTTCGAAAAATCCCAGGTCGGCGGGTGCAGCGGTTCGATCCTGCCGAACCAGTCTTTCCGAACTACCAGGACGCCAGTTGCGATCGGCGCACCCAGACCCTTGTGCATCGACATCGCAAGAAAATCGCACCCCCACCCCGCGAAGTTCACGTCCAGATAGCCTACGCTCTGCGCCGCATCCACCAACACGGCGACGCCATGCGCGCGCGCCTCCGCGCACAGCTCGGCCACGGGCAGGATCTCGCTGTTCCAGGCGCTCACATGGGAGATGAGCAGCAATTTCGTGCGGGACGTGATGGCGGCGCAAAGGCGAGCCACGAGTGCCATTCGATCCTCATCGATGCCAGGCACGGCTATCGTGCGCACCACGATGCCTTCACGGCGTGCGCGTCGGTTGAGGGTTTCGATCATATCCGGATACTCGTGATTGGTGACGATGACTTCGTCACCGCTCATGAGCGGAAAGCCGTGCAGGATGGTGTTGAGCCCCGTTGTAGCATTCGGCACCATCGCCAGCTCATCGATCGTCGTCTGTAGCAACGCCGCGGTGCGCGTGAAGACTGTCTCGTCACCACTGAGTCGCGGATAGTGCACATTCGATGCAGCGCAGAGCAGTCGAGCGCGACGCAGGTACGCATCGATCACGGCCGTCGGTGCGGACCCACTGTTTCCGATGTCGAGATCCAGAAGCTTGGGGTCGGGCGCATAGAGCGCGCGCACTTGGCGCCAGAACCATTCACTCGTGGCGGCGCGTTGCGCGGACCATGCCGGCAGCTGTGCACCCGTTGGCAACTCGGCCGCTACTGCGGATGCGAGGGCCACGGGTGACGTGACCAGTGCAGCGCCAGCGGCACCACCAAGCTGCAGAAAGGTCCTGCGATCTACTGGTGGAGGAGTCATCGCGCATCCCGGGCGAGGAGTCGTATTCGCACACTCTATCGCAGCAACATTCACGCTGACCCAATGCTTTGCAATACAAGGACTGAGGACTGGCATGTTAACCGCACGGCGCAGCGACTTCGCTTGCTACTCGATGCGGTACGGCCGAAAAGTGAAGCCATACCGCTTGCCCACCAGATCCTGGATGGTGGTGACGGTGGCCAGCCGTCCGTCACGCAGGAACAGCACCGCGGCGTATTCGCCGGCCGTGTCTCGCTCACGGGCAACGTCCGACGTATCACGGTCGGTGGTGTCGGTGTTCGCGCGCTGGAACGATGCGAAATCGTATCGGCTCGCAGGCACGGCACCAAGCGTGTCGGCAATGCGTTCATCGAAATGCAAGTGCGCCACATTCGCGCGCACCCTCGTCCCCAGTCCGGAGAACCACGTCATGCCCAGCTCGCCGTTGCCACGCGCGACCAGGTACGGGAAGTAGAGCGAGTCCGAGCCGCGTGCGACGGGCACCGTGGTCCATGACACGCCGCTGTCACTGGAACGCGCGACGCGCAGTGAGGTGCCTTCGCTCCATAACGAATACAGGGCATTGGCCGAGTCCCAGGCAACGGGTTCGACCCATCGCAGCATAGGCGAACGCTCGTCGTATGCGGACCACGCGCGCGCGCCTGGAAGCCCACGAAGCGTCCACGAGACACCGCCATCGGTGCTGATGGCCAGGCTGTCGACTCCGACATCGAATCGATTCGCCGACGCGGAGAGGGGCGTGATCCGCACAGCGATCGCACCCGCGGGACCGATTGCCAGGTGACTGGACATGCCCCTCGGCGCGACACGCGCGCGCTCGCTCCATGTAAGCCCACGGTCCACGCTGACGGCGTGGCTCACCCCTTGTCCGTCGTTCCAGATCGCATGCGCGGTACCATCGGGTGCGACCTCGATCCATGGGCGGTCGTCGAACCGGTCGCGCGACAGGGCCGTCCAGCGCCACGAAGCGCCATCGTCACGGCTCGATCCCACCGCGATCCCGCGCCCCTCCTGCTTCGCGCGATCATACGTCATCACGATCAGATACAACGTGCCGTCGGCCGCAATGGCCAAGTCAACGTCGGAGTTGCCGACTGCGCCGTCTGCCGCCGTCCCGACGTTCACTCGTTCCCACCGCGCACCACCATCGGTGCTCCGCCACAACACCGGAAAATCCTCGCCGTATCCACTGATGTAGAGCGTGCCGTCGAGCGCCTCTGCGAGCATCGGCTCACGCGCCATCAGGTCGACGTGGTCGGTCGGCGGTAACGCAACGATGGTACCGGACGAATCCTGTGTGCCGGCGCCTCCGTTCCACTCAGCCGACGTGGTGCACGCGGCAAGTGTGGAGAGCAGTGTTCCGACAAGCGTCATGATGGCCCGCTGGGCCACGCGAGACGCCGCATGCGTTTGCTGCATTCACCGCCGCCTGTAGATGGGAAGGAAAATTAGCACCACGTGGCGAAGATATCATGGGCGATAGGTGGGTCGGCGCGCTATAATAGCTGGGCGCGAGTCAATCTGTCAGCCCCGGCGAGTCGCGTCGGTCTTCGCTCAAACCTTTTGATAGGTGACGTCTCAATGCCACTCTACAACTACACCGTTGCGGACGCCATCGCTGCTGCAGGGACGTCCACCGGTATTACCGCCTCTATCATCACGCAGATTCTTGGAGACGTGAGTAAAGCGAAGTCCCATGCCGACGCCCACATGAAGGGCGAGGATTTCTGGACGACGAAGCGAACCGTCGGGAGCAGGACGGGCGTGGGAGACACGGTTGCTGTGGACGAACACCTCAAGGCCGCGTACAAGAAGCGCACGGAACATTCCATGTTCGATTCGCCAGTGTCGTCCGTCGAGGCCACCACCGCCGCACTCAACTGCTCACTCGGGGTGCTCGCCCTGAGCACCCTGCTCGGAAACTCCGACGACGATGGTGTCGATCTATACTCCCGAACGGCCGTTGCTACTGTGGGGAGCACGAAGCAGATCGTGCGGACCAAGGACGCATCGGGCGTTGCGACCATGGTCAAAGGCGATGCAGAGTACGTCGTGGTCTGCCTGCGAAAGTCAGGCAACATTTTGGTTGTTGCCAGCGCCTATCCAGTGATGTCGGACGCCAGCACACGCCTCGAACACGCCGGGAAGGACTGGTATCAGTCCCAAAAGACCAAAGCCGTCATCCGTGAGCTGCCGTCTGTTTCTCCGCCGGTGGTGAACTGGTAGGCTGCTCGCGTGGTGACATCATTCCACGTACCGTTCGTGAGCTGCGGCGCGCGGCCGCCATCAAGCGAAGCACGGTAAATGTGCTGGTTGCACAGACCAGATGGTGACCGTTCCGGCAACGGTCGAGTACGCGAGACTGGTGCCGTCGCCCGACACACTGAAGCCGTGGGCGCTGAGTCCGGTCGTCAGGCACTCGGCGCTTCACTTGCCGCGGTCACGGTGATGTACAAATGGAGCGGAAACGAAGCTGGCACCGAGCACACCGCGATGACCATCGGCTTCGCACGATCGCCGTCGTCAGTTTACCGCCGATACACTTGAAATCCTGCCGCTGGAAACGTCCCCGGACACACGCCGGCATTCGACCTGACGAAATGCATTTCTGTGCTGCTGACCAGCTTGAAGTAGGAATATCCCGGAGTCGATGGATAGCATTGCTCCGTGGTCACGGTCTCGGGAAGTGGGACACCCTCGAACAGCAGTTCGCCCCCGTTCTCGACGATGTGTCGCACGCTCCCAACGAGGGTACTCGCGATCGTGACCGGAGAGATGGCCGGATTCACGAACGCATCCTCGCGGTCGGCGGCATTCTCGTATTCGTACGGACACGTCGAGTGCAGAAGCTTGTCGTGATTCGCTCCGCGCATCGGATTGAGCAGCGCCAACCCGGGCCTTGTTGTAGATCCCCAGGTCCCACGCCTGAGACTGCCCCGCCGCTCGTGGCCCCATCGATGCTCCCGCCGCATACGTCACCTTGGTGGGCGCGTTCGGGTCCAACCCGATATGGGAGCTCCGGGCAATCGCGACCAACTCCGCAGCGGGCGCGGTGATGTGACCAAGCGAGACGAACACGTTGCAGTTCACCCGCGCTTCGATCGCGTAGTCGACGCCGGAATACACCACGTTGTATACGTCGAGCGCCGTCGGTGCCTTCACGGGCACCGGTGCAGCCGAGACATTGAACAGGTAGGTGTGCGATGAATAGGCGCGCTCGCCCTGGATCTCACCGAGCGGGGCGATGTATGCCAGCTGCGCCAGATCCGTGACCGCCGAAGTGAACACGGGGTTCGCGTTGGCCGAGCATGCCCCCGGACTTTACCCCCTCTGGCATCAGTGATGCCCGCTCCGTATGGTTGGGGTGCTGGCGGCTTCGCTGGCCAATATGCCGCATCCGCTCCCCACGCCCCAATGAACGTACGAGTCGAAGGGTCACCCGAGCCGTTTGGAATTCCGGGAGACCGCTTCGTCATCGAACGGGAGCTTGGCCGCGGCGGTATGTCCACTGTCTTTCTGGCCCACGATCGCAAGCACGACCGTCGCGTCGCGGTCAAGCTGCTCAGTGGTGATGCCACCGCCGCACTCGGCGCCGAGCGGTTCACGCAGGAGATCCACGTTACGGCGCAGCTGCAGCACCCGCATATCCTGCCGCTGCTCGACTCCGACACGGCCGACGGGCGCGCGTACTACGTCATGCCTTTCGTGGACGGCGAATCGCTGCGCCACCGGCTGCAGCGCGATGGTGCCCTGTCACTGCGCGATGCACTGCTCATCGCGCGCGAGGTGGCCGATGCGCTCGCCTACGCGCACGGACGGCAGGTCGTGCACCGCGACATCAAGCCGGAGAACATCCTGCTCTCCGCTGGGCACGCCATCGTCGCCGACTTCGGTATCGCCCGCTCCAGCACCACCGCGCTCGACACCGACCTCCGTCTCACCACGCCCGGCCTCGCGATCGGCACGCCGGCGTACATGAGCCCGGAGCAGGCGCTGGACGAATCGGTAGATGGCCGCGCCGATCTCTACGCGCTCGGCTGCCTGCTGTTCGAGATGCTCACCGGGGACGTGCCATTCCCCGGCCGTACGGCCATGGCGATCCTGAGCCGCAAGCTGGCCGGCGTCGCACCCGTGTTTCCCGCATCGGCCGCCATGGTTCCCGCCGAGCTCCGGGCGCTCATCGTGCGCCTGCTCGAACGTGAGCCGGCCGACCGGCCGCAGGGCGGCGAGCAGGTCACCGCGGCACTCGATGCGGTGCTGCGCGGTGACACCGCGCCGTCGGCCGCCCGCGAATCGGCGCCGCCGAACACCATCGCGGTGCTCGCCTTCGCCAGCATGAGCGCCGATACAGGCGATGAGTATCTGGCCGACGGCATCTGCGAAGCGCTCACGCACGAACTCGGTCGCGTCGCCGGGCTGCGCGTGATCGCGCGCACCTCGGCCTTCGTGTTCAAGGATTCACAGCTCGACGTGCGCGAGATCGGCGTGCGCCTCGGCGTGCGCCGACTGGTCGAGGGGAGCGTGCGGCGCGCCGGAGACCGGCTGCGTGTAACGGCGAAACTCGTCGATACGGGCAGCGGCACCGAGATCTGGTCTGAGCGCTTCGACGGCGAAACCGGCGATGTGTTCGCGATCGAGGATGATCTCGCGCGCGCCGTGAGCACGCGACTGCGCACCCTCCTTCGCAGCGGTGACAGCGCACCGCTCACCACGCACGTGCTCAGCGCGCCGCCCACTTCCAGTGTGCCGGCGTACGAGCAGTACGTGAAGGGCCGCTACTTCTGGGGCATGCGCACCGAGGCTGCGATGCAGCGCAGTCTGGCACATCTCGATGACGCGCTGGCCATCGACCCGGTGTTCGCGCGCGCGGCGGCGGCCAAGGCAGAAACGCTTGCTACACTTGGTCTGTACGGCCTCGCCGCACCGCTCGACGTGATGCCGCAGGCCCGCGCCGCCGCGGAGCTGGCGCTCTCGCTCGATCCGTCGTCGGCTGAGGCGCTCTGCGCGCGCGGCTGCGTGCTGGCGGTGCATGAACGGGACTGGGATCGCGCAACGCGCGACTTCGACGCCGCCATCGCCGCCGATCCGCAGTACCCCACGTCGCACCAGTGGCTTGCGAGTACGGTACTCGTGCCGCAGGGCCGGTTCGACGAGGCGCAGCAATCGCTGGCCGTCGCGCGCACTCTCGACCCGCTCTCGCGCTCGATCATCGTGAGCAGCGCCGCCGCGCACTATTACGCGCGCAACCCTGACGCCGCGATCGCCGACAGCCGCGAGGCGCTGCAGCTCGACGACCGATTCGCGATGGGCTACTTTTTCCTCGGTCTGGCGCTCGAGCTCCGGGGCGACCTGCGCGCCGCGAGGATCGCTCTGCAGCAGGCTAGATCGCTGGAGCCGAGTGCCGAGATCCTCGCTGCCCTCGGGCACCTGCATGCCGCATCGGGTGATGCGGTGCGTGCCGCGGAGTGCCGCGCGGGGCTCGCGGCGCAGCTGGCAGAGCGATACCAGTCACCGGTGCTGATGGCCCAGATCGCGACGGCTCTGGGTGACGCCGACGAGGCGATGCGGCTGCTGAGGCAAGCGCGCGACGTCGGTGCCGCCGACCTGATCTGGATCGGCGTGCGACCGGCGTTCGATGCGTTGCGCCACCTGCCGGCATTCGTGATCCTCTGCCGCCAGCTGCAGTTGCCGACCGTCGCGTTCCCGCCATTCGCGCACCACCGGAACTCGTGATACGTTCTGCCGGTCTCGCCGCCATCGTGCGTCTCTTCCCGAACACATGAGGACTGTTCTATGTCGCATCCGGACGCCGGCGTGTCGGCAGGCATGCTGATGACCACGAAGGACAACCGGACGGTCGCCCAGCTATTGCTCGACTATCTCGAGCTCGAGGGCGCGACAACGGTGTTCGGCGTGCCCGGTGGGGCACTGATCTACGTGCTGGACGAACTGAAGCGGCGCCGACAGACCTTCAACTTCGTGATTGGCCGGCACGAGACAGGCGCCGGCTACATCGCACACGGGTATGCGCTCGTCACCGGCGGACTCGGCGTGCTGTTCACCACGTCCGGCCCGTCTGCCACCAATGCGGTCACGGCGGCGATGAACGCCCAGTCGGCCAACTGCAGCCTGCTGGTGGTTACCGGCGAGATCCCGCAGCAGTTCTCCGGGCAGGGCTACCTCCAGGAAGGCGTGGACTCCCGACTCGATGTAAGCGTCATGTTCCGCAACGCGGTGGAGTACAGCGCGATCGTCTCGCACGAAATGAACTTCACCACGCTGTTCACGCAGGCCCTGCGTACCGCCCGCGCACTCCCGGGTCGCGCCGCGCACATCAGCCTCCCGAACAACATCGCCGGCAGCTGCGTCACAGGCAGCGACAAGGCGAACCCCTATCGCATCGCCTTCCCCACGTCACCCAGCAGCTACCGAACAGCGGCCAGCGGCACTGACGTGGAGCGCGTGCGGCAGACGTTCGACGATCTCGCCGCTTCCACGCGCCCGCTGTTCTTCCTGGGCAACGGTGCCCGTGCCGCACTGGCCAACCCGCAGCGCATGCAGCGCTTCACGGAGCTCGTGGAACGCTACGCCATTCCCGTGATGACGACGCCCGACGCGAAGGGCATCTTCCCCGAGAGCCATCCCATGTCCCTGCGCAATTTCGGCATAACTGCCTGCCGCTGGCCCGCGCTGTACATGATGCCGGACGGTGACCCGGACCACTTCGACACGATGGTGGTGATCGGCTCGAACCTCGGCGAGCTCGCCACGTCTGACGCGGCGACGGACCAGTACTCACGCCTGCTCGTGCCCACCACGCACTTGGTGCAGGTGGACCTCGACCAGTCGGTGATCGGCCGAGAATATCCGGTCACGCGAGGTATCGTGGGTGAGGCTGGTGCGACCATCGACGCTCTCTGCGAGATCGCCCTTTTGCATCAGCCCAACCTGCAGCAGGCCGAAGCGCGCCGGCAACTCATGTCGAGCATCACGGGCGACAACTCGCCGTACGCCGATCCGGACTATCGCTCCTCGTACGCCACGCCGATCAATCCCGCCGCACTGGTGCGCGTCATCAACGAGACAGTCACCGATGGACACGTATTCATCGACGCCGGCAACTGCGTAGGCTGGTCGCTGCACTACATGGTGATTGACCCGCCGGTGCGCTACCACGCCGCGCTCGGCATGGGGCCGATGGGCTTCGGCGTGGGCGCGGTGATCGGCGGCAAGCTCGGTGCCCCCGAGAAGATCTGTGTGGCGATCGTCGGCGACGGCGCCTTCATGATGCACTGCGGCGAGATTTCCACCGCCGCCCAGCAGGGCATCGGCGCGATCATCGTCGTGCTCTACGACAACGATCTTGCGATGGTCAGCCAGGGCATGGCCGACCTCTTCCCGGCCGATGCATCCTGGCACGACTACTACGCACTGGGTGCACCCGATCTCGTGAAGGTCGCCGAGGGCTTCGGCGCTGACGCCGTGTCCATCACCAAGGATCAGGGCCCGGAGCAGTTCGAAGCCGCGCTGCGCACCGCGATCCAGCAGGCCGACGCGAACCGACGTCCGCAGGTCATCGTCGCACACATCGACACCGCAGCCATGCCGCCATACGGCTGGCCCACCCTGCCGCCGCCGCCCTGCGGCGAGGCGGCAGTGCCCGCGGCCCCGCCCGGAAAAGTGTGATGAGCACGCCATCTGCCGAGGTACTGGATTACGCGATCATCGGTGGCGGTGTGTCCGGCCTGTACAGCGCGTGGCGACTGCTGTCAGATGTTCCGCCCGGCGAGACCCCACCGCGTGTGGCCGTATTCGAAAGCAGCGGACGGCTTGGCGGCCGCCTGCTCTCCGTGGTCCCACCTGAGATCCCCGACGCGCGCGTGGAGCTGGGCGGCATGCGCATCATCTGCCCCACGCAGGCATGGACGTCATCGCTGGTGCAGCACCTCGGGCTCGCCACCGAGACGCTGCTCGACGTGCAGCCGGAGAACGTGGCGTACCTGCGCGGCACGCTGCTGCGCATCTTCGAACTCGCCGACGCCGCCAACCTGCCGTACCAGCTCGGCCCCGGCGAGCGCGCACCCGAGAATCTCGGAAATCTCACCGCAGTTGCGGCGATGCGCGCACTCTCCGGTGTGATCCTGCGGGTCGTCGGCATCCGCATCGAAAACTGGCAGGACCTCTCCACGAAGCTCAGCGCCGCCGACTGGGAGAAGATCGCACGCGAGGGTGAGATCGACGGCGTCAAACTGCACGCGCTGCCCATGCGCTACCTGATGTTGCGCGCGATCGGCGGCGAAGCGCTCGACCTCGCGCAGGACAGCTCGGGCTACGACAGCATCCTGCACACATGGAATGCCGCCGATGGCTTCTCCTGGAACGTCGGTGACTACGGGCCGCTGGTGAAGTACCTGCATGTCGTGAACGGATTTGACGCGCTTCCGCTGACACTCGGTGAACAGGTCACCGCACTCGGCGGTGTGATTCACATGAACACGCGGCTTCGCGGCTTCGACGCCGAGTCGCCCAGCCAGTCGCTGACACTCGCTTTCGCCACTGCAAGCGGGGACATGACGGTGACGGCGCGCACCCTGATCCTCGCCATGCCTCGCCGCTCACTTGAGCTGCTCGAACCGCGAGGGCCCGTGTTCGATCCCGTCAACACCGATGTGCAGGCCCTCGTGCGGTCGGTGCTGCCGATCCCGCTCTTCAAGCTGGCAATCTGCTACACGCGCGCTTGGTGGGAGGAGATGAAGCCGGTGGATACCGGCACTGGACTGATGCGAACGATTAGTGCCGGCAAGTCGGTGACCGACCTGCCGATCCGCCAGTGCATCTACTGGAAGGTGAATCCAGACAACGGTCATGCCGTCATCCTGATCTACGACGACGGCACCGATCTCGATTACTGGGCTGGACTGCGCGACTCCACCACCACGCCGCACCTCGATGATCCTGCCGTGGTGAGCGAGGAGTTCGCACTGCCAGCCTGGTCGTCACTGGCCGCACCGAAGCGCATGGTGGACGAGGTGCACCGTCAGCTGCTCGAGATGCATGGCGTGAAGGACCCCACCGCCGTCCCGGCGCCGTACTCCGCCGCCTACCGCGACTGGGGCGAGGATCCGTTCGGTGGTGGTGCCAACTTCTGGCAGGTGGGGGTGCAGAGCTTTGAGGTGTCGCAGCGCATCGTGCAGCCGAAGCCGCCCTACCCAGTGTTCATTTGCGGGGAGGCGTACTCGCACGCGCAGGGCTGGGTGGAAGGCGCCCTGCAGACCGCCGAAGACATGCTGCAGCGGCATCTCGGGCTGCCGACACCGGCGTGGAAGCAGGCGCCGGAGGCACTCAACTGTGAGCCCACTTCCGCTGGCTGAAGCGATGACCGAGACACGCATCGCAATCACCGGCACCGGCGCGGCCGTTGGTGACATCATCCGCGGCAACGACGACCCGGTCTTTGCCTGGGTGCGCCAGAACCCGCCGCCGAACCACGACATCTTTGACGGACTCACTTACCGACGCGTGCTTGGCCCCGGGCAGACCGTGGTGAGCATCGCGGTGGCGGCCGCCACGCAGGCGCTGCAAGAGGCGCAAATTGCAGTCGCTGAGGTCGACCTGCTGATCGGTGCCGCGACGATGGGCGAGTACGTCGCACCCAGCGCGCTCGGCGCGGTGCACGCACAGCTCGGGCTTCCCGGCAGCTGTCGCGTGATGTCGCTGAACAATGAGTACACGCCATTCGTTGACGGGCTGAAACTCGCCAACGACCTCATCGCCGCGGGCACCATCACCACTGCACTGGTAGTCTCGGCCAGTGCCTGGACGTCACACATGGACTACCACGAGGCGGTGTGCACCGCCGCCTCCGATGGCGCCGGTGCAGCAGTCGTTGCGCGCACCAGCGATGCAACACGGTTCGCGCTGGTGGACTGGGAGCATCACACCGACACGCAATACTACGGTGCCTTCCGCATGGCACAGCGGCCGGTGAGTGTGCCGCCGTTTCATGCGGACAGCCGCACCGTCTATTCCGATGCGATGATGCAATTGGACCCCGTGCGCGGCGGCCCGGCGGTGAAGCACTTCGGCTTGCCGGCACCAGTCGCCGTGGTTCAACAGCTGCTGGCTCGCAACGGGATCAAGGCGCAGGATATCGCGCTCGTGCCGCACCAGACCTCGAAGATGGTGGCTGAGTACTGGCGCACGCACATCAACCCGGCGGTCTACATCAGCACGGTCACCGATTATGCCGATATGGTGTCGGCCACGGCGGCGGTGAACCTCTCCACCTGCCGCGAGCAGATCACGCAGGATCATCTCGTGGTCATGGGCATCGGCATCGAGATGAGCGTCACCGCGCTGCTCTACCGACGTACAACGGCGTAAGCGGCAGCGGCGCGCCGGATCATGCGCGCCGCGACGTCTTGTCAGCGGCGCGCCGGATCACACGTGCCGCGGCCTCCAATCAGCCTTGCACGCTCGCCGTCTGGCCCGCCTGCGAGAGGATCTTCACGAAGTTCGCCTCCGAGAAGAACTGCGTCACCGGCACGGTCTGCGCGAACACGCCGAAGTAGTCGTTGATCGCCTGCTGCTGCCCGGGCATGGCGGCGAAGAGGTCCATGATTTGCTGCGGCGGTGGTTCGAGCTTGCCCGATTCGCGCGCGAACTCGTACAGCGGCACCGACGCCGCGTCCCGCTCCGCGCCGAAACTTGCCACCACCTCATCCAGCGACGCGCCGGCAGCAAGACCGTCGTGCACCGCCTCGCTGAGCAGGTCGGCGTCACGAAATGCGTTGCTGATGCCGGCCGCCGTGATCGGATCCATGGTCAGGCCGGCGTCACCCACCAGCGCCCACCCCGGTCCCGTGGCCTGGCGGCGGAAGCCGCGCGTGGAGCGCGTCAGCCAGCTGCTCTCCTGCGTGCCTGCCCGCACCCGCGCCGCCAGCGATGGCGCGAGCGCCTCGAACTCCGCCAGCATTCCCGTGTCCGCCTCCTTCGCCAGCGCCGCGTAGTCCTCGTGATGCACGCAGCTGCCGACCAGCGACTGGCCCTCGTTCGTCGGGTACACCATCAGCATGCGGCGTGGTCGCGAGTAGAACTCCATTCCCTCGCTTGGCACGTTGCTGAAGTACGACCAGATGATGCCTTCGTGACGCGAGTGCTCGTCCAGCATTGGCGCGGCCACCAGGCGCGCGATGGTGGAACTCGAACCGTCGGCGCCGATCACGATGCGGCAGCTGGCCGTCTGCGAGGCGCCCGCCGCATCGGTCCAGGTCACCGCTGAGACACGCCCGTCGCTGGTTACAAGTTCGCGGACCCTCGCCCCCGACTCGAACTCCACCCCCGCCTCACGCGCCGCATCGAGCAGCAGCGAGTCGAGCACCATGCGTCGCGGGCAGTACGCCTCGTCGATGCCATCCGCCGGCGGTGCATTGCCTGCCATCGACATCACGCCCAGATCAAGCGTGATCTTGCGAAGCGGCGGGCAGCCGGTGGCCCTCAGGCGTTCGAGCAGCCCCCAGCGCGCGAGCCGCGCCACGCCCGATTGCCACAGCATGTGCGTCGAGGCCTGGAAGTCACTCGGGAAGCTGTCTGCATCCAGCAGCAGCACCGAGTGGCCGTGCCGCGCAAGCAGCATCGCCGTGGAGCTGCCGGCACACCGCGCGCCCACAATGATCACGTCATACCCTGTGCTCTGCGGCATCGCGACACGCACTCCGGTCAGTAGGTTTCCGTCAGTCCCGCAAGAATCGCCTGAGCTTGCGCCACGTCCTGCGTCACCGGGGTCCCAGCGAACGACTCCAGCAGCGGGGCCAGCAGCACCCGTCCCTCCGCACCACGACCGCTCTGCTGGAGTGCCGCCGCAAAATCACGCGCTGCGCGGAGCTGCCACCCGCGTGCCCCCTGCCGCTCGCTGATCTCGAGCGCGGCCCGATAGCTCGCCTCCGCCTCGGGCGTGCACGACGCGTGCAGTGCCACGATAACATTGCCCTGCAGCCGGTACGCTTCCGCCTCCGTCCAGCGCTCACCCCAAAGATCAATCTGCGTCAGCGCCCGGGACAACGCGACCAACGCTTCGTGGGGCTGGCCCGCGCGCAGAAGCAGTTCCGCTTCCAGCGTCTCGAAGAAGGGGCAGGCGATTTCGGCGCCGGTCGCACGGAAATCCGTCAGCCCTGCGCGCAGCTCGCTCGCCCCCGTCGCCGGGTCGCCCATGGCGCCCGTGAGCCACCCCCGCAACGTGCGCGCCATCGCCACCACGTAGGCGTACCCATGCTCGCGCGCGATCTCGGCACCGGTCTGCAATGCCGGCGCCAGCTCGGCGGTTTTGCCGGCCAGCAGATCCACCACGCCACCCCAGGTGTGGCTCCATGCGATCGAGTACGGGTGCTGGCCCGCCGTGGCCAATGCACGCGCCTGCTGCGCCGTCGCGATCGCACGGCTCGTCTGGCCCGTGATCCAGAGCCCGATTGCTTCGTGGACCAGGCACACGAGCTCCAGATCGGTGGAGTAGAGGTCGGTGAGCGAACGGTAGCGTTCCGCGTCATATCGCTGCCGGAAACGCTCGCAGCGCAGCAGCGACTCGCGCACGTTGCCGGCGTAGAGATGCACCTGCAACCCGATCATGTCAGCAACCAGCAGCGACTCGTCCGACTGGTCGCGCTCGGCACGCGCCTGGATCTGTGCGGCGGCGGCCACTGCATCATCGATTTGACCGCGCACCTGGTAGTAGACCCACGTCCCCCACAGCACGCGGATCTCCTCGGCCGGTGTCTCCGCGGCCTCGCTGAGCGTCGCCGCGGCGAGGTACGCGGTTTCCACTTCAGGCGCCGCCCAGCCGCGCGCCTGCATGTACGTCGTGCCCAGGGCCGCCTGCAGCCGCAGTTCGAGCCGGTCGCGCTGCAACGTGTGCGGCGAGTTCCGCACCAGCTCCAGTCCCTTTGACAGGTGCGTCACCGCTTCGCGGAGCGCACTCGAGCGCGTGGCCATTTGACCGGCACTGAGCAGGTACTCGGCCGCACGCTCCACCTGCCCGCCCTCCGCATGGTGGAGCGCCAGAAGCTCTGGCTCAGCGGCGAGCACGCTCGGATAGTGCTGCTCGAGCACCCGCGCCACGTCGACGTGCAGCTGTCGGCGCCGCGACTTGAGCTGCGATTGGTACGCGGCCTCGCGCACCAGCGCGTGCCTGAATGCGAACGCCTCGTCGCTGCCATCGCCTGAAGTCGCCTCCAGGATCCCCGCGTCGCACAGGTGACGCAAATCGTCGCGCATGCGACCGGCGAGCGACGGCACCACCTGCTCCAGGAGGCGGCGCCCGAAACGCATCCCCACCGTCGCGGCCACGCGCACCACCACCTTCCCACTGCCGAGGCTGTCCAGACGCGACACCAGCAAGTCGTGGAGCGTGGCTGGGATCAGCAGGTCCGCCAACTGCGACGACAGCTCGTATGTGTCGCCTGCCTCGCGCAGCCGGCCCGATTCGAGCAGCGATTTGGTCAGCTCCTCTACGAACAACGGCACACCACCCGCCGTCGCCACCACCGACTGGAGCACTGCCTCCGGGAGGCGACGGCCTCCCGTCAGGTCGGCGATGATGTCCAGCGTGGCGGTTGCCGCCAGCCGGTTGAGTACGATGTGGCTGACCGCCTGCTCCGCAAACGGCGACTCGAACCCGGGACGCGTGGTCATCACGATCAGCCCCGGAAAGCTCTGGCACGAATCGGTGAGCCGCGTGAGCAACTCGACCGTCGTGGGGTCGGCCCAGTGGAGGTCCTCGAGCACCATCAGCACCGGTCGCGACTCGGCCGACGCGCGGATCAGGTCGAGCAGCAGGTCGATGGTGCGCTCGCGTTGCAGCTGCGGGCTGAGCAGTGGTGTCGCATAGCGCGAGTCGGCCGGCACCGAGAGCAGCGCCGCGATCAGCGGCACGTTCTCCTCGAGGTCGTAGCCCAGCTGCGCGAGGTACGCCTCGATTCGCTCCAGCGCCGTTGGTGCATCGGTGGCGACCTGAATGCCCGTCGAACGCTTCAGCCACTCGATGAACGGTATCAGTGCCGTATGCCGGTGGAACGGCGAGCACTGAAATGCAATGTGCTGGCGGGCGGTGTCGCTCGTGCCTTCCACCAGCGACTGCAGCAGGCGCGACTTACCGATCCCGGCCTCGCCGGTGATCAGCACCACACGCCCACTCCCCGTGAGCGCCGATGCCCACTCGCCCAGCAGTCGTGCCACTTCCTGCTCGCGCCCGACCATGCGGCGTCGGTCGGCGCCAGCACGCACGTCGAACCGGCTGCGAACATCGCGCACGCCGGTCACCAGCCAAGACTCCACCAGATCGGGAATCCCCTTGACCGCCTGCGGTGCGACCGGCTCCAGCGCGAAGCTCTCGCCGATCAGCTTGCGCGTCTGCAGCGTGATCGCGACGCCGCCCGACGGCGCGATCCCCTGCACGCGCGCGGCGAGGTTTGGCGTCGTCCCGACCACCCCCGCGCGCCGATGATGCGACTCGCTCATGATGTCGCCGACCACTACCAGGCCGGTCGCGATACCGGCACGGGCGGCGAGCCGCTCGCCACCTCCCATCAGCTCACCCGCCGTGCGCGTCAGCTCGAGCGCCGCATGCACGGCACGCTCCGCGTCGTCCTCGTGCGCCAGCGGCCAGCCGAAGTAGACCACGGCACCGTCGCCAAGGAACTCCGCCAGATGCCCGTCCCACTTGGACACCACCGCCTCGCAGCGGTCCTGATACCCTTTCATCACATCGGCCAGCTCTTCCGGATCGAGGCGGCTCGCCAGCGCCGTCGAGTCCACGAGGTCGCAGAACACGATGGTGACCTGCCGTCGCTCGGCGCGAGTTTCGACGACCTCGGCATCCGGTTCTGCGGTCAGCTGCGCTGCCGGCGGTGCGACTGCCGGTGCGACTGCCGGTGCGACTGACAGCCCCGCCGACACGCGGGCCGCAGCCGCACGCAGCAGGCGCTTCCGATCGCCAAGTGGCAGGCCGAGGTCGCGCAGGTCCTCCTCGGTGAGCTCGGGCAGCACGTCGAAATCCACGCGGTGCTCGGCGAGCAGCGCGGCGTACTGGAACAATCCGGCGGATCCCAGCCAGCGGTCGAACTCGGTCATTGGTGGGCGTGGCAGATGCAGATGCAGAGGCAGAGGCAGAGGCAGGGTGCGAGCGACAATGCGACAGCGACGCTGTATCGGCGCGCAGTCGCTCGACCGACCCGTTGGGGGGGGCACCGAATCCGCAGCGGCTCCGGGCGCGACGGCGATGCCACACCCGACTGGTGAACTGTCTATCGGCACGCGGCGGCAGTTCGTCGGGCATGCCGTCATGACAAGAGGCAATGTACATCTGCCACGTGTACGGACGCGGTACGACTGCGAGTGACGATGCGCTGTCAGCGACCATGGCGAAAAATCGTTCAGCTGAGTTCGCCAATCATCAGCATTGTGATCAAAAGAATGCATTCGTGCGACCTGATCAATCTCGATTTCCCCCTTGAGAGACATTCGATCAGACTTCCGTTCCTAGTAACTTGAGCTAAGCAGCATCATTCCGGGGCAGAACGGCCTTGGAACCAGTGCCCAATCCGCTGAGCGTCCGCAAATCACACTCCGACTTCAGACAGTTTCGTCACTGTCAATGGGCGCACATTTCGGATCTTCGCAATCTGCGACTGGTTGCGACTGGATCGGGTAGCAATACTCGCGATTCGACCGGTGCGCGTGTGGATTAGCGGCATTGGCCAAGGAGAAACGACCATGAGCATTTCACCTGGCTTCCGTTCTGTGTTTTCAGCGGGAGGACTGTGCGCTGCGGTGCTGTTGGCGTCCTGCGCAGACATACCGACTGCGGTAGGTCCCGACGAGGTATCCGCCAGAACTTCGATTTCGTCGATGCTCGCCGCCGCGGATGTCGTCATCGCTGGACCTGACGGAGGGGCGTTTGTCAACGGGATTGACGCGAACAACAGCGGCTTCCTCACGACTGAGTTCTGGGACAATCCGTCGAACGATGGCGTGGACTGCAACGCCGGCTTTTATGCTGTGGGCAATTACGGTGACTGCGCGAATGCCGTCGCAGGCTCTGATGCCAATATGGGCGGTTACGTCGGCGGCAAGTATTGGGGCGATGGACCGGAGAACCGCAAAGCGTCGTCATTCATGTTCAGCGGCAATTACACCTACGTCGTGAAGCTGCTTGGCGTCTACAACACTGCGACAAGCGAAGTCGGTTGGTTCACGAAGAGCGGGGCGGGCGTGTACACCTTCTACCCTGTTGCCGGCTGGGGAAGCAAAACGATTGGCAGCGTTGCGCTGATCAATCCGCCTGCCGGCATGGACTGGGGATTCTACTTCAAGCGCGACGGTATCGCGGGCACCGGCTGCAGCGATGACAACAACAAATGTTCGGATGCTACCGGCGATATCAACGGAGGAGTGCAACCGGTGCAACAGTTTGTGCTGTTCACCAACTCGACGGAAAGCAAGTTCCTGGTTGGGATAGAGGACAATTCGCAAGCTTTCCCAGCGCTCGGTGACGACGACTTCAACGACTACCTGCTTGAAGTCGTTCCCGTCGCCGTCAGTGGGTTCGTTATTGGTGATGTGCAACCGCATGCTGTTGGAGACCCTGCATACTTCTGGGGTGCCCAGTGGTGGAAAAACAACTCCATGAGCGGATTCGTGAGCAATGGAGTGGCGGCGTTCAAGGGTTATGCCAATGAACGCGATAATTTCTGTGGTGGCACATGGACCAGCCGCCCCGGCAACAGCTCCAATCCACCTGACAGAATTCCGCAGAACGTGCTGGTGATCGTGACCAACACGGTGAACAAGGTCGGGTCGGCAATAAGCGGCAACATCGTGAAACTCGTGCTGGTGAATCAGGACGGCACCTATGCACCGAACCCGGGTCATTCCGGAGAGGGTCCAATCACGCAGATTGTCTGCGATAGTCCGCTCCCATAACGAGACTCGAGCTATCGGCTTGGTACCGTTCGCCAGTTCAAGAGCGGTGGGCACGAAATGGATTCGTGCTCACCGCTTTTTTCGCCAGTCACTGGCGGGCCGGATGGGACTTCAATCGGGGTGTGGGAAGTACGGCGCCGGTGGCGTGGACTCCATCACGCGCAATATGCCCTGCTGCGGTTGTGTCGCATCGCATCACGCGAATAGCCCACAGGGCTCACTCGTAATCACCACCGGCGTGTGATGTCGCCGCGCATTTCACTGTCGGATATTACGTGACGTCAGCAGCGGTGCGCGAACGCCTCGTGCAGTCATGCTCAGCGCCGGCTGCGGCGGCACACCTGACAGGGGGAACGCGGAATGCCACTACACAGGAAGCGCACGCAGCGCCAGCGCCTGAAGCCAGATCAAGTAGCGTCGCTCAGCTCCTCCCACAGGGAAGCGGACGTTCATGCACTGAGCATGCATCAGCCGCGCGGCCTGCGTGCGCAGAGCGGGATGACAGAGGCGGAAGGTCGGGAACGCTATTCGGTGAACTCGCCGCACGTTGATCGTACGGCCGGTGAGGAGTTCGTGCAGCAGAAAGCGCGACCATCGAGTGATACAGCCGACTCCTGACGATGCGACGTGGGCCGTGGCTGACGGAAACGGATTCCGGGCAGGTGTCATCCAGAGGCTTCGCCATTCGGCTGCGACACCCGCAAGTGCGGGCATCAGTGAGCACGCGCGCGCGCTCGGGCTCGACGAGGTTCGATCACTGCTGGACGAGACACTCGAGGAGGAAAAGCACGCGGACCGGCTGCTCAGCGGGCTGGCCGAAGGCGGCATCAACCGGATGGCGAAGAGCAGCGCACGGTAGCAATCACGCCGAACGAGGAGTCAGGCACGAGGTCGGCCGAATGCAACGCGGGGCCGATCGTGGTGAAGATCGGCCCCGCGTTGTTTATCGATTCTCGCGACGAACGATGCGCCTGCTGGAATCAGACGTTGCGACGCCGACGGGCCATGAAGCCGATGCCCACCAGGCCGGAGAACATGAGCGCGTACGTGCTCGGTTCCGGCACGGTCGTTGGCGGCGGTGCGTCGAAGCTGGAGTTGTCGGTGTCGGCGCGGAAGTTGTACGTCTGGCCGGCTCCAAGGGCACCAACGAACTGGATCGTCAACTGCTCGTACAGATCTCCAACCGGGGCGTTTCCACCTACGGATACGATGTTGCTGTAAAAGCCGAGAACGG